>CAZFPT010000225.1:0-4787 GCA_964521005.1 uncultured Planctomycetaceae bacterium | reverse complement strand
TGAGGATGCGTCTGAGGCAGGCGGGTTTTACTCTTCGCCGCCCTCCTCTTTCTTCTCTTCGCTGCTCTCTTCGGTCTTCTCTTCCAGGGCGTCCATGGCGATCTCGTCGGCGGTCTCGGAATCGACCGATTCGGTTTCGCGCTTGGGGCGCTGTTCTTCCTGGGCTTCGGCAGCGTTCGATTCTTCGCCTTCTTCGCCTTCGCGGATGGTCTTGATGATGTTGTCGGCCATCTCGCCCAGCAGGCCGCCTTCGCCTTCCAACCCGCCGCGACGTCGTTCGCCGCCGCCGGAGGTGGCTTCCACGCCGCCGCCTTCGCCTTCCTCAGCCGCCCACTGGGCACGCTTGAGGGACAGGCCGATCTTGCGGTCTTCGGTGTCCACGCGGAGGATCTTGACTTCCAGCTCCTCGCCGACCTTCACGACGTCCTTGGGGTTCTCGACCTTGTAGTCGGCCAACTCCGAGACGTGCAGCAGGCCTTCCAGCTCGGGCTCGAGCTCGACGAAGACGCCGAAGTTCGTGATCTTGGTGACCTTGCCCTTGACGATCTGCCCGGGCAGGTAATGCTCGGGGATCTGTCGCAGCCAGGGGTCCTCGGTGAGCTGCTTGAGACCCAGGGCGACGCGCATCTTTTCCTCGTCGACCGCGAGCACCACGCACTGGAGCTCCTGGCCCTTCTTGAGCACCTCGGACGGATGCCCGATCTTGCGGGTCCACGAGAGATCCGAAACGTGCAACAGCCCGTCGATGCCTTCCTCGATCTCGACGAAGGCGCCGAAGTTGGTCATGTTCCGCACCAGGCCGGTGATCACCGTTCCCGGGGGATACTTCTCCTTGACGACCATCCAGGGGTTGGTCTCGGCCTGTTTCATGCCCAGGGAGATTTCCTGCTTGGCCTTGTCGATCTCGAGCACGACGACCTCGATCTGGTCGCCCTGCGAGACCATCTCGGAAGGATGGTTGATCCGCCGCGTCCAGGACATCTCGGAGATGTGCACCAGACCCTCGAGGCCTTCTTCGAGCTTCACAAAGGCACCGTAGGACATGATGTTGACCACCTCGCCGGTAACGCGCGAGCCGGTGGGGAACTTCTCTTCGACGTTCTCCCACGGGCTGGGGGTCTTCTGCTTGAGCCCGAGGGCGATCTTCTCTTTCTCGTAGTCGACGTTGAGGATCATGATCTCGATCTCTTCGTCGATGTTGACCACCTCGGAAGGATGGCCGATGCGGCCCCAGCTCATGTCCGTGATGTGCAGCAGCCCGTCGATGCCGCCCAGGTCCACGAACGCGCCGAAATCGGCGATGTTCTTGACCACGCCCTTGCGGAGTTCGCCTTCCTTGATCTCCTTCATGAGCTTTTCTTTGGCTTCGGCCCGCTGCTCTTCGATCAGGCGACGGCGGGAGATGACGATGTTCCGCCGATCCTCGTCGATCTTGAGAATCTTCGCGGTGATCTGCTGACCGATGTAATCGCCGATGTCGCGGGGACGACGGATGTCCACCTGCGAGGCCGGCAGGAACGCCGGAACGCCGATGTCCACCAGCAACCCGCCCTTGATCTTGCGGGTGACGGTCCCGGTGATCTCGTCGCCCTCGTTATTGTCGGCCACCAGACGCTCCCAGCCGCGGATGCGGTCGGCCTTGCGCTTGGACAGCTCGACCAGCCCGGAGTCCGACTCGACGGATTCGAGGTAGACCTCGATCTCCTGACCGGCTTCCAGGGCGGAAGGTTCGTCGAACTCGCTGATCTCGACCGAGCCTTCGCTCTTGAGACCGACCTCGACGATCACGTCGTTTCCGATGATGTCGACGATGTGCCCCTTGAGGATGGTTCCGGGCGTGTGGACGGCTTCGCCCTTGACCATCTCGCCGAGCGCGTCTTCCGTGAACGTGCCCCCCAGCGCCTCGGCCATTTCCTTCTCGACATCCTCCTCGGTGACGTCGAGCGAACGGATCAGATTATAATCGACCATGTAAAAGAGAATCCTGACTTGTCAAAACGTTCGGTTCCGGAGCCGATTCCCCCATCCCGTTGACGAGGGCACCCCGGCCGACGGTTCCTGCCCCGTCGGCGGGCGGCTGGACCATCCAGCCAACTCGCCCGCCGGCGCGCATCGCGCACCGGGGACGAATCTGCTAATGTACGCATCGCCCCCGACCTGTACAAGACCATTTCGCCCGGTTTTCTGAACTGTCTTGGGCCCCGGGGCGGCCAAATCGTAGGGTACATGATGGAGAATGCCCGACTCACGTTGTGTATTGCTTAACCGGGAGCCGAATGATGCCGATCAACCGTCTGCCGTCTGCGATGGAATCGTCCCTGGCCGGGATGGCGAGGGAAACCGAGCGGATGGACCGCGCCGCGGGGCGTGTGGCCCGCGGGGCCGACACGTTGACGCAGGACGTGACTGACGTTACGAGGGCTGCGAGGCATCACGAGGCCAACGCCGCTGTGTTCAGGGCGGCCTCGGACATGATGAAAACGACGATCGACCTCCTGCTGTAACCGGCCAGGACGCCAAACAGACGGCCAGGATGGCCTGCGTGATCTGCCCCGGGAGGGCTCGCTCGTCCGCACCCGCACCTGGAGGATGACCGCGATGGCTACAACCCGACTGCTCCGAACCCGCGCGCGCTCCAAGCGCTGCGGCATTGTCACGATCCTCGCTCTGATTCTCATTACCGTCTTCAGCTCGATGGCGGTAGTCCTTGCCTACCAGTCGGACATGAATGTCCGCAAGGCCGTCAATCACGCCGACGCGCTGTCCGCCCGTCTCGTGGCAGAGAGCGGAATGGCGTACACCGAATTCCTCATGCAAGGCCTCCAGCAACAGAAGTGCACCGCCACCGACCCGAACATGGTCGACGTCGTCCACGAGCATCTCAAAGACGTCCTGATCCCGGGGTTCTTCGCCGACGCCAACTCCGTCGTCAAGGACGGCAACAGCATCGCGGTGGCCTACATGAACCTGCCCGACAGCGGCCAACAGTTCAAGCTGGACATCGACATCCGCCAGGACCCCACCGACGCCAACACCCACCTGCTGGATCTGGGCGTGACCGGCAGGTCCGGCAGCCTGCAGCGAGAACTGGGGATGACCTACAAAGTCCAGGTCAACAAGACACTCCTGAAGTTCGCCATGTCCTCGTCGGTCCGCGTGGTGGCCCGCGGAAATGTTCGCGTCCATGGGCCCATCGCCAGCGCGTGGGGACGCAACCCGAAGGAAGGCGTGCGAAACCACAAGACCTATCCGCTGAACCTGGACCTGGGACCCCAGGGCTTTATCAAGGGTCAGTTGGCCACCACGCTGAGCAAGGAGGATTTCACCGGGACCGACTCGAAGGACGTCGACTTCCACGATGGGATCGTCTGGGACGAGGACGTCTTCAAAGACCCCAATTACGCCGGGCCGGCCTACAGCGACCAGTACGACCCCAACGGCGGGGTCCGCATGAACGACCCGAACTACTCCGGGCCCATCTTCACCTGCGACAACGCCCTGGGCAACCCGGACAAGGCCCTGCGCAGCCAGATCGAGTACAACGTCCCCGAAGAGGCGATGACCCTGGACCCGGACGATTTCGACATGACGCCCCTTCGCGCCCAGGCCACCGGCGTGCTGCCCCCCGCCGATACGGGAAACAAGTGGACCAACCACGACGGGGCCGACGGAAACCAGCCTGCCTTCAACAATCTCAAAGTGCCCAAGGGCACCAACCCCACCTTCGAGAACTGCACGTTCAAAGGCATCACGTTCATCGAGGTCGACGAGGACACCGACAGCCCCAAAAACAGCAACCAGAACAGCGTGACCTTCAAGAACTGCACCTTTGAGGGCCCCATCATCACCGGCTGCCCCAAGACGCTGGACTGGAACAAGAACCGCATGGACTTCGAGGGCGATACCATCTTCAAGAGCGAGATGATCCAGGCTGCCCTCGGTGGCGTGACGCTGATGGCCCCGAACTACAACGTCAATATCGGCGACTGCCGCGGAAACAGCATGGACTCCGACTCCACCATCCGCGGGCTGGTCCTGGGGGGCGTGGTGGACCTTCGTGACAAGGTGCGCGTCCATGGCACCGTCGTATCCATGGCCAAGATGGTCGACAGCGACGGGAACATCCTCATGAACCAGAGCCCCTCCTGGCTGAAGGGCGGAAGCGTGTGCGACTCGAACCTCGGCTACCTCCATGGCGGCAGCGAGGGGGGCGGCGACGAGAGCAACAACGACATCGACATCTTCCCGGACCCCGACAACGTCATGCCCACCGGGATCAAAAAGAAGTACGACGTCGTGCCCGTGCGAACCACCTACTACGAGAAGAAGTAACACCAAAGCAGCAACCGCCGCATCCCCCTCGCCAAACGAGGGGAGGATTGACTGCTCCGCGCCGCGGGCGGGCCCGTCTATCGGCCCCGTCGGCGGCGCGTGGGCATCGTGGATGCAGGGGCCGCAACCTTTTCTCGGAAGACAGTGCGTAGGGCCGGCGAACCGTCGGGGCAGGCGCGGCAAACGCTTGCGGGCCGAATTGCTGTGTGTGCCGGAAGACGCCGGTAAGGAGAACCGGCAGACGGTTTGCCGGCGGAATGCATCGGTAGTATTTGCGTTCCCGTTCCGCCGGCAATCCGCCTCGAACGGTGTCGCCGATAAACGGGTACCGGAATCAAACGCTTCTCGACGGGCTTCCCCCCGTGAAACGCAACTGGCGGATCGCCAGCCCTACAAACTGGACGACCTTCGCCTTACACCACGTTTTGCGGGCGTCTCCGGCGCGTGAGCATCGC
>CAZFPT010000224.1:0-4804 GCA_964521005.1 uncultured Planctomycetaceae bacterium | reverse complement strand
ATGTTCTGTTTTCGTCTTCGGCGTTGCGCCCGCAACAAGTTGCGGGCCCTACGGCACCGGCGTGCGGAGACGCCGGTGGCACCCGTTTTGGCGTCGCATGGGCATCCTGCCCATGTTCTGTTTTCGTCTTCGGCGTTGCGCCCGCAACAAGTTGCGGGCCCTACGGCGATCAGCCCTTTCAAGGGTGCCCCGGTTTGTGCAGCGAGCTCAAGCGAGCTGAGCAACCGGGTTGCTCCGGATCGCGCTTCAGGTAGTGGTCGGACATCGCAGCAACCGGGTTGCTCCGTTCCTCCCTCGCTGCGCTCGGTCCGACCGGCACAATCCCGGGCACCCGGAATATCGTTGAAGCCCCATGGTGAGCTCCGCGAACCGTGGGGGTAGAGAAGCAAAGAAGCAAATTCCAAATGACAAGTTCCAATGGGTGATCGTCCCGCATCGACCCGCGATTCCGCCCGCAACAAGTTGCGAGCCCTACGGCCTGGCGGCAGACACGGCCTGGAAGGCCGTGCGACGGTGGGTCACAAACCGCACATGCACGATGGACGTCACGCGCTATTTATGGATGCCGTGGCCGGCCTGGATGTTCTTCTCGGCGGAGAAGCCCGGCGACGTGATGGGCGTATGACAGAGGCCGCAGGTGGCCCCGTTGGCCGGCGGGACGGCAGCGGGGTTGGCCTTGTGGTCGGCGAGGTTCACGCGGTGGCATGCCTGGCAGGTCACCCCGCCTTGGCCGGGGGTTCTGACCATCGAGACGAACCCGCCGTCGCGCCCATGGCCGGTGGTGTGACACTTCAGGCAGTCGGCGTCGTCGCCCCGACCGACCGATTCGACAGACGCATACGCCCGGCCATGCGGGGTCTTCTTCCAGGAGGCGTACTCGCCGGGATGACACGACGCGCAGGACTCGGGGCTGACGTACTCCAGGTCGATCTTGCGGGCGTGGTCCAGTTCGTCTCGCAGGGCGACGTGGACAAACGCCTGGTACAGCTGGATCAGCCGAAAGTCCATCGGCCAATCCTCGGTGACGATCTCCACGCGAAAGTCCATGCCCTCGATTCGCCCGACGTCGCTGAGCTTCAGTGCCACCGCAGAGACCATCTCGGGATGGCCGACCTTGAGGATCGGCACTCCCGCGCGGGTGCGGGGTTCCCTGGCGGTCCGCGTGGTATGCCCGCGGACGACCAGGTCGGGCCTGCACGCCTCAGCGGTGGCGTCGGCGGCGGTATCGTCGCCGTGGGTCACGATGATCACGCAGTGCCCCTTCGCCTTGAGTGCCTTCGTGCGGGCGGCCAACCGCTCCATCGGAACGAAGGCCATCTCCCCCAGCCGTTCCTGCGGGAAGAACAGCAGCCAGTCGCGCTGGAGATTGCTCAGCACGGTGATCGTCGCCCCGCCGCGCCGGAAGGTGGCCTCGCGGCGGAGAGGGACGTTGGCGTCGGAGGTGTCGGAGACGGTGGTGGACAGCGGGGTGAGGTCGGCCTCGCGCAGGATCTTCGCCAGCCGGGCCGGGCGGGCAGCCCATTCCTGGTCGCCCAGGCAGACCACGTCGTAGCCGACCATCGCCAGGCCCCGCATGACGTAGTCGTTCCGGACGCTTTCGGGCTGGATCCAGAAGGCGTCGCCCACGTCGATCGCCAGGGCCCCGTCGTAGCGGGCGCGGTAGCTGCGGATGAGTCCGCTGCGACGGGCGAGCCCGCCGGGCATGGGGCCCGAGCAGTTGCACAGTTCCATCTTGCCGTTGGTTCCGCCGCTGAGCAGGAGCACCGCTTCGGGGCTGGAGATGTCGAACGGGCGGACCTTGCCCTCGTCGGCGTCCGGTCGGCCGTAGGTGCGGGCGTGGGCGGACCCCTCGCCGCGACAGCCCCCGGCGATCAGCCCCAGAGCGAGTGCAGCCAACACGGCAAACGAGCGATGGTACGTCATGGATTCCTTCGGTTGGCGGTTACGCGGCGTCTCGGTCCTTGGCGGCGGTCTCGACGGGGGGCGACTTGCGGAGCCTCATCATCTTCAGGAGCATCGTCGCCGAACGCAGCTGGATGTCGGCCTGGAACTGTTTCTTCAGCTTGATTTCCTGCTGTTCGGGATCGACCTCCTGGATGAGGTCGGTCTTGCGGCGGATGTCCAGCCACTCGCGCATCTGGTCGGGCGTGATATAGACGGACACGTCGGGATCGACGCCCCACTTCTTGTCGCCGTTCCGCCGGTGCAGCAGGCGGTTGGAGGGCAGGTAGTAGTAGGCGGTGGTGAGCTTGAGATACGCCCTGCCGTCGCCGAGGTTGATGACGTTCTGCACGCTTCCCTTGCCGTAGGAACGCTGGCCGACGATGGTCGCGCGGTCCCAGTCCTGCAGCGCGCCGGAGACGATCTCTGCCGCCGAGGCGGACAGCTCGTTGACCAGCACCACCAGGTCGCCGGTGTGGTAGTTGCCCTCGCCGGTCACGCGAAGCACCTGCCGGGCGATCTGCCGACCCTTGGTAGTGACGACGGTCCCGCTGGCGAGGAACTCGGCAGAGACGTCCCGCGCCGAGCGCAGCAGGCCTCCGGGGTTGAACCGCAGGTCCAGCACGACCGAGTTGACGCCCTGGCCGCGAAGCTCCTTCAAGGCGGCCGCCAGGTTCGAGGCGGTGGTGCGGGTGAACTGCGTGACGCGGATGTAGCCGATCTTATTTTCGGGGTCGATCAGATAGTCCCACTCGCCGTTCTCGCAGCGGCGCCATCCCTTGACGGTACGGATCTGGATCTCGCGGCGGACAACCTTGACCTCGCGGGGTTTGGGCAGGCCGACCCGTTTGATCGTCAGCGTCACGGTCGTTCCTTCCTTGCCGGTAATCATCCGCACGAGCTTGTTGACCGTCAGCGGAACAGTGTCCACCCCGTCAACGGCGATGATCTCGTCGTTGCTCTTGATGCCCGCCTTGTACGCCGGCGAGCCCACCAGCGGCGTGACCACCTTCAACGGCTGACCCGGGGCCTTGTTGATCTGAATCCCCACGCCGATGAATTTGCCCATCGTCAGCTTGGTGAAGTCTTCCACCTCGGACGGCCAGATCATCGAGCTGAACCGGTCGAGCTCTTCCAGGAAGCCGTCGGTGAATTCCATCGCCAGGACGTTGGTGGGAATGCCCACCGTATCTTCGCTGGCGAAGAGCACCTTGTTCAGCGCCAGTTGCAGGCAGAGGCTGTCCAGCCGTGTGCGCTTGTCGAACTGCTTCATCGCGCGGTCGACCGCCTCGATGAACCGGGCCTTCTTGTCCTTGTCCTTGAGCCCCTCGAACGTGTTGGCCACCTGGGGCGTCTCGGCAAGGATCTTCACCGCCCGCAGGCCGCTGTGTGTGAGCTTGCGGTAGTCGATGCTCGAAACATACGCCCGGGACATTCGGCTGATGGCGTCCTCGACCATTCTCCCGTCGATCTCGCTGGCGACCTCCTTCCACGGCGTCGCCGCGTTCTGCGTGGTCGGCTGGGTGGTGGTGTCTTTGGATTCCTCGCTGCCATAGAGACGAAGCACGCGGACGTGGCGGGCGGCGACCTTCCGCTGCGTCTGGTAGGTCTCGCTGTCGCGGTTGATCTCGTACAGCCCGGCGTAGGCGTCCAGGGCGTCCTGCCATTCGGCGTTCTCCATCGCCTGCTTGCCCACCTTCTCGCCCAGGGCGATCGCATCCTTGTACCACTCCGCCTGGAGGACCTCGTCCTTGTCCACGGCGATCTCCCTGGCCAGGCGGGCCTGGGAGAGGGCGATCTGCCAGGGCTTGGTGGCTACGTACGTCTCGGCGTCCGCCAGCGCGTCGGCGATGCGGTCCTCGATGGCTTCGAGCGTCTCGACGCTGCGGTCGATGGCGTCCGGCGTCTGGACCGAGGCGGCCTTCCAGGCAGCGATATACTCGTGCAGGACGGCCTTGTAGGCGTCCACGTGCGAGGTGAACCCGCGGGAGAACACGTCGTCATCGTCTTTCACAATGGCCGCTGCGTCGGTGATGTGCTTGATCGACTCCTTGAGCCCGGCGATGGTCTCCTCGCGAAGGGAGTCCATCGCGTTGGGGTCGGTCGTCAGAAGGTCCGCCGAGAGGGCCGTCTTGTTGTACGCGGCGGCGGCGTCGTCGAACACCTTCTCGTGCAGCTTATCGAAGAGCTTGCGCTCCTTGAGCTTGGTCTGATAGTTCCACGCCAGCATTCCCCGGCGCACGCGTTGGACGGCCTGTTCGTACTCGTCCTTGCGCTCCTGGACGACGCTCTGCATGCCCTGGTTGTACTGCTTGAGCATCTTCACCGCCCGGGCGAGCTGCTTGTCGTCCGGATGCAGGGCGACGGCTTGGTTGAGTTCCTTCAGGGCGGCGTGGAATTCACCGTCCACCGCCTTGGCAAAGCCGTCCCTGCGGAACTTCTCGTACGGGTTGATCGGCTCGGCGCGGGAGGGAACCGAATCTGTCTTGGCGGCGGTCTGGTCGCCGGAATCCGAGGCCTGCTCGCCGGCCGAACCCTGCGCCCAGACCAGGGCCACCGACACCAGCAACATCCCGGCCAATGCGATTCGTCCCATCCACCTGCGATTCACAATGCTTGTCACGACAGCTCCTGTCTTTTTGGTTGGCTTCGGGGCAGGCAACGTAGCACAAAGCTCGCTTCAGGCCTGCGATGGTACCTGCGAAGCCATTCAAAAGTTTTCCGTTGGCTTCGGGGCAGGCAACGTAGCACAAAGCTCGCTTCAGGCTTGCGGTACCTGCGAAGCCCTTCACATTTTACAGTGGGCTACGGGGCAGGCAACGTAGCACAAAGCTCGCTTCAGGCTTTTGCGGTACCTGCGAAG
>CAZFPT010000223.1:0-4917 GCA_964521005.1 uncultured Planctomycetaceae bacterium | reverse complement strand
GCTGAGGCAGTGCGGTTCTGAGCTTTTCTGGGCCTGTGCGGTTCCCCCACTCACTGGAACGAGGAATGCTGCAATCTTGCCGGCAGCCGCCGGACCTACTGCGCCGCTGGGCTGTCGCCCAGGGCGGCGTGGACGGCTTCGGTAAGCTCGGCCGGGCTGAAGGGCTTGCGAAGCAGGTTCGTCGGTCGGTTGTCCTCCAGCGTGATCGGCTCGGAGTAGCCGGAGATGAACAGCACCTGCATCCGGGGGCGGACGCGCAGGAGTTTCTTCGCCAGTTCCGGACCTTTGATTCCGGGCATGACCACGTCGGTCACCAGCAGGTCGATCGGCTCGGTGTAGTGTTCGCCCAGCGGCAGGGCCTCGCGGGCGTCGGCGGCTTCCAGCACGGTGTAGCCCGCCAGGCGAAGCTCGCGAACCAGCACATGACGGACGGCTTCCTCGTCTTCGACCAGCAGCACGGTACGTCCGTCGGAGGGAGTCTGCTGAGGGGGGGCCTCGGCAGGTTCGCCGGCCTGCTCGCCGACGATCACGGTGGGCAGATACACGCGGAAGACCGACCCGGCGCCCGGGTTGCTTTCGACCTCGACGTGTCCGTTGCTGGACTGGACCAGCCCGTAGACCATCGCCAGGCCCAGCCCCGTTCCTTCGCCCTGGGGTTTGGTGGTGTAGAACGGCTCGAAGACGTTTCGGCGCGTCTCCTCGTCCATGCCTTTGCCGGTATCGGCGACCGAGAGCATCGCGTACGGGCCCGCCGACAGCGACGGCCGTTCGGGGAACTGACGAGGTGCGATCGACACGTTGGCTGTCTCGATGGTAATCCGCCCTGGCGGGTCCATCGCGTCGCGGGCGTTGACCACCAGATTCACGATCATCTGCTGCAGCTGCGCGCGGTCCACCTTGACGGCACCGAGAACGGGGTCGACGATCGTGCTCAGCTCGATGTCCTCCCCGAGCATTCTCGCCAGCGGCCCGCCCATCTCGCGCAGAACCTGGTTGAGGTCCAGCACCTCCGCGCGGAGGGCCCGCTTGCGCCCGAACACCAGCAACTGATTGGTCAGGTCCGCGGCGCGCTGGGCGGCAGCGCGGATCTCCTCGACCGACTCGTGCTGCGAGCTTTCCGGATCCAGCTCCCGCAGGAGCATCTCGGAGTAGCCCTTTACCACGGTCAGCTGGTTGTTGAAATCGTGCGCGATTCCGCCGGCCAATCGACCGATGGCCTCCATCTTGGTGGCGTTGCGCATCTGGGCTTCCTGCTTGCGGAGGGCAGCCTGGGCTTCGCGCCGGTCGCTGATGTCCTCCATCATCGCCAGGGCGTAGAGAGGCTCGCCGTCCCGCCCCCGAACCAGACGCACCGAAAGACTCACCCACAGCATGCTGCCGTCCTTGCAGACGTAGCGTTTGTCCATCTGGTACTGGTCCAGCTTGCCCAGGATGAGCTGGCGATACTGGGCGAGGGTCATGTCCACGTCGTCGGGGTGCGTGATGGCCTGGAAGGACGTGCCCTCCATTTCCTCGCGCGTGTACCCGGTCATGCGAGACAGCTCGCTGTTGACGCGGATCGCCCTGCCGTCGAGGCCGATGACGGCTGCCCCGATGGGGGCATCGTCGAAGGTGAATCGCATCTGCTGTTCGCGACGCGAGAGCTCCTCGAGCACCTCATGGCGGGCTGTGCGGTCCTCGGCGATGCCCATCAGCGCAATGATCTCGCCGGAAGCGTCGCGGATGGGAAGGCCTCTCGCCTCCAGAGTGTGGGGATCGTCCGGGTCGGCCAGTGTCTCGATCACGCCCTGCCAGCCACCATCACGCGTGGCCTGGAGCACCTCCTCGGCCGATTCGTCATCTCCATAGCGAGCGACGAACAGCTCCGTGAAAGGCTGACCGATCACGTCCTCCTTACGGCGCGAACCGAGCTGCAGAAGCTGGGGCGAAGCGAACAGGATCCGCCCGTGCGGATCTGTGATGACCACGTAATCGTGCAGCTGACTGAGGAGCTCATCCTGCATGGGATAGACGCCCCCTTCCGGCAGAGCAGACCAGTACTGGAGATCGGGCGCATTCATCGCAGCCCCCGGCAGGACGTGACGATACACTTAAACACAGGCCATCTCCACTCGCCCCGCAGCGAGCCGGACCAGAAATGAACGCCCGGCTGAACACAAAGTACCAATTTCCTTCTGAGACAACTCCAGTATAGGGATTATTGGCACTATTGCCACAAGCAATCCACGGATTTGCGGAACTTTTACGCATTCTGACAGCCATTCTACGCAATCGGTAATAGAAGCGTGGGACCTCTTGCCGAACACAGGGAACGGCGAAACGGTTCGTTTCTGAACCGGCGCGCTTTGCGTCTCCCACGTCGCGGGGCGATCCCACGGACACACGGCTCTGGCGGGGCAGTCGACCGGTGCGAGCCCAGCGCCCGGCCGCTATACGACAACCCCCATGAGAAGACATCTTACGGCTCAGACGGACTCGACGACTCATGCAGTGTGCGGTAGATCTCGGCTAGTATCACCGATTCGAGTCGATGGTCGTAGCCGTACACCTGCCAGTCGTCGTTCTGCGATGGTTCGATGGCACCGCCGGTATGTGCCGGCGTTCTCGGTCGGCCGCTGTAGTTTTCCTCGTCGAGCACGCGCTGCCGGACGGCCTGCCCGCCCTTCCGCTGTTGTGCGATGGACAGATGCGCGACCACGCGTCCCTCTTCTTCCCGCAGACGAAGCGTGCCGACCTGCCGGGCGTCGGACCTTCCCAGCAGCCGTTCTGCCGGGGCGTCAACGGGTTTGGGGCGCGTCTTGATCGTCCGCGTGACCGGATCGGCCTCGGCGATGGGGAAATGCGCGCTGAGCACCTCTCGCGAAGCCGCAAACGCGCGGGGCATGCTCACGGAGCCCAGGTCGCGCGATCGGCCTGGAGTGTGTTCCCACTGTGCACACCCCCCCGCTGCCAGCAGCCCCGCCATCAGCACGCAAGCCCACGTCTTGGTCAACGAACCGGTCATTGTCGCTTCCTTTCGATCTGGTCCCCCCGGCGGAATGATATCGCCGCGGGAGACGATTGCTATTCGTCCTGACTGCTGCCGGCGATGCCGAAGTAATTCGGCGCCTCGCGTGTAATGCTGATGTCGTGCGGGTGCGATTCCACCAGCGACGCCGAGGAGACCCGCAGGAATCTCGCCTTCGTGCGGAACTCGTCCACCGTCTGGGCGCCGCAATGGTCCATCCCGCTGCGCAGGCCTCCGCAGAGCTGATGGACGAAATCCTCCAGCGGGCCTCGATACGGAACGCGTCCTTCCACGCCCTCGGGGACGAGCTTGCGGTAGTCTTTGGCGTCCTGGTTGTATCGGTCGGCCGACCCGGCGAGCATGGCGTCCATCGAGCCCATCCCGCGATAGCTTTTGAAGCGTCTGCCCCGGTAGATGATCAACTCCCCGGGCGACTCGTCGAGCCCGGCGAACAGGCTGCCCATCATCACGGCATTCGCACCGGAGGCCAGTGCCTTGGCGATGTCGCCGCTGTGTCGGACCCCGCCGTCGGCCATCACCGGCACGCCATTGGCTGCCCCCACCCGCGTGCATTCCATGATCGCGGTGACCTGCGGGACGCCGACGCCCGCCACGATCCGCGTGGTGCAGATCGCCCCGGGCCCGATGCCCACGCGAAGGCAATCGGCGCCGGCCTTGATGAGGTCCTCAGCCGCCCGGGCGGTGGCGATGTTCCCCGCGACCACCTCGATGTCGTGGGCCAACTTGATCTGCCGGACCGTCTCCAGCACGATTTCCTTATGGCCGTGCGAGGTGTCCACGCAGATCACGTCCACGTCGCGATCCACGAGCATGTCCACCCGATCGTAGTCCAGCACGCCGACGGCAGCCCCCACGCGAAGACGGCCCCGCTCGTCCTTGCAGCTGCGGGGGTTGTCCTGCATTTTGTCCACGTCCCGCATGGTAATCAGCCCGGCCAGTCGTCCGTCGTCGTCGGCCAGCAGGAGCTTCTCGACCTTGGCGCGGTTGAGGATTTTCTCCGCCTCGTCCAGCGACGTGGTGGGTGGGGCGGTGATGAGGTTCTCGCAGGTCATCACGTCGCGAATCACCGTATCGCCCTGGAGGAACTTCATGTCCCGCCGGGTGATGATGCCCACCAGCTTTCCGTCGCCTTCGACAATCGGGACGCCCGAGATTTTGTTCTCGGACATCAGCATTCGGGCGGTGGCGGTGCTTTCGTCGGGCCCGAGGGTCTTCGGGTCGGTGATGATCCCGTTTTCGCTGCGTTTGACCTTCTCGACCTCCAGCGCCTGGGCTTCCTTCGAGAGATTCCGGTGGATGAAGCCCACCCCGCCCTCCTCGGCCAGCGCGATCGCCAGCGCGCCCTCGGTGACGGTATCCATCGGCGCCGAGACAACCGGGATGTTCAGGCGGATCTTGGGGGTCAGCTGCGTCGAGAGCTCGACCTCGGAGGGGTTGACGGTCGAGTAATCGGGCACGAGCAGCACGTCGTCAAACGTGATGCCCTCGGCGATGATTTTGTTGTTCATGCGTCCTCCCTGGACTGGGGCGGCGGTGTTCGTCCTTGGTGAATTGGACTATGATATGACCCCCGCCCGGCGGCTGCAAGCTCCCGCAAAACAAACTCGGCAAAAGGCGTGCGACATGAATGGGCGGGGGCACGCTTCATGTATCGAGCGACAAGCGAATCGCGACACGCGACAAGGTGGGTGCCCGAAGTATCGTTGAAGCCCCATGGTGAGCGCAGCGAACCGTGGGGGTATCGAGCGACAAGCGACAAAGATGTCCGGGTTTGTGTCGTTTCGACCGACCCCGAACCAAGGGTGCCCCGGTTTGTGCAGCGAGCCCAAGCGAGCTGCCTGCCACGACGGAGCCCGCAGGGCGGAGACGGGAGCAACCGGGTTGCTCCG
>CAZFPT010000222.1:0-4948 GCA_964521005.1 uncultured Planctomycetaceae bacterium | reverse complement strand
GGTTGCTCAGCTCGCTTGGGCTCGCTGCACAAACCGGGGCACCCTTGGCTGGGGGGTCGGCAGGCCGTAGGGCTCGCAACTTGTTGCGGGCGCGATCTCCGGTGATGCTGCCGAAACCTGCGAACTGGTTGGTCAAGCACCCTGGCGTGCAAATCCTGTTGTCGTCAACCGAATCCGGCGATACCGTGTAGGGACCCATCGGATACCCCGGCAGGAAGGCAGACATGGCCATCACCATCCGTTGCAGCGAGTGTAAAAAGAAGATCTCCGTGGACGAGGCGTTTACCGGCAGCATGTGTCGCTGCCCGTACTGCAAGGCGATCGTCTCCGTTCCCGAGTCCGGCGCTCGCTCCGCCAAGGCCCGTCCGGCCGCTCCGTCACCCCGCCCGGATGCGCCCAAGCACAAAGCCCCCGCAACCAGGCAACCGGCCGAAGCAGGCCAGCCGTCGGCTGACAGCGACCTCAAAGGCGCACACCGCGCCCAGCACGTCGCCATGGCCAAGCCCGTTCGCGTCCAGGGCATCTTCACTCTCGTGCTGATCGGCCTGCTGGTGCTGGTGCTGGGTGGACTGGCGTGGGCCGTGGTGGCCATGGTGTCTTCGAACGGTGAGGAATCGCCGCATCAGGGCCCGGTTGCGCAGGCCCCGCGAGACCCCAACGCGCCGCCGCCCCCCTCGCGCGTGAACCCCTTCGCCGCGGGTGGCTCGTCGGTGGTGGCGGGGGACATCGCGATACAGCCTCCGGTTGCATATGTCGTGGACGCCGGCGGGGCGATGAGGCCGACCATCGGCTACGCCGCCGTCATGGTGTACCGCTCGGTGGCGTCGCTGCCCGAATCGGCCCGGGCCCGACTGCTGGTGATGAAGGACGCCTCCTCCCAGGGGCTTACCCAGCCGATGGCCGGCCTGCTGAGCGGCGGACAGGCGGCGGCCAAACGCATGCTGAAAGTGCTGGATACGACCTATCCGGGCGGCACGACCGACGCGGTGATCCCCGCGGCGATCGAGTCGGCCGACAAGGTCGGCGCGAAGACGGTCGTCCTGCTGACGCGAGGCCCCATCGACGATCCGAAGGCGACGGCGGCGATGGCGTCCTGGGCGTCGCAGTCGGGTCGAAAGCTCGTGCTGATTTCCATCGGGTCGCGCCCGGCCGATGCGAAAATTTTGGAGGACCTCGCCGCCGAGACCGGCGCAAGATTCCGCTCGTACGACGAGTATCAGCTGCGGGACTTCCTGGATCAGTCGCCGCTGGAGGAATAGCTCGCGCCGACGGCGTCTTGAATGCGCGGCGGGGAGTGGGTACAGTTCGCCCATGGCAGTGTCACGAAACCGAATCGAGAAGAACCTCGCGACCATTCGCGAGAACATCCGGGCCGCCTGCCGACGCGCGCGGCGCGACCCGTCGGAGATCTCCCTGGTCGCCGTCACCAAGACGGTGGACCTGGAGACCATCAAGAACCTCATCGACGCGGGAATCACGGACTTCGGCGAGAACCGGGCCCAGCAACTCACCGAGCGGGCGGCCCAGCTCGACGCCTACCTCAAACGCCGCCGAAACGACGTGCCCCGTCCGATCCGCTGGCACATGATCGGGCACCTGCAGCGGAACAAGGTCAAACACACGCTCCAGGCCTCCACGACGGTGCATTCGCTCGACTCGCTTCGTCTGGCGGAGGAACTCCAGGACCGCGCCTCGCGCACCGGCCAGACCGTAAACGTCTTTGTCCAGGTGAACTGCTCGCAGGAGCCGCAGAAGTACGGCGTGCCGGTCGGGGCGGCAGGGCATCTCGGCGAGATGGTCTGCACGTTCAAGAACCTTCGACTGGTTGGCCTGATGACCATGGCCCCGCTGTCGGCCGACGCCGACGCCGTCCGCGAGAGCTTCTCCCGCCTGCGCGAAGTGATGGCCGACATGCAACGCGACCAGATTGGCAGACCCACCCTCAAACATCTCTCGATGGGCATGAGCAACGATTACGAGATCGCCGTCGAGGAGGGAGCAACCGTCCTCCGCATCGGGTCGGCCCTGTTCGAGTAACCGCGCGGGTCGAATTCCGCCCGGCGACCCGTCAGCACGTGCTGCCGACACCGCGAACGCTTTCTTGAAACGAATCGCAAAACCGTTACAATCCGGCGGGCCCCCAAGGCGGGGGATATTTCATAAGCGTCTACCGGTAAGTGCATTGTGAAACTCGGATCGCATATCTATCGCCGCCGTTGGTGGGTGGTGCTCGCGTGGGGCTTGCTGACCGCGGCGCTGGCGGTGTTCACGCCCCATATCGACCCCTCGGAGAATGAACGCGAACAGTTCCTCCCGCCACACACTGACTACGTCAAGGCGGTCAAACTCTGGGGGAAGGCGTTCTGGAAGGACGAGGCACTCAGCCAGGCGGTGGTTGTCTTCGAGCGGACCGACGGGCATCTGTCAGCCGAGGACCGCGTCGCCATCGAGCGGGTCGCCGAGTACATCCGTCACGGGGCCGCCCCCGGGGAGGGTCAGGCGCTTCCTCCGGGCGACCTCGATGACGTGACCGTCGTCTCGCCTGCGTCGGTGGGTGTGCCCGAGCTTCCGCTGGTGAACAAGCCCATCGTGCCCAATCCGCAGATCGCTCCCGGCGGGCCGGGCGGACAGGCGGCCACCATCATGGTGGACCTCCCGAGCAACTTCATCTCGTTGCACGCCGACCGTTTCATCGCCTACCTGCACGAGCTGCTTACGCGCGTCGACCTGCCCGAGGGGCTGGAGGTGGCCGTCTCGGGTTCGGCGGGGTTCGGCAGCGATTATGCCCTCGCAGCCAAGCGGTCGCACGAGCGAACCAGTGTGGTCACGCTCATCGCGGTGATCGTGATTCTGCTGATCGTCTACCGTGCTCCGGTGGCGGCAGCCATTCCGCTGGCGGGAATCGGAATGGCCTCGGTCGTGGTGCTCAAAACGCTCAGCCTCGGCGAGCTGGTGGACTTCCACACCGGGACGGCCGAACGCATCTTCGTGTTCGTGCTGATGTACGGGGCGGGGATCGACTACTCGGTGCTGCTCATCAGCCGATTCCGCGAAAGTCTCCAGGAGGCCATCTCGCCTCCCCGGGCCGCCATCAAGGCGCTGGACGCCTCGCTTCCGGCGATTGCCGCCTCAGCCGGTACGGACGCCGCGGGCCTGATGATGCTCAGCTTCGGGCAGTTCGGGATCTTCGTCACCACCGGGCCGGCCGTGGGACTGAGCCTTCTGGTCGCGGCGGCTGCGTCGGTCACCCTGGTCCCGGCACTGTTGGCGATCTTCGGGCGATGGGTATTCTGGCCGGCGCCGACCGACCGGTGGCGCGCGGGTCTGGCGAGAGACGCCATGGATCGCAGCCGCGTCTGGTCGACGCTGGCGAAACTCGTCACGCGCCGACCGGTGCTCATTCTCTGCCTCGGGGCGCTGCTGCTGGCTGCCCCGGTCGTTCGCGGCGCCACCGTGCCCTGGCTGTACGACGCGCTGAGCGGGTTCCGCGTCGAGAAACGCCCCGAAGGCGTGGGCAATGCCGCTACCGGCGTGGAGATGGCCGCCCGTCACTGGCCCCGGGGGGAGATCGCCGCGACCACCGCGTTGATCCACGCCAGCGAACCCCACGACGCCGAGACGTGGCTGGCGCTGAGCAAGCAGCTTTCCGGCGCCCTCGACGACATCGACAACGTCTCAAGTGTCCGAACGCTGGCCGACCCGTTCGGGAAATCCGCATCGCCGTGGCAGAACTTCCTCGCTCGCGAGTTCGGAGGCGCCGCCGTTGCCGGGAAATATCTCAGCCCCGACGGCAAGACCCTGCGGCTGGACGTGGTGTTGGGACTCAGCCCCCTCACGCCCGAAGCGATGGCCGTCTTCGAGGACGTCCGCACCGTCACTCGCCGGGAAGTGGTCGAATCGCCCGTGGACGCCGAGGCCCACTTCGCCGGTGTAACCGCCGAGATGGTGGACGTCAAAAAGGTCACCCGACGGGACATGCTGGTGATCTCGGTGCTGACGATGGGGACGATTTTCGTGCTGGTCTATCTGCTTCTGCGCGACGCGATTCTCTCGGGGTTCATGATCGTGGCGACGCTGTTGAGCTACTTCGCCACCCTGGGCGTGAGCTGGTGGGTGCTCACGATGGTGCTGGGCGAGCCGGGGCTGGACTGGAAAGTCGAGATCTTCCTGTTCGTGGTCATGGTCGCCGTCGGGCAGGATTACAACATCTTCCTGGCCGCCCGTCTCGCCGAGGAAAGCAAGCGTCTTCCCACGCCCCAGGCCGTCCGGCGGGCGTTGGTACACACCGGTCCGGTCATCTCCTCGTGCGGGATCATCATGGCCGCCACGCTGGGCAGCCTCATGGTCGGCGAGTTGGGGCTCATGCTGCAGCTGGGCTTCGCCCTCTCAGCCGGCATGCTCATCGACACGTTCCTCATCCGTCCGATGCTGCTGCCCGCCTTCGCGGTGCTTACCAACCATACCGGCAGGAATGGTCGCGTCTTCTGAATGGCTTCACAGGGACCGTCAAAACAGGAAGGTGAGCGCGGGCGCGGGCTTCCCAAAGCGTAAAAGTCGAGGCCTTGCCAGGGGAATGCTCAAAACCGCAGCCGGCATGGACGAGCGTTTTGGCCTGAAACCCGTGCTTGTTTAACGGGTGCCACAGCCTTCCAGGCCGTGTCTCCCGGCAATCAGATTCGCCGTGGCGAAACGGAACTACCGAGCTCGTTTGAAAACAGAACAGACCATGGGCTGGAAGCCCATGCGACGCGGATCGGATGGGATCCCAAAGCACCGGCGTGCGGAGACGCCGGTGGCACCCGGTGAATCACAGTTGAAGCCCCATGGTGAGCCGGTCCTGAGCTTGTCGAAGGGCTCCGCGAACCGTGGGGGTAAGCAGCAAAGAAGCAAATTCCAAATGACAAGTTCCAAAGGGTGATCGTTCGACCCGCGATCCCGCCCGCAACAA
>CAZFPT010000221.1:0-4953 GCA_964521005.1 uncultured Planctomycetaceae bacterium | reverse complement strand
AAGAGAATGGACAAGGTGATCGTGCCCCTGCTGAAGAGGTCGTTCCACAGATCGCGCGATCCGGAAGTGCGGGCAAGGCTGGAGGCCATCGTCGAGCATTTCAAAGAGAGCATCGAGCCGAACAAGGCCGTCCCGAAAGGTACGTCATAGCAGCAGGCGCGCGGCCGAAGGTTGCCAGAAACAACCCGTAGGGCCCGCAACTTGTTGCGGGCGGAGCGCAGTCAGCGCTCGCCCTGCTCGAACACTTCATCCGCGCGGTAGCTGCTTCGCACGAACGGCCCTGCCGCGACGGCCTGGAAGCCCATCTCTCGCGCGTGGGCTTCGATCTCGCCGAACTCCTCGGGGGGAACGAACCGTTCGACCGGAACGTGAGCGTCCGAGGGCGCCAGGTACTGCCCCACCGTGAGGATATCGCACTGCGCCTCACGCAGATCGCCCAGCACCGCCAGGATCTCCTCGCGCGTCTCGCCGAGGCCCACCATCAACCCGCTCTTGGTGAAGACCCGTCGTCCGAACTGTTCGGCGATTCGACCGGCAGTCGCGAGGACCTCCAGCGATTGGCGGTAATCCGCCTGCGGGCGTACCTTCGGATACAGCGACGGAACTGTCTCGACGTTGTGATTGAACACGTCCGGGCCGGCCCGGAGGACCGTGGCGATGGCCTGCTCGTCGCCCTGGAAGTCCGGCGTGAGCACTTCCACGCGCGCGTCGGGCAACTGCCGGCGGATCGCCTGAATCGTCGCGGCGAAGTGCCCCGCCCCGCCGTCGGGCAGGTCGTCCCGCGTGACGGAGGTAACCACCACGTACGAGAGGCCCATGCGCCTCGCCGCCTCGGCGACGTCGGCAGGCTCTTGAGGCCGGGGCGGGCCCGGGTCGCGCGAGTCCACCGCGCAGAAGCGGCAGTTGCGGGTGCAGGTCTCCCCGAGAATCATGAACGTCGCGGTCCCCCGCGCGTAGCACTCCCCGCGGTTGGGGCAGTGGGCGCCGTCGCAGACCGTCGCCAGGTGCAACCCGTCGAGCAGCTGCCGGATTTCGTCGGTCCGCCCGGCTGCGGGCAGCCGACGCTTCAGCCAACTCGGCAGGCGGCGGCGGGGTCTGGCGGGTTTCTCGTCGCGCGTCGTCATGGAACGTCCTTCTCCCAGGTCACGTCGAACCCGAATTCCTCGCCCAGCGAGTCTACCAGAATCGGTTTCACGCGCGAAACGCTCACGTCCGTCCCGAGCAGCTCGGCGACGCTGGTCACCGGGCGATCCGAAATACCGCACGGTACGATCAGCCCGAAGTGTCGCATCTCCGGCTGAATGTTCAACGCCAGCCCGTGATAGGACACCCACCGCTTGACGCCCACGCCGATGGCAGCGACCTTGCGGGGGTTCTCCCGGCCGACCCACACGCCGGTAAGTCCCTCGACGCGGCCGGCCGAGATCCCCAGGTTCTCCAGCGTGCGGATCACGACCTCTTCGAGGCTGCGGAGGTAGGCGTGAACGTCTCTGCCGTGGAGGTCGACGCGGAGGATTGGATAGGCGACCAGTTGTCCCGGGCCATGGTAGGTTACGTCGCCGCCCCGTCGGATGCGGTGGATTTCGATGCCTTCGCGGGCGAGTTGCGCTTCATCGGCAAGCAGGTTCGTCTCGACCCCGGAGGTTCCGAAGGTCACCACGGGCGGATCGTGCTCCACCAGCAGCAGGTGGGCCCGTTCTTCCTTGGCGTCGCGGACCTCGCCCAGCAGGCGTTTCTGCAGTGCGAGCGTTTCTGCATAGGGTGCCCGTCCCA
Source organism: uncultured Planctomycetaceae bacterium (assembly GCA_964521005.1). Classification (GTDB taxonomy): domain Bacteria; phylum Planctomycetota; class Phycisphaerae; order SM23-33; family SM23-33; genus CAZFPT01. Next base: position 3,180 of record CAZFPT010000221.1, on the reverse strand, counting down.
GGTCGCGAACGGACAGTGTCGCCGTCATTACTCGCTGGTGACCTCGATGCCCTCGACGCCCTTGTCCTCGTCCTCGGCCGGGTTGTCGATCGGGACGTACTTGCAGACGCAGTCGAAGGTTTTCCCGCCGAGTCGCTCGGCGACGTGCTCGCTCTTGATCAACGCCAGCCGAAGCGAGTCGCACACGAATTCGGCGTTGTAGTTGGTCTCGATCGACCGCCCCATGCCCTCGAGCACCACCAGGTCAGCTTCTTCGGCGGCGGCGTTGAGCTCGTCGGAGACGTTGGAAAGGTCCAGCAGGGGAATGGTGCTTCCGGTGGAGACCACCTCGAACATGCCGCCCTGGATGAGCGCTTCGAGCTCGGGGTCTTTCACGGCTAGGGTCTCGACGACTTCGACGGTCTCATCCACCGTCATGTCGTTCAGGGCCGGTTCCTCGTTCGCGGCCAATACGATGCTTGTTCCGCGCAGTGCCATCTCCCGCGCGAGGGTCATCATGCCCAGCACGAAGTCGGCCCCGGCGTTGTCCACACAGAGAATCGCCTTGGTCCACATCGGCGGGGTGGCGAGGAAGTCGTCCAGCAGGATCTCGAAATCGTCCACCAGCCACGGGCGGTCGGGCATGTTCTCGATCTGTTCGAGGAACTCGGCCGGGCTGCCGGTGAGGTGCATGGTGTTCTCGCTGCCCAGGTCGTGGCGGTTGCCCGCGAAGACCGACTCGATCAGATGCAGGTAGCGGTCCTCGGGCGCCATCGCGTGGAGCTTGCGGCAGACCTGCGGGAACAGCTCCGCCGCTTCCTGGTTCAGGCGGTGTTTGAGCTTGCGATACGGATCGCGCAGACCGTTCTGGCGGAGGATCTCCTCGCGGAGACGATCGAGCGTGATGACGGTCAGATCGCCGCTTTCCAGGGAGGTCGGATCCGTCCGCAGGGCTTCCATGCGGTCGGCGAACTCCTTCTGGGCCGTCTCGATCTGCGTCCCGGCGTTCTTGCCGTACTCGTCGGCCGCGTGGATCATGCATTGTTCGAAGTGACGCTCGAAGTGGTCCAGCCAGTAATTCCTCGCCGCCTCGTCGCGGACAAGGTCCACTTCTTCTGCCTTGTACTGTGTCGGGTCCTTCAGGAGTACGAACGGTTTCATGTTGCGCGGACTGAGCTCTCTTGTCTGTGCAGATGGTATCGGTCGATCCGTGCGCCCCGCGGGCGAAATCGGTCCGGGATCAACCCGTCGTTGCAGCATTATAGCGGGTGGGGCGCTAACGTTGTCAAGGTGAAGCCGAAACTCCCGCGCGGATCTCCCGCCCGAGGCGGCGCTGGGATTCGATCCGCCCGGGCGGTACAATCCATCCGAGATGAAAACCACACCAATCACCACACCCCCGCCCCGCCGGGGCCGACGCATCGCTCGCCTGGCCTGCCTGCTCCTGGCCGGGCTGCTGATGGGCCCCGCCGCCTGCCGGGACGACGCCCCCGCCCCGCCAACACTGGACGACGCCAACCGCCCTGCCGCCAGCGCAGCCGACGGACGCATCTGGCTCGGTGACGTCACCGCCCCCCTTCCGCTGACCCCGCCGTCCCGGCGGGCGCTGACAAACTACGCCGCCGCCCGCACCGGTCTGCTGGGGCTCGCCCCGGACCTTCCCGACGCCCTGCAGCAGGACCGCCAACCCCGGATGGTGCTCATCTCCGTCAGCGACGGGGTCAAGACCGCCCGCGTCGTCGTGGGAACCGCGCGCGGAGTAGTGCCAGCCATCGAACACGCCGCCGCCCAGGTACGAGCCATTCTGCCCGATTCGATCCGGCCGCGATGGCTTCGGCTGGACGTGGTGCAGGAGGTCCATCGCCTCGACGAGATCACCGACGAGACGCTCACCCATCCGCTGGACCGTGACGGATCGCTGTGGGGGCTGGGCACCACGAGCGATCACGGCATGGTCCTGCTGGGGATCGAGATCATGCGGGACAAGCTCATGACCGGCGGCAATGCGCTGAACCCCTTCACGCTGCAGGAATTCCTTCGGCAGCGTCCCTGGCGCGCCAAGGCCGACGGGTTCTCCGCCCAGAGGAACGACCACGCGAAGGTCCGCTTCCAGTTCCGCACGGCCGCCACCTTCACCGACGGGCGAGAGGTGGTCGAGCTCTATCGCGGGCACCGGCTTGCCGGCCCGCTCACGCCGGCAGGGCTGCTGGCCCGGGCCCAACTGGCGGGTGAATACCTCACGCGCATGGTCAAGCCCAGCGGCCGATTCGTGTACCACTACTACCCCGCCACCAACGGCGAGAAACGCGCCTACAACCTGCCTCGGCACGCCGGCACGATCTACGCCATGATGCAGCTCTACGAGGTGACCGGCGAGAAGGAACTGCTCGCCGCCGCCCAGCGGGCCCTGAAGTTCCTGCTGGCCCATGTGCACCCCGCCAAGGGAACCGTCCGCAAGCGGGCGGTGGTCGTGGAAGACAACGTCGTGAAACTCGGGGGCGTGGGGCTGGCCGGTATCGCCATCGCCCAGTACGTCCGCGCCAGCAACGACCGCCAACCCCTCGACACGCTCGTCCAACTCGGGCGGTGGATCCAGAGCGTCCAGGACCCCGACACCGGCGAACTGCACACCCACTACATGACCTGGCCCAACGGCCGACGGCTGAACAAGAAGATGGCGTACTACCCCGGCGAGGCGATCCTCGCCCTGATGCGCCTCCACGAGCTGGACCCCAAAGGCGGCTGGCTGGAATCCGCCCGCGCCGCCGCCGATTGGCAGGTAAAATCGCAACAGGGGCAGGACTACTGGGCGGACCATTGGCTGCTCTACGCGCTCAATGAGATCCACGCCGCTACCGGCAGCGAACCGCTGGCCAAACACGCGCTGGCCATGGCCACCGAAGCCATCGTCGAGCAACAACGCCGCCGGGCCGAGGGCGACCGACGCGACTGGGTGGGCAGCTTCTACGTGCCCCCGCGAATCACCCCCACCGCCACGCGAATGGAAGGACTGGCGGCAGCGTGGTTCCTCGCCCGCCGCCAAGAACGAGACGACCTGACCGAACCCTACCGCGAAACGCTTCTGCGGGGCGCAGGGTTCATCCTGCAGGGGCAGGTCATGCCCGAGCAGGCGATGTTCCACGCCCGCCCGGCCGTCAGCCTCGGGGGGTTCACCGCCTCCCTGACCGACCCCGAAATCCG
>CAZFPT010000220.1:2775-5006 GCA_964521005.1 uncultured Planctomycetaceae bacterium | reverse complement strand
CTAGCAGGGGCAGGGGACATCAACAAGGCAGCGCGCTGCCAGTTACGCTTTGCCGCGTAAACGCAGTGGACAACCGGGTAGCGCACAGAGGCGGGTCGGGTAACGTCGACTCGTCTCCTGCTTTGCGCCGAGAAGCGCAGAAAAACGCCCCAAGCCGATCGACCCGGGGCGTTGGTGGTTCCCTGGCGACACGGGGTCGTCCGACCGGTCAGATGCGGATCACCCCGCGGGCCTGCAGCAGGGCGACGATCCGCCCGACGCATTCATCCACGTCCAACTCGTGCGTGGGCAGCGTCAGCTCGGGGTGCTTGGGCTCGTGGTACGGGGCGGTAATGCCCGAGAACCGCTTGATCTCGCCGGACTCCGCGCGGCCGTAAATGTCCTCGGCGGCCCGCTCCTTGCAGACCTCCACCGGCGCGGAAAGGTACACCTCGATGAACCGGTCCGGGCCGACCACTTCGCGGGCCCGCTGGCGATCTTCCTCGTAGGGCGACAGGAACGAGCAGACCGCGATGAGTCCGGCGTCGTTGAGGAGCCTGGCTGTCTCGGCGGCGCGGCGCATGTTCTCGGCGCGGTCGTCGGCGCTGAAGCCCAGATCCTTGCTCATGCCCATCCGGAAGTTCTCGCCGTCCAGCACCGCAGCGGCGCAGCCGACGCCATACAGCCGCTTCTCCAGCGCGTAGCCGATGGTCGTCTTGCCCGACCCGGTCAGGCCCGTCAACCAGAGCGTGGCGGGCTTGTGACCCATCTTCGCCTGGCGCTGCGAGGCGTCGACCGAGCTGGCGTGCGAGGTGATGTCCTGCGATTCGACCTCGGTGACCCGTCGGGACGGCTGGGTCTTCATCTCCTTCGGTTCGCGCTCGATGATCATGCCCGCCCCGACGGTGTTGTGCGTCAGGCGATCGATCACGATGAACGAGCCGGTCGTGCGGTTCTGCTCGTAGGGGTCGTAGGCGACCGGGCGGGCCAGCTCGATCTCGCATCGACCGATCTCGTTGAGTTTCAGCTCTGCCGCCTTGCTGCGCCGGAGCGTGTTGACGTCCACCTGGTACATCAGGTTGGAGATCACCCCGGGGGTGAGTTTGGTGGTGTGCTTGATCATGTACTGCTTGCCGGGGACCATCGCGTCGTCGTGCATCCACACGAGCATCGCCTCGAAGGTGCGGTCCACGCGGGGGACGTTGTGTTCGTGCACCAGCATGTCGCCCCGGGAGATGTCGATCTCGTCTTCCAGCGTCACCGTCACCGGCAGCGGCGGGAAGCCCGCCTGGATCGCCCCGTCGGCTCCGAGTACCTGGGTGACCTTCGAGCTGCGACCCGACGGCAGGGCGACGACGGTATCGCCCGGGCGGACCGTGCCCGAGGCGACCGTGCCCATGTAGCCGCGGAACTCGCTGTTGGGTCGGCAGACGTACTGTACGGGCATGCGCATGTCGATGAGGTTCCGGTCCGAGGCGATGTGGACGTTCTCCAGGTGGTTCAGCAGCGTTCCGCCCTGGTACCAGCCCATGCGCTGCGAACGCTCGACGACGTTGTCGCCCTTCAGGGCGCTGATGGGAATGAACGTCACGTCACCGAGCTTGAGCTTGGCCGAGAAGTCCGTGAAGTCCTCGCGGATCTCCTTGAAGACGTCCTCGGAGTAGTCCACCAGGTCCATCTTGTTCACCGCGATCAGGATGTGAGGAATCCCCAGCAGCGAGGCGATGAACGAGTGGCGCTTGGACTGGGTCAGCACGCCGTTGGCGGCGTCGATGAGGATAATCGCCAGCGACGCCGTCGACGCGCCGGTGGCCATGTTGCGGGTGTACTGCTCGTGGCCGGGCGAGTCGGCGATGATGAACTTCCGCTTGGGCGTCGAGAAGTAGCGGTACGCCACGTCGATCGTGATGCCCTGCTCGCGCTCGGCCTGCAGGCCGTCGGTGACCAGCGCGAGGTCCACGTCCTCGCCGGTGGTGCCCACCTTCTTCGAGGCTCCCGCGACGCTCTCAAGCTGATCCTCGTAAATACCCTTGGACTCGAACAACAGCCGACCGATCAGCGTGCTCTTTCCGTCGTCCACGCTGCCGGCAGTGACGAACCGCAGCAGGTCCTTTTTCTCGTTCTGCTCCAGAAGCTCCATCGCGTCTGTCATATCTGTCCTCGATTTCCCAATCGCCGGTCTCGGCGTCGTGGCTGCGTTTTGCGTCGCATGGCCCGTCGCATGGGCATCTTGCCCATGTTCTGTTTTGTTT
>CAZFPT010000220.1:0-2675 GCA_964521005.1 uncultured Planctomycetaceae bacterium | reverse complement strand
TAGAAGTAGCCTTCCTTCTTCTTCTCTTCCATGGAGCCTTCGCGGTCCTGGTCGACGGCCCGGTTCTCGCGTTCCGATCGTCGGGCGATCATCGTCTCTTCGATGATCTCCTCGAGGGTGGTCGCCCGCGAGGGCACCGCCCCGGTGCACTTCTGGCAGCCCAGCGTGCGGAAACGAACCCACCGCTGCTCGACGGTCTCGCCGTCGGCGGGCTTGTTCAGGTCGCCGGCGTAGACGAGAATCCCGTCGCGGTTGATCACCGGCCTCTCGGCGGCGTAATACAGCGGGACGATCGGAATCTGCTCGGTGTAGATGTAGTTCCAGATGTCCAACTCCGTCCAGTTGCTCAGCGGGAACACGCGGAAGCTCTCGCCCTTGGCGTGCGAGGTGTTGTACAGCTGCCAAAGTTCCGGCCGTTGGTTCTTGGGGTCCCACTGCATGAAGCGGTCGCGGAAGGAGAAAATCCTTTCCTTCGCACGCGATTTCTCCTCGTCGCGCCGTGCGCCGCCGAAGGCAGCGTCGAACTCGTGGGTCTGCAGGGCTTCGACCAGCGCCTGGGTCTTGAGCATGCTGGCGCACATCGAGCACGTCCAGTTCTCGTACGGGCCGATCTCCTCCAACGCCTTGTGGTTGGTGTGGACGATCAGCTCCACCCCCAGCTCCTTGCAGTACTCGTCGCGGAACTGGATCATCTCGGGGAACTTGAACGTCGTGTCCACGTGCATCAGCGGGAAGGGCAGCTTGCCCGGAGCGAAGGCCTTCACCGCCAGGTGCAGCAGCACCGACGAGTCCTTCCCCACCGAGTAGAGCATCACCGGGTTCTGGCACTCGGCGACGACCTCGCGGAAAATGTGAATGCTCTCGGCTTCCAGTTGCTTCAGGTGCGTCAGGTTGTAGGTGTCCATGGGGGTGTCCCGTTGTCGGCTAATGTTGGCGGCTGACCTGCGTCAACAGGCCTCGCTCGCTGAGAAGATCATGGATCGCCTCCACGCAGCCGGCAGCGTCGACGGCAGCGGTGTCGATCGAAAGCTCGGGCTTCTCGGGCTCTTCGTAGGGGGCGTCGATGCCGGTAAAGTCCCGGATCTCCCCGGCCCGCGCTTTCTTGTAGAGGTCTTTGGGGTCGCGCTGCTCGCAGACGGAGACATCCACAGCCAGGTGGATCTCCAGGAAGCGCCCTTTCGGGGCGGCAGCCCGCGCTGCGTCGCGTCCGGCGCGATAGGGCGAAATGAACGCGGCGATGGCGATCAGCCCCGCGTCGGCCAACAGGGCAGCGACCTCGCCCACGCGGCGGATGTTCTCCGCGCGGTCCTCGGCGCTGAAGCCCAGGTTGGCATTAAGGCCGTGACGGACGTTGTCGCCGTCCAGCACGTAGGCGAGTCGTCCTTCGTCGATCAGGCGCTTCTCCAGCGCCCGGGCGATGGTGCTCTTGCCCGACCCGCTCAAACCCGTCAGCCAAACGACGCAGCCTTTCTGGGGCAGCAGGCGTTCGCGGTCCGCGCGGGTCACCAACGCGTCATGCCAGGTCAAATTGTCGGCCTTGGGCTTGGCCACGTTGTCTCCTGTATGTGATGGAACTCCCTGCGGGCCAAAGGCTGCAGAGGTTCTATCGGTTCGTAAGCGGCGACTCGCCAATCGGACTCAAGGCTGCTCGATCAGCGCGAAGGCCGCGTCGCGTGCCTGCTTTGTCGCCCCGAAGATCCCGTTTTTCAGTGGGTCGGGCTGATTGAAGCGGATCGTCTCGCCGCTGCGGTCGGAGGTGACGCCGCCTGCTTCTTCGAGAATCAGAACGCCCGCGGCGATGTCCCATTCGTTCCGCGGTGCCATGGTGAAGGTCCCGTCGACCTCGCCGCGCGCTACCAGCACGAGCTTCCAGGCGGCCGACCCTGCCGGCAGGACGTCGCAGAGATCCGCCAGGGGTTCCCACTTGCCCTTGGACACTTCCGATCGGCTGCACGCCAGCAGCGGCCTGTCGCCCATGGCCCGCTCGGCGCGGATGGGCTTGTCGTTGCATCGCGCCCCGTCGCCGGCGGCCGCGGTGAACAGCTCGTCGGTCGATGGGTTGTAAACTACTCCCACCACAGGCTTTGCGTTCTCGACCAGGGCGATGGAGATGCAGAACTCCGGGATCGCCTGGGTGTATTCCTTCGTCCCGTCGACCGGGTCGACAATCCACGTACGGCTGCATTCCAGGCGACGGGCGTCGTCCCGGGTTTCCTCGCTCAACCAGCCGTCGGCGGGGAACGCATCCAGCAGAACGCTCTTGAGAATGCGGTTGGCTTCCAGGTCGGCCGTCGTGACGGGGTCCTGGTTGGCCTTGCGGGCCACCTCAAAACCGTCCGCCTGAATCTGCAGGATCGCCGACCCCGCCTGGCGGGCCGCCCGGGTTGCTGCCAGCAGTTCCGATTCGTAAGACAAGGCAGTCTCTCTTTCTTCTTCGACAGGAACGAAAGATTCTCGCCCCAACACGCGAACCTGTCAATGGCCGATTGCCCTCGGCGAACCGCGCCGGCCGCGCAGCAAGCAGGGCGGAATCGGCCCGGCCGACCCCGCCCCGGTGTGTCATTGCGTGTTGCTCTGAGCCGAATCAGCGCCGCCGGCACACTGCCAGACCCAGCCCGCCCAGCATCAACACCACCATCGATGCCGGCTCGGGCGTCACGAAGCTGCCTGTAAAC
>CAZFPT010000219.1:0-5016 GCA_964521005.1 uncultured Planctomycetaceae bacterium | reverse complement strand
ACCCGTCGTCGCCTTGGTGAGCCGTTACCTCACCAACAAGCTGATAGGACATGGGTCGCTCTAATGCCGGTAGGCCCGAAGGTCCCCACCTTTGACCCCTGCACCCGAAGGTGCTGTGGTCTCATCAAGTATTAACTGCAGCTTCCCGCAGTTATCCTCGTGCATAAGGCACGTTGCCCATGTATTCCTCGCCCTTTCGCCACTCGAGTATCGTTTCGTCACCCGAAGGATCAAAAACAACCTTTCCGTACGACTTGCATGTTTTAGCCACGCCGCCAGCGTTCGATCTGAGCCAGGATCAAACTCTTCACTTGATATTCGTTCCATCCTGCCCCGAAGGGAAGGGATGGGTTTCATCAGTGGAAAGTTATTTCCATGGTTTGTCGGAGCTATTAGGGGTGCTCCGACTTGGTCTTTCCTCCGAAGAGGAAAGGCTTGGCACTCAAAATCTTGAACGAGAACCTGGCACAAGCCAGATTCTTGTTAAATCACGAGGATTCTGAGCGGATCCGCTCGTCGCAAGAAGAGCGGGTCCGATTTGTACAACATGTTTTCCCACCTTCGCGGCCGTGTGATTCGACCATCGATGGCAGGTCACATCCTCGTGACGGCAACACTGTTCACTTGTCAATTAGCTCGCCGGCGGGTTCTGCTTGCCGGCTGCGATCGGCCGTTTCGCCGTTCGCTACTGAATTCGAGAAGGAGGATTGTATCGTTCGACTGGAGGGGTGCAAGCACGAAATTGATTTTTTCGTGAAACTTTCCAAGACCCCGCCAAATCAGGCGATACGAATCCCGTTTCTCGTTCTTGTGTTTTCTGATCGCTTCGAGCTCTCCCGCCGCAGCGGTGCTCCGCGAACCCGCAAATCAGGCTCGCAACCCTGTCGAGGAAACGTCTGAGACGGGCGTCTCTGTCCCTCAAGGGCGACCTGTTACTATATTCTTTACGCGGCAGCCGGTCAAGGACTTCACGAGATTTTGTCGCTTTTTTTCGGCGGAAGCCACCAAAGGGGCCCCAACAGCGGGGCAAACGACCCGCCCGCGGTCAACCGTTTCCTGGCCGATCGGCTGGGCTTGGCGCCAGGATCAGCTCGTTGAACGCCTCCATCGCCTCGCGCAGCTCCTCCATCGCCCAGGCGATGTAGGCCTCGCTGTGGGCGGGTTTGCCGCGTTTCTCCGTGAGAAGCCCCTCGTACACCGACCCGAGAAACACCTCCCGCTCCTCTTTCGAGAGGGGCGTGGGATTTTCTCCCCACCGCAGCAGTTCGTCGAGGGCCTCGCGGTGTTTGCCGCTTTTTTCGTACTGGTCGGGCGTGAGAAACGTCCCCGGGCGACGCGAAACCTGCAGGCCTTTCAGGGCCATCGCGATCGGCTCGTAGTTGATGTCGTTGCTCAGGCGAAGGAAGCGATACTGCTGGACGTACTTGCCGCGATCCTTGCTGGCAGCGGGGAGATACTCCGACCCCTGGCTGCTGAAGCGTTTGGAAATTTCGGAGAACATCACCGACGGGCACGGGTCGTTTCCGACGATCTCCGAAGCGCTCAGCCGCGAGATGCGAACGCGCCCGTCTTCGTCGCGCACCGGATCGCCGCCGATGGCGAAAAGGCACTTGATCGCCTGGATGGGCAGCATGCGGTTGCGCACCGGGCGGTGCTGTCGCGGCAGCTGTAGCGAGAGGTGAACGCTGTGGGGCGAAATCTGGAAAAACCGACGCACCTGCTGGAGGAACTGGTTCAGCAGCCAGGGGTCGTCCGTGATGGGTTTGGAGATGTTCGCCTCGATCGAGAGATTCCCCAGCGCCACCTCGAAGAACCCCCGTCGGGGGCGGTCGGAGTGCTTGTCGTGATGGTCGTCAATGTGTCCGCCGAGTTTCCATGTCAGCACGTCCAGCCCGAAGTCCGGGAAGTACAGGAATCCGTCGTATCGCAGGTCGCGGACGGCCTTTCCCTGCGGGTCGCGGATCACGCCATGTCCGATGTTGGAAAACTCCAGCTCCGCCCCGATCGGGATGTATCCCCCGCCGCTGTGGCTGGCGACGAAGCCCAGATGTTGCTTGATCGTGCGCGGGTCGTACACCGCGTCGGCAGCGACGATCGCCCAGCGCACGAAGTCCACCAGGTGGTCGCGGCGGAAGTCCAGATCGTTGAGGCAGTCGCCCACGAGCATTTCCAGCAGCTCGGCTGAGGCGTTGAGAATCCGCAGCGCCACCAGCGAGCTGACCGTGCGGTCGTAGTACTGCTTCGAGAGGCCCATGTGGTCCAGCTCATAGCGGAACTCGCTGTGGATGCGTTCCTCGAACTGGTTGAAGATGACCTGGCGGATCACCATGCCCAGGTAGTTGGGGGCGAGGGCCTCGGCTTCGGGGTCGCCGAGGATGCGCGAGAAATCGCGCAACGGCGTTTCCTTCAGCGTGGTGCGTATGGCGTAATCGCTGATGCCGCCTTTCTCGAAGTGGTTGCGGATCAGGTCGCGAATCACCGAGCCGTGCAGCTCACCGACGGCCCGGCGGGCGGTGGTCTCGGTGGTGTTCAGCTGGTCGCGTTCGGCTTCGAGCAGGGCTGCCTCGATCTTTCGTTCCAGCAGAATCTCCTGCTTGAGCGGGTCGTCGAACTGGTAGCCGAAGGCGTGTTCGAGCTGCTCGCTCTTTCCGACGAAGACCCACGCGCGTGTCTCCCCGTCGCGGGTGGTGACGGGGAGCTTCTTGCGGCGGTAGTTGTTGCCCTCGTAGTCCTCCAGCGCTTTCATGGACGAGCGGGGAAGCCCGCGCACCAGAAGCCCGCGGATACGTCCCTGCGGGTCGGGGGCGGCGTAGAGGTACGTATCGTCGGGGCTGATCTTCTTATGGCCGTCGAGGACCGCTTCGACCGCCAGGAACGAACCGATTCCGTCGGCCGACGCGGGGTCGGTCACGAGGTCCTTTCCCAGCACGGCGCGAAAGACGCGCGGGTCCATCAACGTCCCATACACGAACAGATCGAAAGGCCGACGCCGAAACCGATTGGTGGATCCCTTGGTCATGCACTCCGCTATCGTTGGACGGTGAGGTGGTGCGGCATCGCCAGCAGCACCGACTCGTCCTGCATCAGTTGTCCGATGGTCAGCAGATACGCCGCTCCGTCGCCGCTGCGTCCTGCCCGGTCCAGAAGCCAGCGCAGGGATGCGTTCGCCGCGCCGGTGCCGGCCGAGCTTCCGCCGGCCAGCAGGTCTGCCATGGTACGCGGACGGGGGTACACCTTGAAATAGCTCTTGTCAATCTTTGCGCGTTTCAGGGCGAGCTTCACGGCGTCCTGCAGGCCTCCCAGTTCGTCGACCATCCCGTTTTTCACGCCCTGGCGGGCGGTGAAAATGCGGCCCTGGGCAATCTGATCCATGTCAATTTCGCGCCCCTTCCTGCCTTCGCGCACCCGCTGAACGAACGTGTCGTACCACGTCTTGGAGTTGCGCCGGATCACCGAAAGCTCGCGCTTGGACCACGGGTCCGAGGTCCACAGCCCGGCGTTCCTGCCGCGGGTGAGCTCGAAGGTGGTGATCCCGAGTTTCTTCCTGAAGAACTCTCGCATGGCGATCTTGCCGGAGACCACGCCGATGCTTCCAACGATGCCCGCCCGGTCGGCTACGATGTGGTCGGCGCCGCAGGCGATGTAGTAGCCCCCGCTGGCAGCCATCCCCGAGATCGAGGCGATGACCGGCTTGCTTTTCGCACATTTGCGCATCGCCTGGAGGATCTTCTCGCTGGCCAGGGCCGATCCGCCCGGCGACTGGATGCGCACGATGACGGCCTTGATCCTCTCGTCCTGGTCGATCTCGTCGAAAATCCGCGTCAGCGTGCGGGCTCCGCTGGTCCGCCCGACCCACATCGAGTTGCCGTTGCGTCCGGGCACGATCACGCCGTCGACGTGCACGATGGCAATGGTCGGGTTCTTCGTCGAGTCATCCTTCCCGCCGCCCATCATCACCGTGAACATCTGGAACGGGTTGGACAGATCCATCTTCGGCCCGCTCGGCTTGGCGTAGTCCTCATGCAGTGTGACGGCCTTTTTCTGGTCGGCCCATTCCTTCATCAGGGACTCCGGCCATCGCACCGACGAGACGGCCTTGTCGGCCAACCCGAACTCGACCGCTTCGCTGCCGAACATCGGCGCCTGGTCGATCGCCTTGCGGACGGCTTGGGGTTCCAGGGCCCGCTGCGAGGCGATCTGCTTGACGAGTTGGCCGTAGAGTTCGTCCAGCAGCTTGTTGTACTCGTGGGCAAGTTCCTTGCTGGGCTTGGTTCGGGTGAGGGGTTCCGAGGCGCCCTTGTACTTGCCGACCTGCACCATCTGGGCGGTCATGCCCAGCTTGTCCAGCGTGCCCTTGAAGAACATCGCCTCGATGCCCACGCCGGTGACGGCGAAGGTTCCGCGCGGCTCCATGGTCAGGCTGATCCCGGCTGAGCCCACCAGGTACCGCGGTGCGTCCGCAGCGGTGAGGTGTACGTGCACCGGCTTGCCGGCGCGCTGCAATCGCCCGATCGCGTCCGCCAGCTCCTGCGCCTGTGCCCAGTTCAGCTGCAGGTCGCCGATCTCCAGTGCGACCGCGTCGATGTCCTCGTCGTTCCGCGCGTTGGCCAGGCGTTTGAGCCACTGCTGGAGTGTGAAATTCTGCCCCATCTCGGGCTGAAGAAAGTCGAAATCCGGCTCGCGTGTGAGCACCCGCCCAGCCATGCGAATGTGGGCGAACCGGACCGTCTCGAATTCAGCCTTCTCGCTATCGTCCTTCTCTTCGAGGGTCAACTCCGGTTCGTCCGGGATGGCCGGCCGGTCGCCCTCCGCCAGGGCCGGGGCAGCCAGGCCCGCAGCGACAGCGATCAGGAAGAAACTCAACAGTGCGGCGAGAGGGTTTGTCGGCGATGTCATGGTACTCTCCTTTTCGTTTGGTCGGACGCCACCGGGACGTCCGATCTCATTCTACCGTCGGAGCCTTCAACTCGCGACATGAGTGCGAAGTCGCATGGGCCTGCGCGTCGCATGGGCATC
>CAZFPT010000218.1:0-5025 GCA_964521005.1 uncultured Planctomycetaceae bacterium | reverse complement strand
ACCCGGTGTTAACACGCCGGGCTTGCTCATTCGACCTGGCGTTAACACATCGGGCTTGCTGTCTACTCTCCGGTTTGTCGTCGTGCGTCGAGCAGTTCGTTGAGTTTGTCTTCGGGCAGGACGTTTTCTTCCAGGCAGATCTCGCGGACGGTTTTGCCCGTCTCGGCGGCCCGGTGGGCGATTTCGGCGGCGCGGTCGTAGCCGATTTCCGGGGCCAATGCGGTGATCATCGCCAGGGACTGTTCGACCAGTTGGCGGCAATGTTCGGTGTCGGCCTGCAGGCCCGCGATGCATTTTTCCTCGAACACTTCGGTGACGTTGGCCAGCAATCGGGCGGAGGTGATGAGGTTCGAGGCGATCATCGGGGCGGCGAGGTTCAGGTTCAGCACGCTTCCCACCCCGCCGGTGGCGCCGGCGGTGACGGCGGCGTCGCACCCGACGACCTGGCAGGCCACCTGGATGACCGACTCGCAGATGACGGGATTGACCTTTCCGGGCATGATCGAGCTGCCCGGCTGGACGGCGGGCAGCTTCAGTTCGCCCAGTCCGCAGCGCGGGCCCGAGCCCAGCAGGCGGATGTCCGAGGCGATCTTGCCCAGCACGATCGCGACGCTCCGCAGCCCGCTGGAGGCGAACAGCGCGGCGTCCTTGGTGGCGATGCACTGGAACATGCTTCGGGCGGTGTGGAAGGGCAGGTTGGTCTGGTTGGCGATGATCTGGCAGGCGGCCTGGGCGTATCCTTCCGGGGCGTTGAGCCCGGTCCCGACGGCAGTGGCGCCCAGCGGCAGCTCACAAAGCCAACCCACGGCCGCCCCGAGCGTGGACAGCGTGTTTTCCACGCCCACCATGTAGCCGTTGAACTCCTGGCCGAGACGAACGGGCACGGCGTCCATCAGGTGGGTTCTTCCGATTTTCACCACGTCGTTGAACTCGGTAGCCTTTGCTTCGAGGGCGTCGCGCAGGGAGCGAAGCTCGGGAACCAGCCCGTGATGGATCTCGGTAGCCGCGGCGATGTGCAGCGCGGTGGGAATCACGTCGTTGGACGACTGGGACATGTTGACGTGATCGTTGGGATGCACCAGCGACTTGTCGCCGGGCGTGCCGCCGAGGATCTGGATCGCACGGTTGGCGATCACCTCGTTGGCGTTCATGTTGGTGGAGGTCCCGCTGCCGGTCTGGAACGTGTCGACCACGAACTGCCCGTCGTGCCGGCCGTCAATGACCTCCTCGGATGCCTGGACGATCGCGTCGGCGATCGTGGGATCGAGTCGCCCGATGTCCTTGTTGACCATGGCCGCGGCCTGCTTGACCAGCCCCAGGGCGCCGATGAACTCGCGGGGCATGGTCCAGCCGGAAACAGGGAAGTTCTCCACCGCCCGGGCGGTCTGGGCCCCGTACAGCGCGTCGGCGGGCACCTGCATCTCGCCCATGGAATCCGTTTCGGTTCGCATCTCGGCCATCTCGGGTCTCCTCGGGTCGCGAAACGGGTAGTATAGCCCCCCGCCCCGCTCGATACCAGTGTATGGAACGCGGCCAGCCAATGTCGCGCCGGCAGGCGCTGGCGGGCCCATCCGTCGGCAGCGAGGGACGGATTCCTGCGATCGCGGAAAACCCGTTCGCAGCATCGCGAATTGCGCAATTCATCGGCGGCCATCCCGGAAAACATTAACCGGACCAGTTTTAGCGCATTTTCGTAAGGCCGCCCGGGCAAGATTCTTGCGCAAATCATCCGTTCCAGGTGGCATAACGACTACTCAACCCTGCGGGAATTCGCGTCGATAGGGGCCATGTGAAGCTCGGGTAACGCGTGTATGGCCGGTCCGAGTTCGTCTGTGGGAGCCCTCGGCTGCGGGCCGATGGGCAGGGGGAGCTCTCGGGCGTCAGGAGCAATGAAAGAACGGTCTGCCGACCGGCTCGCTCACCTTCGCTTTCGGCAGGCTGTCGGGCCAGACAGCGACCTGTCGGTGAAGCCGGCGGGCCGCGGTGAATAAGGAGGAAATCGTCGGCCGGGAGTTCCCGTCTGCGCGATCGCACATGAGACTCATCTTCAAACTCAATCTGCTGTCGGTACTTACACTGGTTACCGTCGCGCTGCTGATGGTAGCGCTGGGGACGGTCGTCATCGATGACATCGTCTACGATCTCTATCACCGCATGCTCGCACAGCAGACCGAGGCATTGCACGAACAGGCCGTCGCCGCCCAGGACGAACTGCGCGAACACCAGCTCGACGACGTGCCCGGCTACGTCCACGAGTCCCAGGCGAACGTCATCCAGGAGATGCGCGCATTCCGTCTCGGACAGAGCGGGCGGGCGCTGATCTTTGACCGCGACGGGCGACTGCTGGCCGGGCCCAAGGGCTCGCTCGGGGGCAGGGTCGTGCTGGACAACCCCAAAGAGCTCCTCCGCGAGAAACGCGGCTCGCTGCGACACACCCTCGCTGGCAAGGAGCGGTTCAGCGTCTATCGCTCGTTCGGGGCCTGGGGCTGGATCATCGCGGTGTCCGTCACGCGAGAAGAGATGATGCAGCGGCGACAGAAGTTCTTCGGATACGTCTCTGCTGCCGGCGTCATCCTCGTTTGCGGGGCGGTGTGCCTGGCGTACTTCGTCACGCGGAAGGTCGCCCGACGCATCCACCAGACACTCGAATGCGTCCGGGCCGTCGAACAGGGCGACCTGTCGGTGCGCGTCGGAGAGGTCGATAAAACCGACGAACTCGGCAAGCTCCAACGGAGTGTCAATTCCCTGGCCACCACGCTGCAGATCCGCACCGAGCAGCAACACGAGTACGAACAGCAACTCCGCGCCAGCGAACAGCGATTCCGCAACCTCGTGGAAAATATCCCCATCGGCGTGACGCTGCTGGACCGCCGCATGCGCATCCTCACCATCAACAGCTGCATGCGAAACTGGTACCCGGACCTGGACGTCTCATCGCGGCCGATCTGCCACGACGTGCTCGCCGAAGAACACCAGGACGGGCCCTGCCCGTGGTGCCCCGTGATCAAGGCCCTGGAAGACGGAAAGGTCCACGAGACCATCGCACGCAAACAGCTCGAAGGCGAGGAATACACCTTCCGCATCGTCGCCAGCCCGGTCCTGGACAGCGCCGGACAGGTCAGCCACGTCATCGAGATGGCAGAGGACATCACCGAGCGAAGCCGCGACGAACAACAGATGGAGCGATACCGCCAGACCCTGGAAAACGACGTCCGGAAACGCACCGCCGAACTCGCACACGCCAAGGATGCCGCCGAGGCTGCCAACCGCGCCAAGAGCCTGTTCCTGGCGAACATGTCCCACGAGATCCGCACGCCCCTCAACGGCGTCATCGGAACGACCGGGCTGCTGCGGGATACCGAACTCAACGAGGAACAGCGGGCCTACGTGGAGACCGTGCGAACCTGCGGCGATTCGCTGCTGACGTTGGTCAACGACATCCTGGACTTCTCGAAGATCGAAGCCGGCAAGCTGGACCTGGAGATCTTCGACTTCCAGCCCCACCAAGCCGTCGAGGAAACCATCGACATTCTCGCCGGTAAGCTCAACGAGAAGCATCTGGAGTTCGGCTGCTACGTCAGCCCCGACCTTCCCGCGGTGGTCAGCGGCGACATGGCCCGCGTGCGGCAGGTGCTGCTGAACCTGGCCAACAATGCCATCAAGTTCACCGAAGCCGGCGAAGTCGCCATCACCGTCGAGCTCGAAAACCGCACCGAAAGCAAAGCGCTTCTCCGGTTCGCCGTGCGGGATACGGGCATCGGCATTCCCGCCGAACGCATGGACCGCCTGTTCCAGCTGTTCTCGCAGGTGGACGCATCCACCACACGCAAGTATGGCGGAACCGGGCTGGGCCTGGCGATCTCCCGCGAACTGGTGGAGCTGATGGGCGGGTCCATCGGCGTCGAGAGCACCGAGGGCGTCGGCTCGACGTTCTGGTTCACCGTCCCGGTGGGCGTCTCGCCAAACTGTCAGCCGCCACAATTGGCCGACCTGGGCGACATGCACGTCCTGCTGGTGGAAGACAACCACACCCACCGACGGATCTACGACCAGTACCTTCCCCGATGGATGGGGCGGGCACAGCGGGTGGTCTCACTCTCCACCGCACACGACCTGGTGGTGCACTCTGCCACCGAGGGCGACCCCGTCCGGGCGGTCCTGCTGGACATCGACGACGACGGCACCGCCGCCGGCCGATTCGCCGCACAGATCAAGCCCGAGCTGGGCGCCGAAGCACCGCATATCATCTGGCTGACCGATCGCTGGAAACGCCCAGCAAGCCCGGCAGAGGAATTGGCCGCCATCGACGAGGTCCTCCTCAAACCCCTCAAGACCAGCCTGTTGGCCGCCTCGCTGCAGAGACTGTCCGAACCGCACAACGCCCTGCCGACCTCCCACGATGCCGACGACTCGCCGGCCCGACGCGACCCGGAAACAGTTCGGCTCCTGGTGGCCGAGGACAACCGCGTCAACCAGGTGCTCGCCAAACGCATCCTCGGCAAAATGGGCTACCACGCCGAGATCGTCTCCAACGGGGCCCAGGCACTCGACGCCCTGCGCCAGGACGCCTACGACGTGGTGCTCATGGACGTGCAGATGCCCGAAATG
Source organism: uncultured Planctomycetaceae bacterium (assembly GCA_964521005.1). GTDB lineage: Bacteria > Planctomycetota > Phycisphaerae > SM23-33 > SM23-33 > CAZFPT01. The sequence goes on along the minus strand of CAZFPT010000218.1, from coordinate 417 downwards.
GACGGCATGGAAGCCACCCGGCAGATCCGCTCAGGCCGATCCGGCGTGCTGCGACCCGACGTGCGGATTATCGCCATGACCGCCAACGCCATGACCGGCGACCGCGACGAATGCCTCGCCTGCGGCATGGACGATTACGTCTCCAAACCCATCAACACCCGCAACCTCGCCGCCGCCATCGAACGACAACTCGACGAGATCCCCGCAACAACCACCCCCACAGCCTGACCGCCTCCCAACAGGCGACGCGCGACGCGCGACACGCGACACGCGACGCGCGAATCGCGGGTGCCACGGGCTTCCCGAAAGCGTAACGGGCGAGGCCGCGCCCGGAAGACGCTCAGAACCGCAGCGGGCATGGCCGAGCATCCCGGCCTGAAGCCCGTGCTTGACCAACGGCAGACACGGGCCAGCGGG
>CAZFPT010000217.1:0-5026 GCA_964521005.1 uncultured Planctomycetaceae bacterium | reverse complement strand
TCGGCCATGTATGTTTTGAGGTCTTCGAGTGTGACGTCGCCGGCCTCGATCTTCGCGCCGATTCCGCTGTCCCAGCTGCTGTATCGCTGCTGGACGAAGTCGCTGAGCACGCCGTCGGCCCGGATGGCGGCGGCGGTTTCCAGCCCGCGTGCGAAGGCGTCCATCGCCCCGATGTGGGCGTAGAAGAGGTCGACCGGCTCGATGCTTTCGCGTTGCACGTGGGCGTCGAAGTTCAGCCCGCCGGTGGTGAATCCGCCGCCCTTGAGGATCGTCAGCATCGCTGCCGTCGTGTCGTACAGGTCGGTGGGGAACTGGTCGGTGTCCCAGCCCAGCAGGAGGTCGCCGCGGTTGGCGTCGACCGAGCCGAGTTTGCCGTTGGCCACCGCGAACTCCAGCTCGTGCTGGAAGCTGTGCTGTGCGAGCGTGGCGTGGTTGGCTTCGATGTTCAGCGCGAACTCGTCCAGCAGGTCGTACTTCCGCAGGAAGCCCAGCACCGCAGCGGCGTCGAAATCATACTGGTGCTTGGTGGGTTCTTTGGGCTTGGGCTCGATGTAGAACGGCCCGTCGAAGCCGATCGCCTTTTTGTGCTCGACGGCCAGGTGCAACAGCCTGGCCAGATGGTCCAGCTCGCGACCCATGTCGGTGTTCAGCAGGCTCTTGTAGCCCTCGCGCCCGCCCCAGAAGACGTAGCCCTGCCCGCCGAGCTCGTGGGTGACCTCGATGGCCTTGGCGACCTGGGCCCCGGCGTAGGCGAACACGTCGGCATTGCAGCTGGTGCCCGCCCCGTGCATGAATCGCGGGTTCACGAACAGGCACGCCGTCCCCCACAGCGGGGTGATGCCGGTCTCTTCCTGCCTGGCCTTGAGGAGCTTGACGATCTCGTCGAGGTTCCTGCAACTGGCGGCGAAGTCCTCGCCCTCGGGCGCCACGTCGCGGTCGTGGAAGCAGTAGAACTGCAGGCCCAGCTTCGAGCAGAACTCGAACATCGCGTCGACCTTGTTGCGGGCCGATTCCATGGGGTCGGCGACGTTCCAGGGCATGATGCGCGTCTCCGCGCCGAACGGGTCGGCCCCGCCGTTGCACAGCGTGTGCCAGTACGCCGCCGCGAAACGCAGCTGGTCGGCCATCGTCTTGCCCTCGACGACCTCCTCGGGGTTGTAGTGCTTGAAGGCGAGGGGGTTCTTCGAGTCAGGTCCTTCGTACCGAATCGTGTCGACGCCCTGGAAGAAATCAGCCATGGTGCTCTCCTGTCTGCTGGATTGGTTTCTGTGTGGTGCGGGGGCGCCTGGGGCGTCTCCCGGGGGCGAATTGTACCGCGCCCGATGGGCGATGCAAGGTATCGTGAAAGCGGTCGCACAGGCCGATGGGGCATTCGCTACTCAAGCCCACCTCCCCGGGCGACGATGCAGGAAAAGAGTTCTCGTCTGTCTTGCCCTGGTCCTCCGCCTCCGGACCTCAGACGGAACAAGTTGGGGGGCGCGGGGCGTCAATGCGGTGTATCGGGCTCAAATTTCTGTTGGCCGTCGGGCTGTTCGCAGCCGCGTTCTCGGCGTTCGTCATCATCCGGGCCTGGCAGATCAACGATCAGCACCGAACCAACCTGCTCGACAGACAGGCGGAGTTGAGCCTCGAGTTCGACCTGGCGATCCGAGAATACGTCGCCGAGCACATCCGCCCCGAGATGGAGAAGCACCTCAGCCCCGACGACTTCCACCTCGAAACGATGTCCACGTCGTACGTAGCCCGCAACATTTTTGAACGGGTGCGTACGCGATTTCCCGACTACGTCATCAAGTTCTCCTCGGACGACCCCAAGAACCCCGCCAACCAGGCCAGTCCGGACGAACTGCGTGTCATCCAGTACTTCAACGAGAACCCCGAGGCGCAGATCTGGGCCGGCGAAATCGAACTCGAAGGTCAGCCGTACTTCGCGCGGTTCAGCGCCCGCCGCATGGAGGAAAGCTGCCTTCGCTGCCATGGCGACCCCGGCGATGCCCCCGCCTCGCTGATTGAGCAATACGGCAGCAAGAATGGTTTCCACCGCCCGTTGGGCGAGGTGGTGGCGTTGGACACCATCGCCATTCCGCAGTCTCAGGCGCAGGATGCCTTCGCAGCCGAGCTGATGCGCGAGGGACTGATTCTCCTGTTGGCCTCTGGCGTGCTGGCGGCCGCGATCGTTCTGGTGTTCCGCCAGCTGGTCTCGCGACGGCTGGAACGGATGGCTTACCACTTCGACGAAGACGCCATCGGCAGCGGATCGACGACCATCGTGCCCATGCGCGTCGACGGGCACGACGAAATCTCCCGCCTGCAGGAGAGTTTCAATACGCTCGCCGGCCGCGTGAGCGACCTTCACGGGTCGCTGGAGCTCAGGGTTCGCGAGCGGACAGCCCAGCTGGAGGAGACGGTCCGACGACACGAGCAGACCGAACACAAGCTCCGCGCTGCCAGCCAGGCCGCCCGGGCCGCCTCGGCCGCCAAGAGCGAATTCCTGGCCAAGATGTCCCACGAAATCCGCACCCCGATGAACGGGATTATCGGGATGACGGAGCTGACCCTCACCACCGACGGGCTCAGCCCCGACCAGCGGGAGTACCTCACTCTGGCCCGACGGTCGGCCGACACGATGCTCAATGTCATCAACGACATTCTGGATTTCTCGAAGATCGAGGCGGGCAAGCTCGAGCTGGAACACGTACCGTTCGACCTCTGCCAGGCCACGCTCGACGCACTGGAGACGGTCGCGCCGTCGGCAGCGGAGAAGCAACTCGAACTCATCTGCCAACGCGACGCCGACGCGCCGTCCGAGGTCATCGGCGACCCGTCGCGGTTCCGCCAGGTCCTGCTGAACCTCCTGAGCAATGCCGTGAAGTTCACCCCCGAGGGGGAAATCGAGGTCGCCCTGTCCACCGACGCCCTCGCCGATCGCCCCGGGCAGGAACAAGCCATCATTCACGTAGCCGTGCGGGATACGGGCATCGGCATCGCCCGGGACAAGCGGGAGGACATCTTCAGCGCCTTCGAGCAGGCCGACGGCTCGGACACCCGCAAGTACGGTGGTACGGGGCTGGGGCTGGCGATCTGCCGTCAGATCGTCGAAGCCGCCGACGGCGAAATCTGGGTCGCCAGCAAGGAAGGCGAAGGCAGCACCTTCCATTTCACGATGCTCATGGGTCTCGCCAGCGAGGAACCCTGTTCACAGATCGCCTCGGCCCCGCTGCGCGATACCCGTGTTCTGCTGATCGAACCGAACGAGACCCAACGCCGTCTGCTGGGAGACCTGCTGGAACACTGTGGCGCGTCGGTCGTCGCAGCCGCGCCCGGTGAGGATGCGCGGAGGGAGACGCAGAATCTCGCCGGCCGATTCGACGCAGCCGTGGTGGCCGTCGGGGCTGATGGCGAATCGCTCGCTGCCATCGAAGAGATCCGAGACGTCGCCGGGCCGGATTGGCCCGTGGTGGTGCTCACGTCCTGCGGGTCGGCCAACCCAGGCGGGTTGCCCGACCGACTCGAGCAACTGCGCTGCCCGTATCGCACAGCCAAACCCATCCGTCCCTGCTCGCTGGTGGCGACCCTCACATCCGCCCTCAACGGCGAACCGCCACCGGCCAGCGAGACTCACGGAGACCTGGCCAGGGGTGCGTCGATCCGTCCCCTGCGGATCCTGTTGGCGGAGGACAACGACATCAACCAGCGTCTGGCAAGCCGACTGCTGGAGAACTGGGGCCATGACGTCACGATCGCCTCGGACGGCGAACAGGCGATCGCCACCTGGCGGGCCGACGCGACCGGATTCGACCTGATCCTGATGGATGTCCAGATGCCCGTCTGCGACGGAATGGAGGCCACCCGGATCATCCGCCAGAAAGAAGCCCGCACGACACGGCGGGTTCCCATCGTCGCCCTGACCGCCCACGCCATGAAGGGAGACCGGGACGTCTGCCTCCTGGCGGGCATGGACGGGTACGTCTCCAAGCCCATCCAGCCCGATCAACTCGCCGAGGCGATCCAACAGGCGCTCTGCCCGCAAACCCCGGAACTGTAGCACCTCAGCGCCCCGTTCACCCCCGCAGCCATGGAGGGATCTCCCACGCCCCGGCGGGGCATGTCGCAGGCCAGAATACACCTCGCTCCCATTGGGAACGCCCTGCCCGGGCGATAGTGTACTAATGGCTCGAACAGGGTCGTTCGGATTTGAACGATCCCAGCCGGGCACGCCAGGTTGGCGGGCACCTTCGGGTGTCGCCGCTGGTCTGGCTTTCGAGAAACAACGAGTTTTTCACGACAACACTGGTTCCAGGAGGACCGCCATGCTTGTGAATGAAGCGATGACACGGAGTCTTGATCGGATCGACGCCGGCGCGACGCTGAAAGAGGCCGGGCTGGCCATGGACAAGAACGACGACGGTGCCCTTGCGGTGGTCCGCGACGGTGACATCATCGGCGTGGTGACCGACCGCGACATCGTCATACGCGGTGTCGCCAGCGGTGCAGATCCCGATGACATGAAGGTCGAGCACGTGATGAGCAAGGAGCCCATCACCTGCCGGTTCGACAGCGATCTGGAAGAAGCCGCCAAGACCATGGAAAACAAGAAGGTCCGGCGGCTGATCGTCAAGGACAGCAACGAGCTGCCCATCGGACTGATCTCCGTGGGCGATATCGCCGCCAACGCCAGCGACGAAGAGCTGACCGGCGAAGTAATGCGATCCATCTGCCGGGCTGGCTGAGAACGATACACCATGATCCATTCCAATGTCGGCTGAGATGCCGACATGGACGGGTCTGAACGGATCGGTCGATCCCGGGACCGACTTCGATCCCGCCAGACCCGAACTTGGGGGCGCGCCCGCACCCGCGTTGGTGCGCGGCAGCGCCCACAGGCGAGCCGCGTGTGCCCACGCGACTCGCCTTCTCTATGCGCTCCGCCCGAACCGTCTGCGACTGCAGGCCGTAGGGCTCGCAACTTGTTGCGGGCGCGATCGCCGGCGTGGCGATCAGTCTGGTGGGTGGGCACTTGTGCCCA
>CAZFPT010000216.1:0-5130 GCA_964521005.1 uncultured Planctomycetaceae bacterium | reverse complement strand
CCACAGCTCGTCGGGACACTCTTCGATTGCCGGTTTGAGCATCGCCATCGCCGCGTGATACTGGCTCTTCATCGCCGCCTTGTTGTCCATGTCCGTCCTTTCTTCGTCCCAGGGTCAGCTGCTGCGGGCGAAGCGTTTCCAGTCGATATCGAGCTTGCTCACCTTGTAGCGGACGATGCGGGGGGTGGATCCGAGGTCTCTGGCCGCCTCGGCCATGTTGCCTTCGGAGCGTTTCAGCGCGTCGACGATGATGTCCCGCTCGAAGAGATCCACGCGTTCCTGCAGCGTTCCCTGCCCGGCCGTCTCGGTGGTCTCGGAGGTCTGCAGCGTGGGCGGAAGATGATGGCCGTGAATGACGCCGTCGGTGCTGAGCAGCACCGCGCGTTCGATGCAGTTTTCCAGCTCCCGCACGTTGCCGGGCCAATGGTAGGCGAACATCATGTTGATCGCCGGGGTGGAGATCCGCCGCACCTCGCGCCCCATGCGCTGGGCGTATTTACCGACGAAGAAATCCGCCAGCAGCAGGATGTCGTCCTTGCGGTCTCGCAGGGGCGGCAGGTGCACCGGGAACACGTTGATGCGGTAGTAGAGGTCCTGGCGGAAGCTGCCCGTCTCGACGGCCTGTTCGAGATTGCTGTTGGTCGCACAGAGAATCCGCACGTTCGCCGATCGCGTCTGGTTGCTGCCGACGGGCTGATACTCCCGCTCCTGGAGCACGCGCAGCAGCTTCACCTGCGTCATGGGCGAGAAGTCGCCGATCTCGTCGAGGAACAGCGTGCCGCCCTCGGCTTCGTCGATGCGCCCCTGGCGGGCCTGCACCGCGCCGGTGAATGCGCCCTTCTCATGGCCGAACAATTCGCTCTCGAGGAGGTTCTCGTTGAGAGCGGCGCAGTTGACCTTCACGAACGGGCCCTGCGCCCGTGGGCTGGAGTAGTGAATCGCGTGGGCGACCAACTCCTTGCCCGTTCCGCTCTCGCCCCGGATGAGTACCGTCGTGTCGCTGGCGGCCACCTGGTGGATCGCCCGGTAGACCTCGCGCATGGCGTTGGAGTTGCCGATAATGTTCTCGGGACGGAAACGGTCCTCCAGCTCGGTCCGCAGGCGGAGGTTCTCCTCCTCCAGCGTCTGGCGTTCGGTGGCCAGCATGCGGCGGGTTCGCACGTCGTGGGCGACCATCCCCGCGACGATCGTCAGCAGGCGCACATCCTCGTCCAGGGCGACGCTCTCGTCGAAAATGCGGTCGGCCGACAGCGTGCCCACCACCTCCGAACCAATCTTGATCGGCACGCAGATAAAGCTGATCTCCTCGCGGTCCAACTCGCGCCGATTGTGAAGCCGATCGAGGAAGAGGGGTTCCTGCGAGACCTTCGGCACGACGGCAGGTTGGCCGCTCTCCACGACCCGCCCGGTGATGCCCTCGCCCATCTCGTAGCGAACGCCCTTGCTCTTGCGATCGGCAAGATTGTGGGCGACCTCGATGCTCAACCCGGTCCGGTCGGGATTGACCAGCATGATCGTTCCGCGCGTCATGCCCAGATGCTCGTGCAGAACGTCGAGGACCTCCGCGAGCATCTCGCGCTGGCCTGCACTGCTGGCGAGGATCTGGCTGATCTCGTGGAGGGCGTCCAGCTCATTGACGTGACGCGCCGGGCCGCTGATTCCTGCTTCCGGCGTTTGATTTTCCTGTGAAGTTGACATCTCCTGCCATTTCCTTTCCCGCAGGGCATCCAAGTGTGTCGTGTCCGCAGCCGCTTAGAACAAAATCGTAATACGAGCGGGCAGATCCTACAAGGTTGTAATTTTCTGTTTTTCTGGTGAGTGCGATGTTGTGCCTATAAGATACTGACTGAGGTGCTCTTGTGGCGATGCGTCGTCTATGGCACGCAGAATGCATGGGCAGCGAGAGAGCCCTGGCGCGGAGTGGGTCGACGTTGGAACAGGTCGGCAGCGAGGGCATTGCGGGCGATCAACCGCTGCAGAACAGCTTGCAGGCTTCATTAAATCGGTGATATTTCCAAGATGTTTCATTGAACATCTGGCCGACATAGCCTATTGAGGAACGCTGTTGTCCCGTAAGGACACGGCGACAGAATGCATCGGTCCTTCGCCCATGCCGCAGTGGGCGTGGCGGAGGGGAACAGAACTGCGACCTTTCGAGTCGCGACAGACAACGTGGTATGCACAAGGAGAGTTAAGGATGACGAGACACAACAGACGTATGGGATGGCTGGGAGCGCTGGCGGCGATGGCCCTGGTTGTGGGCATGATGCCCCTGACCGCCACAGCGGCCGAGGGCGCGAACTGGCTCAACGCGATGGCCGAGGAACAGGGCACGGTCCAGCAGGTCGAGCCCGGCAAGCCCGAGATGGACGTGCCCGCCGACGGGCCCGCCAAGGCGATTCCGGGCTTGGGCCTGGCCGTGGATTATGCGATGGTCAGTGACTACATCTGGCGCGGCCAGAACTTCTCGGAGTGGGGCGGCGAAGGTCGTGAAGCCATCAACCATCAGGTTGGCTTCACCGTCAGCCTGGACACGGCCGAGGCGCTGGGGATGAACCTGGGTACCTTCAGCGGCAATGTCTGGTTCGAGTTCTACGCCGACCAGGACAACGCCCGCCGTATGGGTGCCGCCGACCGCAACCAGGACTGCACGCTGCAGGAAGTCGATTACACCATCGACTGGACCTATGGCGTCACCGAGTACATGGACATCAGCGTCGGGCACATCTGGTATCACTTCCCGCAGAGCGAAGGCGACGACCGGATGACCAACGAATGGTACGTCGGCCTGAGCTTCGATGATTCCGAGCTGTGGAAGATGTGCGGGATCGATTTCAGCCTGAACCCGACCATCACGTACTACATGGACATGGACAACGCCGATTACGGCCAGTGGATCGTCGCCGGGCTCAGCCATGAGTTCGTGATGTCCGAGATGGGCATGCAGGAAGTCCCGGTCCTCAAGGACACCACGCTCACCCCGAGCGTCCAGTTCCACTTTGATCACCGTTACCTCAACACCAACCGGACCACGAAGCTTTCGAGCATCAACTACCAGCTCGATATGTCCGTGGACCTTTCCAGCGCGCTGGAAATCCCGGCTGAGTGGGGTGGGTTCAGCATCGGCGGTTTCCTGGCCTACAGCCAGGCCATCGATGACAGTGCCGCTGCCGGCATCTCCGATGAGTTCTACGGCGGCATGAACGTCGGCTGGGAGTGGTAACCCACTGACGCACTCCCGCCCGCGTGGCGGGAATACCGATGCATCCAGACCCCGTCGGCACCGAACGTGCCGGCGGGGTTCTTTTTGTTCGTGGCCCGGGCTTCCAACCCGCGTATGCCACGTTTCATGATCCGGCGTGCATGTTCAGCAACCCGTAGGGCCCGCAACTGGTTGCGGGCGGGATCGCCTCAAGCGTGCCGGCAATTCATGTCGCTGGTCGCGTGTTCAAGAAACGCTGGACGCACAGCCGTCCTTTGCCCGACAATACCTCACAGGCGCATCGGCCGATCACACACAGGAACACCATGCAACGAACCGCAAAACGACAGCGAGAGACCAAAGAAACCCGCATCGAGCTTACCGTGAACCTCGACGGCTGCGGCAGCGTGCGCGCCGAGACGGGTATCGGCTTTCTCGATCACATGCTCGATCATCTCGGCAAACACAGCCTGACCGACATCACCGTCACCGCCAGCGGCGACCTGGACGTGGACGATCACCACACCGCCGAGGATGTCGCGATCTGCCTGGGGCAGGCAATCCGCGAGGCGCTGGGCGACAAGACGGGAATCGCGCGGTACGGCAACGCGTCGGTGCCGATGGACGAAACCCTCGCCAACGTCGCGCTGGACCTTTCCGGCCGCGCTAGCATGGTGTTCAACGTGCGATTCTGCACGCACAAGATCGGCACGTTCGACACGCAACTGATCGAAGAGTTCCTCCAGGCCCTTACCCGCGAGGCGGGCATGAACCTGCACGTGAACGTGCCCTACGGCGTGAACGATCACCACATCGCCGAGGCCATCTTCAAAGCCCTCGCCCAGGCGCTGCGTCAGGCCAAGTCCATCGACACCGACAGACAGGGCGAAATCCCCTCGACGAAGGGCTCGCTGTAGCTTCCGGTACGATAGGCGTCTCGCTTGTCGATGCGGTAGCTCAGGCAGAGGCCGGCTTTGGGTCTGGGCGGATCGCTACTGTTCGACGCCCAGGATCTCGTCGATCTGCCGCATCTGCTTGTCGCTGAGCGGCCCGTGCTCCATGGCGCCGGCATTCTCGCGAACCTGGTCCACCGTCTTGAAGCCGGGAATGGGAATGGTCGCGTCGCTCTTGGCCCACAGCCAGCCGATGGCGCCCTGGGCGGCGGTGCGTCCGTCGGCGGTGAGCACGTCGCGGATCTTCTCGAACGCGTCGAGCCACTCGCCTTCCTGACCGCTCTTGAGATCCCACCAGGGCTGGCGGACGTCGTCGTCGGGGAAGGTGCTTCGGCGGTCAAACTTGCCGGTGAGCAGGCCCTTGATGAGCGGCCCGCGGTTGAGGCTGGCGAGGTTCTCCTTCTCGGCCAGCGCGAGCGTCTCCAGGTTTCCGTACATGATGCTCAGCCTCTGCTGGACGGCCGTGCAGTGGTCGCCGGCGGCGAAGACGGCCAGGCGGTCGGGGTCGTCGGTGCTCCAGCCGTACCAGCGGATCTTGCCCTGCTGGGCGAGTTCCTCGCAGGCGTTGCGGATGGGGGCAGCCTGGTCGGCGGGGAAGTTGCCCTGGTGGAACTGCAGCAGGTCGATCACGTCGGTGTCCAGCCGTCGCAGCGAACCGGCGACGCTCTCGGCGATCTGGCTGGGGTCGTCCAGCGAACCGGCGGTGACCTTGTGCTGTTCGTCGAAGCGGTGCCAGAACTTCGTGGCGATCACGACCTTGTCGCGTCGCCCCTTCAGCGCCCGCCCGAGCACTTCCTCGCTGTGCCCGCACCCATAGCAGGCGGCCGTGTCGAAGAGGGTTACCCCCGCGTCCAGCCCCGCGTGAACCGCCCGGATGGACTCCTCGTCGTCGACGTAGCTCCAGCCGCACGGCTTGCCGTCCGGGCTGGCGTAGGGCCCGCCGATGGCCCAGCAACCCAGTCCCATCGCTGATAC
>CAZFPT010000215.1:3045-5160 GCA_964521005.1 uncultured Planctomycetaceae bacterium | reverse complement strand
ACCCCTTGTCGCTTGTCGCGATTCGCTTGTCGCTGCTTTCTGCTTCTCTACCCCCCCCTTTCGCTTCGCTCAAGATGGGGCTTCAACTTCGTCTCACCGCTTGTCGCGATTCGCTTGTCGCTCGATGGCTGAAGCGTGCCTTCGATTCATGTCGCAGACTTCCTGACCCGTTCGCATCGACCGGTCTTGACGAGTCGCCCCGCCGCCGTAAGAATGGCAGCCATGAAACCGATGACCGTTGTGAAAATCGTGGTCGCCGTGGTCGGCCTGGGGATTGTGGGGTACTTCGCCCATGACGCCATGCAGGGCAGAGGGCACATGGACGAGTACAACCGCATCGTCGAGGAACACTACAACCAGCGGGAGTACGAGAAGGCGGCTGCGGCGTTCGAGGACCTGCTCCAGCGCGTCGACGGCGAACTGCGACAGACCGTGCGGGAGGACCTCATCCAGACCTGCAAGGACCTCGGCGACGACCCCGGGAACAGCGCCCGCGACAGCGCGAGGTGGTACCGCAAGGCCTACGAGATGGACCCCGACTCGCTCGATAAGAAGCAGAAAAAGGCCATGCGAATCTTCGATCGGCCCGATGAGTCCGATTCATGAGCCTTCTCAGCAGGTACACTCCTTCGGCAAGTCGCGGCCTTCGGATTCTCCACCTTTGGGGCAGATGCGATGGATAGGGTTCTCGACGGCCTCATCCGGGTCCTGCGGCGGGTGAAGAGAGCTACTGGGCGACTGCCACGGCTGATGACCCGACGCCAGAGCGTCTGGGTGTACCAGATGGGGAAGGTTGCATCGAGCAGCGTTTACCGCAGCCTTCGTCAGATTCCCCGTCTCGAAGTGCACCACGCACACCGGATCAACCCCGAGAACATCCGGCGCGTCCAGGAGTCGCATCGCCGGCGCGGTATGGCCGAGTCGGACGACCGCGTCGGGGCCGAGCTCCACCGCCAACTCACCTCGGGCAAAGCGGGGCGCGACATCCGAATCATCACGCTCATTCGAGAGCCCGTCGGCCGAAATGTCTCGGCGTTCTTTCAGAACCTCGATGTCTTTGAGAAGACCGATGCGGCCCACCGAAAGCTGAAACTGCCCCAGCTGATCGCCGACTTCATCGACCAGTACGACCATGACACGCCGCTGGACTGGTTCGATCGGGAAATGAAACCGGTCACCGGGATCGACGTGTTCACCCACCCCTTCGACCGCAAGCAAGGCTGGCAGGAGATTCATTCCGGGATGTTCCACCTGCTGATCCTGCGACATGATCTGCACGATGAGCTCAAACAGGAGCGAATCGCTGCGTTCCTGGGGATTCCGCCTTTCCGACTGCTCCGAATGAACGAAGGCTCGGGCAAAGCCTACTCTCAGGCTTACCGCGACTTCCTGGACCAGGTGACCCTCCCGGAAGAGTACGTCGAGGGGATGTTGGAATCCCGCTACGCCCAACACTTCTTCAGCGACGAGGAACGCCGCCGCCTGCGGGCTCGGTGGGCCCAGCCATGAAACTCCCGCCGTCTTCGTCGTTGGCGGGGCGAAAATACTTCCAGAAAATGAGACTTTTCCTTCCCGGGCGGACCTTTTCTGCTCAACCCTAAAGGCATAAGAATCATCGCTTTGCAGACCTGGCAAGCCTCGTCGGCAGCCCGGAGAGCGTTTTTTGCGCGTGCGAGATAGAGTAAATTGGCTTGACGAATCGCCGAAATCGTGCATAATAATGAATACTCCACTCAGGAGTTGTACCCGGGAGGTACACGAACCTGGGACAGAGGCCGACGCATGGTGGCATGAGGGTGTCGATACCACGCGGTGGCGGACGTTCCGGTGACGCATCGTGAAGAGAGGGTTTTACGGTCCCCTTGGGACCATGGCTCCGCGGCTCTTTTGAGAGAGTCCGCGTTACAGCTGTGGAACGGACCGCTCACCTGTTTTCCCCAGCCAACGAATGATTTCCATACCCACGTTCCGCGTTTGCGGCCGATGGGGAACACTTTGATTCGTGGCGAGTGCTCCCACAAGGAGGAGCACGCCGTACATTGAGGGAGACGTAACTATGAACATCAAGAAGCTCGCAACCATCGCAGCCGTCATCGGCCTCTTCACCGGCATGGC
>CAZFPT010000215.1:0-2945 GCA_964521005.1 uncultured Planctomycetaceae bacterium | reverse complement strand
GAGGAGAACTCCTTCGGCGTGCAGACCCTCCTGACCGGTAGCGGAACCTTCGCCACTACAGGCGGGAGCCTCGCCGGTGATTTCGGAAACGAAGGCTATGTCGTCGACATCGCCTTCATCCTGGGCAGCATCGACAGCTTTGGTGAAAGCTTCTCCGCCCAGTCGAATGTTACGCTTTACCCCATTCCGGAACCGGCCACCATGAGTGTCCTGGCGTTGGGTGGGCTGGCGATCCTGCTCCGCAAGCGAAACGCGTAAAGCACAGCCGACATCTGCAGACCCATCGGCCGCCCGTGGCGGTCTGGCCGGACGCTCTTTGGCGCCGGCAGGACCGTTGCGGGCGGTCTCTTTGCGCGCGGCCGTTGCTCGCCGGGCGTCCTGCCGCTATGCTGGGTCCCCTCGCATCCCCCTGCACGAAACGGAGACACGCATGGTTGCTGATGAAGCCCCCGCCAAACGCCCGAACATCATCGTCATTCTGGTCGACGACATGGGCTTCTCGGACATCGACTGCTACGGCTCGGAGATCTCGACCCCCAACCTTTCGCGCATGGCCCGCGGCGGGGTCGTGTTCCGCCAGATGTACAACTGTGCCCGCTGCTGCCCGACGCGCGCGAGCCTCCTGACCGGGCTGTACCCCCACCAGGCGGGAATGGGGGCGATGGTGAACGAACTCCCCTGGCCGGAATATCAGGGCTATCTCAACGACCGTTGCGTCACGATCGCCGAGGCACTCGGGTCGGCTGGGTATCGCACGTTCATGTCCGGCAAATGGCACGTCGGCGGCGTCTACAACGTCCGGAAGCCCGAGACGTGGTCTGCCGGCGACGCCAAGCACCCCACCCCAAACCAGCGCGGCTTCGAGGAGCATTTCGGTACGCTCTGCGGGGCGGGCAGCTACTGGTATCCGCCCACGCTCTCGCGCAACGGCGAGTTCGTCAAGCCCGAGAACGAGGAGTTCTACCTCACCGATCGCATCGCCGAGCATGCCTCGGAGATGATCGACAGCGCCTGCGAGTCCACGCCAGATCAGCCGTTCTTTTCGTACGTGGCCTTCACGGCGCCCCATTGGCCCCTCCACGCGCCCCAGCCGGACATCGAACGCTATCGAGGCCGATATGCCGGCGGCTGGGATGCCGTCCGCACCGCCCGCCACGAGCAGCTCAAGGGCAGCGGAATTCTCGACCCGAAATGGCCCATCAGCCCGCGCGACCCGGAAGTTCCCGCCTGGGAGGACATCCCCGATAAGGACTACCAGGACGCCCTGATGGCCACCTACGCCGCCATGCTCCACCGCGTGGATGAGGGCATCGGACGCATTCTGCAGACGCTGGAACGCCGCGGCATCGAGGACGACACGCTCGTTCTGTTCCTCTCGGACAACGGCGGCTGTCACGAATTTATCCGCCACGAATCCAGCTGGGCCTCCCGCCTGCAGCGCCAGACACTCGAGGGCGAGGACGTCACCGTCGGCAATGCCCCGGGGCTCATGCCCGGCCCGGACACGACCTACCAGAGCTACAACCGCCCCTGGGCCAACGCGTCCAACACGCCCTTCCGTCTGCACAAACACTGGGTCCACGAAGGGGGAATCGCCACCCCGCTGATCGCCCACTGGCCCGGGCGAATCAAGCAAGGCCGACAGACCGACCGACTCTCGCACGTGGTGGACATCATGGCCACCTGTCTGGACGCCGCCGGCGTGGAATACCCCGCCGAGCACAACGGCAAGCCCATCACCCCGCCCGACGGCGAGAGCTTCCTGCCGACGCTCAACGGGACCGAGCAGGACACCTCCGACCGCCTGCTGTTCTGGGAGCACGAGGGCAACCTCGCCGTCCGGCATGGCCGATGGAAGCTGGTCCAGCAGTGGGAGAAACGCCAGTGGGAACTCTACGACATGGTCGAGGACCGCACCGAACTCAACGACCTCTCGGACGTGAAAGATGACGAGGTCTCGCGGCTGGATGGGCTCTGGAGCGAGTGGGCCGACGCGATCGGCGTGGTCCCCCGCGAGCAGGTCATCGCAAGCTGGAAGTAGGCTCCCCGACCGTGGCCGACCGTTGGAAACGCCGGCCGGCGAGGCTATAATCGCCCGCTTCCAGACCCCACGCCGAGCCGCACGAGGAGCACGATGACCAACATCGCCGACATGCCGCCCCTGAGGCTGTACAACACGCTCACCCGCAGCAAGGACGAGTTCGTGCCCATCGAGCCGGACGTCGTTCGGCTGTATACCTGCGGGCCGACCGTGTACAACTACGCGCATATCGGCAACCTGCGGACCTACGTCTTCGAGGATGTCCTGCGACGAACGCTCGAAGCGTGCGGCTACCAGGTTCGCCACGTCATGAACGTCACCGACGTGGGGCACCTCACCGACGATGCCGACGCCGGCGAGGACAAGATGGAGAAAGGCGCCCAGCGCGAGGGCAAGAGCGTATGGGACATCGCCCAGGAGTACTGGGACGCCTTCCGGAGCGATCTCGATCGGCTGAACGTTCTTGAACCCACCACCTGGTGCCGCGCCACCGAACACATCCAGGAGCAGATCGACCAGGTCCGCGCCTTGGAGGAAAACGGCTACACCTACACCGTGCCCGGCGAGGCGGTGTACTTCGACACGAGCAAGGTGGACGACTACGGCAAGCTCGCGAGGCTGGACATTGAAGGTCTCCAGGCCGGGGCGCGCATCGAGATGTCTCAGCACAAGAAGAACCCCACGGACTTCGCGCTATGGAAGTTCAGCCCCACCGACGCCCAGCGGGCGATGGAGTGGGACAGCCCCTGGGGCGTGGGGTTCCCGGGTTGGCACATCGAGTGCTCGGCGATGGCGGTCGCGCATCTCGGCGAGCGGCTGGACATTCACTGCGGCGGCGTGGACCACGTGATGGTGCATCACACCAACGAGATCGCCCAGGCCGAGTGCGCCCTGGGGCACAAGT
>CAZFPT010000214.1:0-5235 GCA_964521005.1 uncultured Planctomycetaceae bacterium | reverse complement strand
AGAATCTCATACTCGCTCGCCCCGTCGCTTCGCATCCGGGCAGCAAGACGGAACAGGCTCTCGTTGCGGGAACCTTCGCGAATCTCATCCGCGATCGCTGGTGCAGGCTCGCTGGGATCCGTCGCAGGGGTTCGGGGAGAGTTCTCGAAGCGTTCAGTTGGCTCTGGGCTTGTCGGAGTTCTCCCGAAGCCCCGCAGAAGTTGTCGCAGGGGTTCGGGAGCGTTCTCGAAGCGCTGACTCGTCTCCGGGCTTTGCGGAGTTCTCCGAAGCCCGTCAGAAAAGCGACGCGAGAGCGGATTGGTGCGGCTTCGAGTGTGCGGGGTTTTCTGGGGGCGACCGAGATGCGTCGTTTTTCCGTGACGCGATACCCCCACCTTTCGCTTCGCCCTTCGACAAGCTCAGGACAGGCTCAAGATGGGGCTTCAACGATATTCCGGGCACCCTTGGTTTGGGGCTCGCTCTCGACAAACGCCCGGTGAGTCGGCACAATCAGGGGCGATGTGACGCGGCCGGGCGGAATCTCCCGGCGGCCTGTCGATTTTCAACACCCCTGAGAAGTTGTCGCATGGGTTCGGGAGCGTTCTCGAAGCTCTAAGTTGTCTCTGGGCTTTGTGGAGTTCTCCGAAGCCCGACAGAAGTTGTCGCATGGGTTCGGGAGCGTTCTCGAAGCTCTAAGTTGTCTCTGGGCTTTGTGGAGTTCTCCGAAGCCCGACAGAAAATGGAACGGACATGAGTCTACTGGTAACCGGAAGCATCGGAATCGATACGGTCGAGGCCCCCAGCGGCCAGGCGACCGACACCCTGGGCGGTTCGAGCGTGTATTTCGCGCACGCCGCGAGCTTTTTCCACCCCGTCAGGCTGGTGGGCGTGGTGGGCGGCGACTGCCCGCCCGGCTTTCTCGCGCCGCTGGAAGAGAACGAGAACATCGACCTCAGCGGGCTGGAGGTACGCCAGAACAGCAAGACGTTCCGCTGGCACGGGCGATATCACGAGGACGTCAACCAGCGGGACACCATCTCGGTCGAGCTGAACGTGCTGGACGAGAAGGGCCCGTCGATTCCCGAGGAGTTCCGCGACAGTCGATATGTCTTCCTGGCCAACACGCACCCATGCCTGCAGATGGAGTTGCTGGACCAGCTGGCGGCCCCGGACCTGATCGTCGCGGACACGATGGACCTGTGGATCAAGTCCGAACGTGACGGGCTCAAGGCGCTGCTGATGCAGATCGACGGGCTGGTGCTCAACGACAGCGAGGCGGTCCTGCTGACCGGCAAGCACAACATCGTCGAGGCCGGCCAGATCATCGCCGGAGTGGTTCGGCGGTTCGTGGTCGTCAAGAAGGGCGAGCACGGGGCGCTGCTGTTCATGGGCGACAAGGTCTATCCGCTGCCCGGCTATCCCAGCGCGAAGGTGGTGGACCCGACGGGTGCGGGCGACAGTTTCGCCGGGGCGATGCTCGGCTACATCGCCGAGAAGGACGACCTGTCGGCCGACACGATCCGCCGGGCGATCGCCTACGGGACGGTGACCGCGAGCATCCTGTTGGAGGACTTCTCGGTCAACCGGTTCCTGCAGATCGGCCGGGAGGACATTGACGCTCGCCTGGCGATGTACGAGCACATGACGCGGTTCTAGATCGCATCGAAATCGCGGCCGGCGGGTCAGCGGTCCTGCTGGTCGGCCAGCAGGCAGAGGACCTCGTCGAGCGTGGGCATGGCCGCCTGCGCGCCCAGCCGCGTGCATGCCAGGGCGCCGGCGGCGTTGGCGAACTTCGCCGCCTGGGGGAGGGTTCGACCCTGCGCGATGCCCACGCCGAGGGCGGCGGTAAAGGCGTCTCCGGCGGCGGTGGTGTCCACGACGTCCACCCGGCAGGGCGGGATGGTGGCGAACTGCTCGTCGGCGGTGACCACCAGCGCTCCCCGCGGGCCGAGCTTCAGCACGGCCGCCTTGGCGCCGCGCGCGATCAGGTCCATCGCCACGTTCTTTTCGACGCGCTCCTCGACGGCCTTCTTGCCGGTGATGCGCTCGGCCTCGGTGGCATTGGGCGAGAGGACGTCCACGTTGCACAGCGTGTCGCAGAGGCTTTTCGGGGCGGGGGCCGGGTCCAGCACGACCTTGCAGTTGTGTCGACGCGCGACCTGGACGGCCGCCCGGACGGTCGGCAGGGGCAGCTCGAGCTGCAGCAGCACGACGTCGGCGTCGGTGAACAGTTCGTCGGCGCTGAACACGTCGTCGGGCGTCAGGCGGAAGTTGGCGTTGGACGCCACCACGATGGAGTTCTCGCCGTGGCCGTCGACGATGATCATCGCCACGCCCGTGGAGGTCGCCTCGGTGACCCAGACGCTGTCGCAGTTCACGCCGTCCTGGCGCAGGCTCTCCAGGAGCGTCTGGCCGAACGCGTCATCGCCGACGCGCCCGATCATGTGCGTGATCGCCCCGAGGCGGGCGGCGGCGACGGCCTGGTTGGCCCCCTTGCCTCCGGGATTGGTCACGAACCCGTCTCCCAGGACGGTTTCTCCGGGTTCTGGCATGTGGGAGGATCGCACGACGAGGTCCATGTTGATCGACCCCACCACGAGCACCTTGGGCTGATCCGGCATGAGGTTCCTTTCGCTACTGCGTGCAGGACGGGCAGCGGGCGGAGGTCCCGCCCCGGATTTTCGGACGCGTGTCGATGTAAAAACGCACCGGCACCGGCGGCGTTTGCCCGGCGGGTTGCGAGCCGGCCGGGTCGATCACGACCCATGCGCGATCCTTCGGCGGCGCGTCCAGGCCGACGGTCTCCCACGCGAGGAACACGTATACCACCGGCGGCTGGGACGAGACGTCCGTCGCCACGCGCGAGAAGATTGTCTCACCGGCGGGGATCCACGTGTCGGTCCCGGGGTCGGTGCGTTCGGCGAGTGTTTCGATGCTCCCGTCATCCCGCACGATCCGGACGCGACCCCTGCGCAGCTGACCGTCGGCCTCGGTGTACAGGAGGTTGACGGCCAATCGGCGCGGCGCGTCATCGGGCAGGAGGAGCTTTGCGTAGACGCCTTCCTCCGACCAGACCATGCGGACGGCCCCGGCGGGGGAGAGGTCCCTGCCGGCGTGCGAGACCGACTCATACGCCGGCCAGGTGGTTCCCGCCAATTGCGTGGAAGGCTTGTCGGGGCTCCACTTGTGGGGCGTGATGTCTCCTGCCGCCGAGCAGCCGACGAAGCAGAGAAGGGCCGGCAGCAGGAGGCAAATCGAAGCGGCGTGTCGCATGGCAGAGGTCCTTTCGATGGCCGATACGGGCATCCGACGGATTCTGTTGCGTTGTGTGCATCCCGGCGCGCGGGCCGATCAGTTCCACTGGATCTCCGGGCCGCCCTTGCGGACCTTACCCAGCACCCAGCAGCGTTCCCCGCAGCGTCGCAACCGATTCATGATAGCCGAGGCGAAACTCGGCGCGACGATCATTACGAACCCCACGCCCATGTTGAACACCCGCATCATCTCCAGCGGGTCGACCGGGCCGAGCTTCTCGATCAGCCGAAAGATCGGCGGGATCTTCCAGCTGTCGCGTTTGACGCGGATGGTCAGTCCTTCGGGCAGCACGCGCGGCAGGTTGCCCGGCAGGCCGCCGCCGGTGATGTGGGCCATCGCCTTGACGACGCGTTTGACCTTGTATTGACGCAGCACGTGCAACACCGGGCGGACGTAGATACGCGTGGGGGTGAGCATCGCCTGGCCGATCGAGGCGCCCTCCAGCTCGGGCGGGGCGTCGTCCACGTCGTGCTTGCCCAGCAGCACCTTGCGGGCAAGCCCGAACCCGTTGGAGTGCAACCCGTCGGACGCCAGGGCGATCGCCACGTCGCCCGCTTCCACGTGGGCCGAGTCGATTACCCGCTTGCGTTCCACCACGCCCACGGCAAAGCCGGCCAGGTCGAAATCGTCCTCGTTGTAGACGTCGGGCATCTCGGCGGTCTCGCCGCCCAGAAGGGCGCAGCCCGATTCCAGGCAACCTTCGGAGATGCCCTTGACGATCTTCGTCATCCGGTCGGGCGTCAGGGCGCCGGTTCCCAGGTAGTCCAGGAAGAACAGCGGCTCGGCCCCGCAGCAGATCATGTCGTTGACGTTCATCGCCACGCAGTCGATCCCGACGGTGTCCAGCTTGTCCATCGCCAGGGCGACCTTGACCTTCGTGCCCACCCCGTCGGTACAGCCGACCAGGACCGGCTCGCGGTAGTTCTTCTTGAAGAGTTTCTCGTTGTAATCCAGGCGGAAGAGCCCGGCGAATCCGCCGTAGAGGTCCATCACCCGCGGGCCCAGCGTTCGCTCGACCATGGGACGGATCTGGCGGACCATCTCGTCGCCGGCTTCGATGTCCACGCCGGCGTCCTTGTATGTCATTCCGGAGGTTTTCTTGGCCATGATGCCATCGTACCGAACACGCCACGGTTTGCAACATGTTGCCCGCACCAGGGGAGGCGTGGGTGAGACAGGAATCGGGGACACGCTTGAGATATTCAGTGACGGGCGACGCGCGAATCGCGACGAGCGACACGCGGGTCTATCACTTCACTCACAACCAAGGGTGCCCGGCGTTGTGCAGTGAGCCCGAGCGAGCTGCCTGGCACGACGGAGCCCGAAGGGCGGAGACGGGAGCAACCCGGTTGGTCCGGATCGCGCCCGCAACAAGTTGCGAGCCCTACGGCCTGACCGATCCCCAGAACAAGGGTGCCCCGGCTTGTGCAGCGAGCCCAAGCGAGCTGAGCAACCGGGTTGGTCCGGATTGCGCTTCAGGTAGTGGTCGGCCATCGCGACAGCCGGGTTGCTCCGTTCCTCCCTCGCTGCGCTCGCTCCGACCGGCACAATCCCGGGCACCCGGAGTATCGTTGAAGCCCCATGGTGAGCCTGCCGGGAGCTTGTCGAAGGGCGAAGCGAAAGGTGGGGGTAAAGAAGCAACTAGCAGCTAGCAGCTAGCGACTAGCGATGGAGTGATGGCCCGCATCGCCCCGCGATCGCGCCCGCAATAAGTTGCCATCCCTACGACTGGCGAGATACGGCCGTACCTTCTAATTCTCCACGATGCTCATACGGACCAGTAATACAGCATTGTTGGTTACAACCACTGTCACGACATCAGTTGGAATTCGGCGGCTCTCGTCTTCCACGTTAACCTCACACATCCCAGGGCTCAAAGCTGAGTCCCCGTCAACCGCTGGGGAAGGCCTTGAGTGCCTCGTCCGAGCCGATCACCAGCAG
>CAZFPT010000213.1:0-5294 GCA_964521005.1 uncultured Planctomycetaceae bacterium | reverse complement strand
TCGCCTGCAATCGACGGTTCGCCGGCCCTACGGCTGTTCTGTTTTCGTCTTCGGTGATCGCGCCCGCAACAAGTTGCGAGCCCTACAGCACCGGCCGGACATCGCGACAACCGGGTTGCTCCGTTCCTCCCTCGCTGCGCTCGGTCCGACCGGCACAATCCCGGGCACCCGGAAGTATCGTTGAAGCCCCATGGTGAGCTCCGCGAACCGTGGGGGTAACCCTGCGGCACCGGCCCGGTGGCCCCCGGTGGACCGTAGCGGAAAATGTCACACACCCCTCGGCCTTGGCGCGGTAGGATTCGGTCCATGCGAGACACCCGCCCCAACCAGCGCATCAGTCGATCACGCAAGGCCCGCTACGCGATCCGCCGCGGGGCCGTCCCGGCTGTGCTGTTGCTGTTGGCCGGCGCGATTGCCTTGGGCGACTATGTCGGGCTGTTCGGGCGGATCCCCGGGCCCGATTTCCCACGCTACCACAATCGGGAGCTCCGCGTGACGAATATCGTCGACGGCGACACGCTGGACGTGGGCCTGTACGATCCGCTCAATGACGAGACCGACACCCGCATTCGCCTGTGGGGCGTGGACACCCCTGAAACCGTCAAGCCGAACACCCCGCCCCAGCATTTCGGCCCGCAAGCGACGGCCGCCACCCGCCGCTGGTGCAAGGGCAAGACGGTGACGCTCAAGCTCGTCAAGGGCGATACGCGCGGCAAGTACAAGCGGCTGCTGGCGTACGTGGTGCTTCCCGACGGTCAGACGCTGAACGACCGCCTCGTGGCAGAGGGGTACGCTTACGCGGATCCGCGATACGACCATCCCAGGCGGGAGAGATACCTTCGGCTGCAGGCGCAGGCCGTTCGCGATCGGCGGGGGTTGTGGAAGGACGTCACGCCCGACGACCTGCCGTACTACTTCCACGGGACGTTGCCCGAAGCGGCCCCGCCGGCGGACGCCAACCAGCCCTCGGCCGTCAGAGAGCCTCTTCGGACCCTTCGCGGTGGGGTTGATCGCGGTCGATCGCCAGCTTCCCTCGGATGCTTTCCAGGCGTCGACTCACCCGGCCGATCCGTCGAACCAGCAGGATCATCGGTGGCGTACGGTTGTCCCGGAAGCTGATGATCAACCGCCCGAATCCGAGAATCCGCTCCAGGAAGTCGCCCGTGTCGATCCGCGTGGTGTAGTCCTCCCGGCTGATCTGGTTGCCGCTCTCGGTGGGACCTTCCTGAATGTTCATGTAGTTGGAAGTGATCGCGATGTAGTAGAACAGCCCGCGGACCCAGCTGATGACCACGGCGATCGAGAAGATCACGCCGAACAGGAGGTATCCCTTCCATCCGATCTCGAAGGCCATGCTCGCGAAGAAACGCCAGATGTAGCTGTCCCAGCCAAGCATCATCAGCCAGAGGTAAGTCACACCCATGCACAGCAGCACGATGAGAATGAGCTTGATGGACAGCTCGTACTCGTCCACCAGGAAGTTCAGGAAGAACACCGCCAGCCACACGCCGCCGATGATCTGGCCGGTCGGCGGGGCCGGATCGAGCCACATGATGATCGCCGCGATAAACGAGACAATGATCGTGGGGACGTAGAGCACTTTCCGCGACCAGTTGAACGCGATGATCCACTCGTTGATGTCCGGATCATCGCGCAGCTGTTTGCCCAGCCGCAGGCGGGTTCGGATGGTGTTCCGAAGGAACAGCCAGATCACCCCCAGCAGCGCAATGATCACGAACGGCGCGGAGAAGACCGCCCATTCCTTCGAGCCCCACGCAGCCAGCATCGCAAGCGGATATACGGTCGCAGCAGACAGGCCCATAGCGTCACCCTTTCATTGATCGACTGACACGCTTATATCCGCCCGACGCCGACGGTGCAAGACGCCGTCCACCCCTGCACGCGCACGAAAGACCCGGAATTCGCACCCGGCGGGAACGATCGCCGCGGATTTCTCGTTTGGATCAGTGTGGCGGCAAAGGCTGTAACAACCGCAAATGATAGTGTTTACTGTTTACCAGTTGCAGCACCGGTGCTGCAGCGGCCGGTCGGCAGCGCAACGTATTCTGTGCTCGTGGGAAACGGAGATCCCATGGGGTATCGCCGGCACGAGACGATGGACGGGTGAGAAGCCATGTCAATGACGGATGTACAACTGGAAGAGTTCGTGGAGGGGGAAGCAGACATCTCTAACGTAGACAGCGACGAAATTCGATTGGCCATCGAGGGTCATCGCGCGTTGCGCCGACGTCTTCGCGAGGCGTTCGAGACCCACCGGCCGGGCCTGGGGCTGTTTGTTCGAGTCCAGTCGGCCGTCTCGGAAGCGGGGGTCTGCCCGCCGGGCGGCGACCACGAGATCGTGTTGCGATTCCCTCGCTGGGGGATCGTTGCCTCGGCGGCGGCGATGGTGCTGGTGGTTCTCTCGGCGGCCTACATGTTCGCCCCCGCCCCGCAGGCCGCCCCGGTCTCCGCCGGACAGGGCAAGATCGCTCAGGCGGTCCTCGCGCACATTCACAAGGAGACCTCCTCGCACCCGATTCATCCGAGTTCCGACTGGTCGGACGTTCGCGGCTACCTGGCCGAGCACACGGGCATCAGGCCCCGCAGGGTTTCCGGCAGTTCGTTACAGCTGATCGGTGGCTCGCAGACGGAGTTCTTCGGCGAGTCGGCCGCCTCGTATGTGTTCCAGACGCCCGAAGGGCCCGTGACCGTTGTGGTGATGCGCGCGCCGCCGGAGAAGCTGAATTTCGATCGCTGCCACCGGATCGACGACAGCCGACTCTGGGCATGCGGATTCCGCGACAGCAGGATGGTCGCCCTCCGCGTGGGCGACCTGACGTACTGCGCGATCGGAAAGTTTGACCACGACAGGCTTTCAGAACTGCTGCGACCTTTGATGACCCCCACTTCCTCCCGCCTGGCCCGCTGAGACCGGTTCCGGAAACCCAGTTTTTCCCCGCCTGGTGCTGAATGAGGCCTCTGTTTTCGCCGATTCCCCCTGTGGAGAGGTTGCCTTCTCCCGGTCAAGGCACAGCGGCTTGCGCGTGCTTTCTGCAGGGCTCGCCACGAGAACACGTCGTCGGCCTTGTGATCTGTTCGTGTCGGGACGAGCGCTAAACCGGTTCCCGTGGGAGTCTTTTATGATGGACGACGACAACATCGATCCCGCCCGAGGCCGACTCAAGGCGATTCAGGCCAGTCAGGGCAGCCCGATGGGTTTCAGCATCCGTCGCAAGCTCAAGCTGGGCGCCGCACGGCTGGGGATTCTCTCTGCCGACGACATCGAGGAGGTCACCGCCCCCAGCCCCATCGGGCGGTCGCAGACGCTGGTGACCGGAACCGAGGACATCGCCGGCCAGGGCGAGCCAGGCCCGGACCCTGCCGACATTCGGCCGATTCAGCCGACCCTCGCGCCTCCGGCGGCAATGGCGGAACTGATTCCCGCCACCACCGTGGTCGAGCCGGCGAAGGCTCCCCCGGCGCCCCGACGGGCCCAGCCGAGACGCCAACGGCCGAAACATTCACCCTACTCCGAGGTGCTCAAGCGCAGCGATCCGCTCGAAGGCGACTGGGACGTCGAACTGCCCGAACGCAAGAAGGGCACGTTCCTGCTGCCCCTGCGAGCCATCCTCGAGATCCGGGCGTTTGCCGCCCTCACCAAGCAGACCCAATACGCCGTCGTCGACCAGGCCGTCAGCGAGTTCATCGCCAACGCCGTCGACGAGATGAGCGAGAACCAGCAGCAGCGGATGTCCGAGCTGGTCAAACGACACGCCTACAAGGCGCGTGTCGCCGCGGAGAAACGGGCCCGGGGTCGGGTCGATCGCGGCAAGAAGCTGGACCTGGCGACGCGGTGGGAACCGCCCGAAGACGGGCGGATGGCCCATTTCGCCAGGCGTGTGCGGTCGGGGCAGACGGTCGACTCGGAACCCCAGTCGTCCGATTCCGCCTCGCAGAACCACTCCCCCCGGGAGCAATAACGACAAACCAGACCTCCCCGCCACGGGCCCGCATGGATCGGCCCGACGGGATGGAGGCCTGAAAACCGCCAGGCCCGACGAGGCCGGCGCGGGACAAGGACGTACGACGCCAAGCGTCGGAAGGAGCGGCAGCGATGCTGACCATTGCGATCGTAAACGAGAAAGGCGGCAGCGGGAAGACCACCACGTCGGTGAACCTCGCGGCAGCTTTGGGAGCGGTCAACCAGCGAGTGCTCCTGGTAGACCTCGACGGCCAGGCCGCCGCTACACGGTGGCTGGGCGTGGAAGGTGATACCCGCTTTGCCGACGCCCTGTGGCGCGGCGAAGGGCTCGAACCCCTCAAGGACATCACCCCCAACGTCGACCTCGCCCCCGGGCACGCCAAGCTGGATTCGGTCGCCCACGACCTGCGCCCCACCCAGGGAGGCCAGCTCCGCAAACTCCTCCGCGAAGTGGAAGACGACTACGACCTGTGCATGGTCGACTGCCCGCCCAGCCTGGGCAACCGGCTGATCGGCAACGCCCTGGTCGCCGCCACCCACGCGATCGTCCCGGTGGAGACCTCCATCCTCGCGATGGACTGCATGCAGTCGCTCCTGGAGACCATTCAGGACGTCCGCGAAGGTCTCGGCCATGACATCGAGCTGATGGGCATCCTCGCCTGTCGCTTCGACGGCAGAACCAATCTCAGCCGATCCGTGCTGGGAGAGCTGCACCGCGCCCTGCCCGGGAAGGTGCTCAATACGATCATCCGCGAGAACGTCAAACTCCGCGAATGCCCCGCCTCCGGGGAAAGCATCCTCACCTACGACCCGCGATCCAGCGGCGCACAGGACTACATCTACCTCGCCGACGAGGTGGTCTCGATCATCGACGGAACGTGGGAGCCCCAGGAGCCCGGCGAAGACGCCAAGCCGCGGAAGAAAAAGAGCAAGACCAAGGGCAAATCGAAGTCCAAGGCCGACAAGGCCCACCAGCCCGCCACGAGCGACGCAACGGCCGACACCTCGCCCGACGATGAACCCGACGAGGTCACAGAGCCCCACGCCGACGACGAGTGGAGCATCAGCCAGGCCCCTGCCGCCCCGGCCAGCGACGAGTCGACGGACACACCCGCCGATGCGCCCGACGAGCCCAAGCCCGTCGCCACCATCGACGTTCCCGACGTAGCCGAAGAGGTGGACTGGAGCAAGGTGAACTTCGAGGAATCCGACGACCCAGCCGACCCGCAGGATGCCTCCCCCGCCGAGGCGACCGAGATCAAGCCCGCCCAGACGCAGTGGAATCTGGACAACGAGTCAACCCCCTCCGACC
>CAZFPT010000212.1:0-5311 GCA_964521005.1 uncultured Planctomycetaceae bacterium | reverse complement strand
CTTCGCCTCATCTGATGTAGCTTCCTTGACAATCAGCGGGCAATCGCCTTTAAGTAGCGTCTTCTTGGGCACTCTCTCCATCCCCCCATTCGTCCGTCGGGGTAGAAGTCTCTTGCCGAGATCGTTGTTCGCGCTGTCTGTAAAGGAAATCCGGGACATCCAACGGCGGAACAAGCATGCTTCGCCCAGCGTACTTCAATGAGAGATCATCTACGAGGTGTCTTACGTACGGATACAGCAAGACTACGGCGTTAGTACATGAGTAATACTGAGCATCTGTCTCTGAAATAGGTTTTTTCACCGAAAACCGAAGAACATGACGCCCATGTATCTGGGGGCCTCTGAAACCCCTTTGATACTCCACTCGCCAAGAGACCGTAGCCTTGAAACCAGAATAGTCGTCGGTGTGCGATGCTAGCTCCCCTTCGCATTCTATACTTGCAGCCGAAGGCATGTCATTCTCGCCCGAAGGGGGAACGCAAACCAGCATCTGCAGACGCACCTCTTCTAGGCGCAGCCCACAGACATGAACTGGTGTTATTCCGGGTGATTTGGCTGAAGGAGAAGAATGGGTTGATGCGGAGTTACGTTGCTCGCTCAATTGACTCACGCCGCCTGAGGAAGACAATCATCGCACAGAGGCTCGACCGAATAGGGCCCCGGCATATCAAGCCCCTCCAATGGTAACTGCCGTTCTGCTCGAGACAGAACTTGACCTGTCAACTCTTCGAGAAAATCAACAATGCTTTCTGCTGCTGTTTCGATCGAGCCTTCGCTCACCATATCCATCAACTCGGCTGCCAGCGACACTGCGTATTCGTCACAAAAACCCCTCAAACGGTCAGACCCGTCACAAGCGACCATACAGCGCATCAACTTGTCCTGACCACCTGTGTCGTACCAATGCCGCAAATGGGGTACAGGAAGACACAGAATCGAACCGACCATGTCCACTGCGTCCAGTAACCTCTCGACACCGCTAATCTGTGCCATACCACTTAACCTTTCCGGCAACATAAGCTATTGCACACAGTTCACCGGCGGGGCGTCGATGCGTCGCTATCCCCAATGACGAATTTAGCATACAATCGCTTTCGACTTTCCGCAAGGCAATCCCTATCCTTTCCTTGACAGGGAATCTCTCAGTCTTCCCTATCGGCGATCGCGGTTCCTGTCTTGAGTGCCCAGCCGCACCCGGATATGCAACTGCCGAGCGGGTGCGAAAGGATAGCGCCGCGCCCGCTAAGTCTGCAAGAGAAAAATACACAGAATCTCTGAGGTCTCTGTCCATTGTACTGCCTTCCTTTACCTCAGACGGTAATGGGGGCGGAAAAGTTCCCTGTTCTCGTCCCCCCCTTTCCTCAAGTCTCTCGTTTGTTTTGCCGATGGAAAGGAGGCGGGATTGTGCGTGGTGGTTGCCAACAGCGGCCTGTGGATATCGTGTTGGATGTCTGCGGGGCGGCTGGCGGTTGTGCACACATCCCACCGCCGAAGGTCGGCCGACCGGCCAGGATGGGGGCAACCGTCGAACTCCCAACACCCCTGCCGACGGGCCTGCCAACAGGTTATCCACACGATTTCTCTCTGGCTGAATCTCTTATCCTCCTCTGCGGCAGTGCTTTATAATCGCGCGGGAGAATTGCCTACACAGCCCACAGGCACTATCATTACTACTACGGTTTAGAGAATCTCTTATATAGCATCCTTATAAAAGGGTGGCTGAGTTGTGCACAGCTGGTCGATGATGGGAGGTGGGAGTCAGTGGTCGGTAGTCATTAGTCGTTAGTCATTGGTTGTTAGTTGTTATTAGAGAAGAGGTTAGGTTGTTCCGGGCGATGGAATGCCTGCCCGCTGCCGCAGCGAACGGGCGGAAACGAGGCATGGACAGGTAGACGGCAAGCGCATATGAAACAGGTGCTTACGTACTCTTGCGCCAGTGACTGATAGACGGCAGCCGACGCCCAGGCGGATAAACGCGGCCGCGGTCATCGGCAGCAGGCGAGCAACGGCAGAAGCACGCAGACAGAACAATGCCCTACATTGGATTCGACACGGTGGGAGGTCCTCGCGACCGCAGTGAGCGGTCGAAGGCTGCCCGTCTGGCTGTTCCGATGGCCGTGCTGGTGTTTTTCGTGCTGGTCGGGGCGTTTGGGTATTGGCTGATCGAAGGTTGGAGCTGGCAGCAGGCGGTGTACATGACGCTGATCGTGATATCGACGGTGGGCATGAACGTCGGGGCGGAGGTTTCGTACTGGGGGCAGATGTGGACGTTGTTCATCGTGGTGGGGGGCATCGCGAGCGGGGCGGTGGTTCTTTCGCTGGTGGTGGCGATGGTGGTCGAGGGGCAGGTCCGCGGCATATTCGGGAGACGGCAATTGGACCGAGAGATCAAGAAACTCAGCAATCACGTGATCGTCTGCGGCTACGGGCGGATGGGCTCGCTGGTCAGCGAGGAACTCCGCCAGGCCGGCGAGGACGTGGTGGTGGTCGAGACGGACTCCGAGCGGACCGCTGCCGCTGAACGGGCCGGTCTGCTGTATGTGCTGGGCGACGCGCATCGCGAGGAGACGCTGTCGGTGGCGGGGCTCACGCGGGCCGGCGTGCTGGTGGTGACGCTCGAAGACGACGCTGCCAACGTGTTCGTGACGCTCTCGGCCCACCAGGCCAACCCGAAGCTGCGGATCATCGCGCGGGCACACGAAGCCGCCACCGAGGGCATGTTGCTCAAGGCCGGCGCGAGTCGGGTGATCTGCCCGCAGTTGATCGGGGCGTCGCGGATGGCCGACGTGGTAATGAGGCCGGCGGTGGTGGACTTCGTGGAGATGGCCCATCGCGGGATCGATCTGGAAATGGATCAGCTCCAGCTGGGCGAAGGAAGCGAACTGGCGGGCAAGACGCTTCGCGAGCTCGAACTGCCGCGGAAGATCGGGGCGGTGGTCGTCGCGGTTCGTCGCGGGGACGGATCGGCCGTCTATCACCCGACTCCCGAGCTGAAGCTGGCCGCCGGCGATACGCTGGTGGTGGTGGGTCGGCGGGGGGCAGCGTCGGCCGTCAGCAAGGTGCAGACCGAACAGGTCGAAGGGGAAGGCGAGAACGCAACGGAGAAGCTGTGAGCACGTTGCCGACCGGGGCCCGGCGGCGATTGGATGGGACTGTAAGGCACGATTTCAAAATCACTTGGGGCCTCAGTATCGCAGGCGGGCGGTCTGGTAGAACGCCCGGCCTTGGGCGATGTACTTGCGTTCAAAGTTGGTTCCGACGATTTCGCCGTCGTCGGCCGACATGCTCGGGAAGGGGATGCTCGCCAGGTGCGGGGCGTCGGTGAGAACGCGGCGGATCTGTTCGAAGTAGCCCAGGTGGTCGGTGACGACGAGCAACTGCCCGCCGGGACGGAGGACGCGCGTCAGCTGTTCCACGAACGGCCGTTGGATCGACCGCCGACGGTGGTGCCTGCGTTTGGGCCAGGGGTCCGGGAAGTAGATGTGCACCCGCCAGACAGACCCGTCCGGCACGCGCTCGGCGATAAACGGCACGGCGTCGGCAGCCAGCATGCGGACATTCGGCAGGCCTCGGCGGCGGATGCGATCGGCGGTGTAGACGGCGTAGGAGCGGGCGTACTCGATGCCGATAAAGTTGAGGTCTTCCCTGCCCGGCGCGCGGGCCAGCAGGAACGTTCCCTTGCCCGAGCCGATCTCGATTTCCACGGGGTGATCGTTTCCGAAGATCGCGCGGAAATCCACCGGGCCTTCGATGGCGGTATCGTCCAGCAGCACGCCGGAGGGGTCCCACTTGCCTCGGCTTCGGGAGAGTTGTTGGGGCGAGTTCTGTCGCATGCCGTCAGCATACGTATGGGAGGCCCGTGCGGCAAGTCGGCTGGCGGGGGTTGATCTTGTCGACGCCTTGCATTCCCGCCGGCAGCGCGCATAATCGCCACGCGGCGGCCTGCCCGCCTGAGGCAAGCACCCCAACCACGAGGAGACACGTCATGAAACTCGGTGTGATGGCAGCTTTGTTCGGCGGGATGTCGCTCGACGACGCCCTGGACTACTGCGAGAAGCTCGGTCTGGACGCGATCGAGCTGCCCGTCGGCGGATATCCGGGCAACCCCTGGGACCTTGCGGGCATTCACAAGAGCAAGACGAAGCTCAAGGACCTGCGCGCCAAGATCGAAGATCACGGCATGGAGGTGATCGGCATCGCCGCGCACGGCAACCCGGTTCACCCGGACAAGGGCCTCGCCAAGGAGTTCCAGAAAGCCCACCGCGACGGCGTGATGCTGGCGGCTGAGTTCGACACGTGCGTGATCAACTTCTCCGGCTGCCCCGGCGGCTGCAAGGACGACAAAACGCCCAACTGGGTGACCTGCCCCTGGCCCGATGAGTTTTCCGAGATGGCCGACTACCAGTGGAACGAGGTGCTGATCCCCCACTGGACGAAGGAGAACGAGTTCGCCAGGAAGCACGGCGTGAAAATCGCCTTCGAGGCCCATCCGGGCATGACGGTACACAACCCCACCGATATTGTTCGCCTCCGTAAGGCCGCCGGCAAGCAGCTCGGGGCGAACATCGACCCGTCGCACTGGTTCTGGCAGGGGATCGACCCGGTCGAAGCAACCCGCTATCTCGGCGAGAACAAGTGCATCTACCACGTCCACGCCAAGGATACCGCCATCGACCCGCGGAACTCCGCGATCACCGGCAACCTGGACATCCAGTCCTACGGCGACCTGAAGAACCGCGCCTGGGTCTTCCGCACCGTCGGGTACGGCCACGGGGACGATTTCTGGAAGCCGTTCGTGTCGATGCTGCGGACGTACGACTATGACGGCGTGCTGAGCATCGAGCACGAAGACTCGCTGATGAGCATCAACGAGGGCTTCGAGAAGGCAGTGCTGTATCTCCAGCGCGTTCTGCTGTCCGAACCGGCCGGCGACGCCTGGTGGTTCTGAGCCGAAAGCCCAGCCCGTAGGGCTCGCAACTTGTTGCGGGCGCGATCGCGGGGCGATGCGGGACGATCACTCCTTGGAGCTTGTGATTTGGAATTTCGCTGTTTACCCCCACCTTTCGCTTCGCTCAAGATGGGGCTTCAACGATACTCCGGGTGCCCTTGGTTTGGGGGTCGGTCAGCCCGTAGGGCCCGCAACTTGTTGCGGGCGCGATCGCGGAGCTGCTGTAGGGCTCGCAACTTGTTGCGGGCGCAACCCCGAAGGCGAAAACAGGCCATGGGCAGGATGCCCATGGGACGTTCCGGCACCGGCGTGGGGACACGCCGGTGGCACCCGACAAGTCGCGCATGAAGCCCCATGGTGAGC
>CAZFPT010000211.1:0-5422 GCA_964521005.1 uncultured Planctomycetaceae bacterium | reverse complement strand
GAATTGTTTTGACTTCTCGCTCTTCATAGGTGGCACCCACCATGTCGCTTGTCGCTGCTTTTCGCGTTCCTGACGCGCCGGGTTGCTCAGCTCGCTTGGGCTCGCTGCACAATCCCGGGCGCCCTTGGTTTGGGGTCGGTCGAAACGACACAAACCCGGACATCCTTGTCGCTTGTCGCGATTCGCGTGTCGCTCGATGGCTGGAGCGTGCCCCGATTCATGTCGCACACCGACGGGGAGGACAGTTGCATCGCGCTTGAAGTCCGCCCCCCTCGGGCCGTATCATTCCGGCGTTCGAGCTCTGCCCCTTTTTGACGATTCCGACCATGATGGCGACAGACGTGCTCTCAACCTGCCTGGCAGAATGGACGTGGATCCAGCGAAACTGGGCGCTGCTGGTGATCGCGCTGACCTGCCTGTCGCTGCTGGCGTTCGTGGCTGCACTGCTGGCGAAGTACATCCGCATCACGCTGAATATCTTCGTGGACACCCACCCGCCGATGTCCATGGGCCCGCTGGACTTCAAACCGCTCCACGGAGAGGTCGTCCGCTTCCGCTCGTTCGACGGGACCAGCCTGCGGGGAATGCTCCTGGAGACGCCCAACCGGTCGGCCTATCGCGGGACGGTGGTGTTCTGCCACGAGTTCGGCTCGGACATGTACAGCTGCGCCCGCTACGCCCGACCGTTGATCGAGTCGGGCTTCGACGTGTTCACCTTCGACTTCCGCGGCCACGGCGAGAGCAGTTGCCCGGGCAAGTATCGCCCGCTGCAATGGCCCTCCGACAAGGACATGGAAGACGTGCTGGGTGCGTGTGCACACGTCGAGAGCATGCTCGCCGGACAGGACAAACCCACGGGCATCGGCATATTCGGCGTCTCGCGCGGCGCCGGGGCCGCCATCCTGGCGGCCGCCACCGACCCGAACATCCGCACCATCGCCTGTGACGGGGCCTTCAGCACCGACGCCACGCTGATCGCGCTGATGAAGCGGTGGGCGGGCATCTTCGCGCGGATCCGCCTGGTCTACGAGAACCATACCGAGGGGTTCTGGCGGTTCCTGCTGTGGTGGCTGCTGCGATTCGCCCAGCCGCGGATGGGCTGCCGATATCCCTCGGTGCGCAAGGCGCTGGCGGAAATGCAGTCGCGCCCGATGATGTTCATTCACGGCCAGCGGGACAGCTACATCCGCGAGGACCAGTCACGCCTGCTCTACGAGCTCTCGCCGTCGCCGAAGTACCTCTGGATCGTCGAGGGCGCCAAGCACAACCAGTCGGTCATCGTCGAGCCAAAGGAATACGCCCAGCGGACGGTGAGCTTCTTCCGCAAATACCTCGCCGGGGAGGACATCGCCGAGGAGGAGATTTCCGCCCCCGCCTCGGTCGAAGTCGCCTGAGGCCGACCAATCTCCCTGTCGCCTTGAGGGGCAATCCGGTATACTTTCTTCTCGGAGACCGCCACCGGGCGTTCCCGGCAGGTCCGCCGGCCGGCAGCTCTGCGGAGCATTGCCCCGGCAAGCACGTTACGGCCCTACAACCACAACAGCATCGGCCCGGCTACGGGAGTTTGATGATCTTGTCACGGACCATTCTGGCAGCAAGCGAG
This sequence comes from uncultured Planctomycetaceae bacterium, assembly GCA_964521005.1. Classification (GTDB taxonomy): domain Bacteria; phylum Planctomycetota; class Phycisphaerae; order SM23-33; family SM23-33; genus CAZFPT01. Next base: position 3,819 of record CAZFPT010000211.1, on the reverse strand, counting down.
GCATCTGGGCACGCTCGCCGATCGATCCACCCGAGGGGGACAGCGCGATGAGCTTCTGGCAGACACTCTTGAGACCGGTCGCACACCTGGCGGCCCGGCATGCGTCGGGGCAGCTTGAGACGTTTCTTCAGGCCCACCGGCAGACCGCGCGGGTGCAGCACGACCTGCGGGACGAGATCGTCTCGCGAACCGCCAACACCGCCTTCGGCCGGGATCACGGCCTGGCCAAGATCCGCACGTGGGACGACTGGAACCGCCAGGTTCCCGTGCGGGGGTACGACCAGCTTCGCCCCTATTTCGATCGGGTGCTGGCCAACGAACCCACCGCCCTGCTGCCGGCGGGTCAGCCGGTATTGATGTTCTCGCAGACCTCGGGAACCACCGGTCGGCCGAAGAATATCCCCGTCACGCCGCGGTTCCTCGCCGACATCCGCCGCGGGTGGAACGTCTTCGGGCTGACGGCGCTGAAAGACCACCCCGACGCCTGGCTGCGGTACATCCTGCAGATTTCCTCGCCGAAGACCGAATCCAAGAGCTCCTCCGGGCTGCCGTGCGGAGCGATCAGCGGTCTGCTGGCCGAGACACAGAAGCGAATCGTCCGGCGGATGTACTGCGTGCCCCCCTGCGTGTCCACCATCAAGGACCCCGAGGCGAAATACTACACGATCCTGCGCTGCGGGATCGGGCGCGACGTGGCCTTCATCACCACCGCCAATCCGTCCAGCACCATCCGGATGGTCGAGGTCGGCCAGCGCCACGTCGAGGCGCTGCTGCGCGACGTCGCCGAGGGCACGTTGACCCCGCCGGGAGGCATCTCCGGGGATATCGGACACCGCCTGCGATTCCGCAAACACCCCGCCCTCGCCCGGCGGATGGAAGAGGGCATCGCGCGGGACGGCCAGCTGCTGCCAAGACATTTCTGGAACATCTCGTTCCTGGCCAACTGGACGGGCGGGACGCTCAAGCTGTACCTCTCGCGGCTGCGGGAGCTGTTCGGCGACGTTCCCGTCCGGGATATCGGGTTGTTGGCCAGCGAAGGTCGGTTCACCGTCCCGCTGGCGGACAACACGCCGGCCGGCGTGGCAGAGATCACGGGCAACATCCTGGAGTTCATTCCCGCCGACCAGCGCGGACAGGACGCCCCGGACGTGCTGCAGGCCCACGAGGTGGAGGTGGGCGAGGAGTATTTCCTGGTGGTCACCAACTGGGCGGGTCTGTTCCGTTACGACATGGATGACCGCGTGCGGGTGGTGGATCGCATGGACGACTCGCCGGTGCTGGAGTTTCTCTCCCGGGGCAAGCACACCGCGAACATTACCGGCGAGAAACTCACCGAGCATCAGATCGTCGAGGCGATGGAGCGGGCGGCCGCCGCCCTGCGGGCCGAGGTCAACCGGTTCATCGTGCAGGGACGGTTCGCCCCCACGCCGTACTACGAGCTGCGCATGGAGACCGACGACGCGGACGCGGCCCGGCGCATCGCCGAGAAGCTGGACACCGAACTGGGCGAGCTGAACATGGAATACCGCTCGAAGCGGTCCAGCGGGCGACTCGGGCCGATCCGTCCGATCCGCCTGCCCCGGGGCACGCTGCAGCGGGCCGAGGACAACCACATTCGCCGGCGACGCGGACGCGGCGAACAGTACAAGCACCAGTATCTCATGACCGACGTGCAGGCCGAGCCGTCCGAGCAGGCTGTGGACGCGGAAGACTGACGCCCACGGGCGTGTGATCGGAGCAGGCAATGGCGGAACTGGAATTCTTCGGAGCGGCCGACACGGTAACCGGATCGATGCACCTGCTGCACGTGCCCAACGGTCCTGTAAGCCTCGATTGCGGCCTGTTTCAGGGGCGGCGGTCTGAGGCGCGCGAGAAGAACCGCACCTTCCCGATCGCCCCCGGCCGCATCCAGTCCATCCTGCTTTCGCACGCCCACATCGACCACAGCGGGAAGATTCCCGGCCTGGTCAAACGCAAGTTCAAAGGCCCGGTCTATTGCACACCCGCCACGGCCGACCTGTGCGACGTGATGCTGCTGGACTCGGCCCATATCCAGGAAGAGGACGCGAGGTTCTGGAACGAACGACGCGCCAAGAGCAAGGCCGACCGTATCGAACCGCTTTATCGCCAGGCGGACGCGATGGCGGCCCAGCGGCTGTTCCAGCGCGTTCCGTATGACGAGTCGTTCGAGTTCGCCCCGCACTGCCGCGCGCGATTCATCGAGGCCGGGCACATTCTGGGTTCGGCGTGTCTGCTGATCGAGTTGGACAAGCCCCAGGGCGTCACGCGGCTGCTGTACACCGGCGACCTGGGTCGATTCAACGTGCCCATCCTCCGCGATCCGACCCATCCGATGCCCGAGGTGGACTACCTCATCACCGAGAGCACCTACGCCGACCGCGTCCACCACAACCCCACCGACATGAAGGAGCAACTGGTCTGGATCATCAACCAGACGCGCGAGGCGGGCGGAAAGGTGATCATCCCGGCCTTCTCCGTGGGGCGGACGCAGACGGTGGTGTACTACCTCCATCGGGCGATCGCCGAGGGACTGATGGAGCCCATTCCGATCTTCGTGGACTCGCCGCTGAGCACCAACGCCACGGAGATCTTCAAGAAGCACCCCGAATGCTACGACCAGCGGGCCCGGGACTTCTGGCTGCAGGAGGGCGACATCTTCGGCAGCGGGCTGGTGAAGTACATCACGGCGGTCAATGAGTCCAAGGCGCTGAACCACTTCCGCGATCCGTGCGTGATCATCGCCTCTGCGGGCATGTGCGAGGCGGGGCGAATCCTCCATCATCTCAAGAACAACGTCGAGGACGAGGCGAACACTATCTGCATCGTGGGTTTCATGGCCCAGAACACACTCGGGCGACGAATCGTCGAGCGACGCGAGGAGCTGAAAATCTACGGCAGGATCTACAAGCTGCTGGCCCGCGTGGAAGTGCTCAACGGGTTCAGCGCCCACGCCGACAGCCGAGATCTGCGAAAAAGCTTCGAGCCGATCGCCAGGAACCTCAAAGCCGCCTTCTGCGTCCACGGCGAAGGCCCCCAGCCACGGGCGATGCAGGAGATCCTCGAAGAGCTGGGCTGCCCGAACGTGGTCATCCCCCAACCCGGACAGAAGTTCAAGCTGGAGTAGAAAATCAGCGGTCAGGCTTGCTTTACTGGCCCCTCGCTGCGATCGGCCGGACGGACATGTACTCCGGTGCCCGGGCTTGTGCCGGTCAGAGCGAGCGCAGCGAGGGAGGAACGGAGCAACCCGGCTGCTGCGCGAGGGCATACCCCCACGGTTCGCAGAGCCCTTCGACAAGCTCAGGACGGGCTCACCATGGGGCTTCAGCGATACTTCGGGTGCCCATAGGGCCCGTAACCTGTTGCGGGCGGGATCGCAGGTGTCGCGATTCGCGTGTCGCTCGTCGCTGTTTACCCCCACCTTTCGCTTCGCTCAAGATGGGGCTTCAACGATACTTCGGGTGCCACCGGCGTCTCCGCACGCCGGTGCCGTAGGGCTCGCAACTTGTTGCGGGCGTGATCGCGGGTCGATGCGGGACGATCACTCTTTGGAACCTGTCATTTGAAACGGATTTGCGCTGCTTACCCCCACGGTTCGCGGAGCTCACCATGGGGCTTCAGCGATACTTCGGGTGCCCGTAGGGCCCGCAACTTGTTGCGGGCGGGATCGTCGGCGTGGTGTCCGTTCGTTACCTTGAAGCCCCTTCCTGAGTAACACGACCGGAGCGGGATACAACACCGCCGGGTTGCTCAGCTCGCTTGGGCTCGCTGCACAAACCCGGGCACCCTTGGTTTGGGGGT
>CAZFPT010000210.1:0-5449 GCA_964521005.1 uncultured Planctomycetaceae bacterium | reverse complement strand
TGGAACTTGTCATTTGGAATTTGCAGCTTGTCGATACCCCCACCTTTCGCTTCGCCCTTCGACAAGCTCAGGACAGGCTCACCATGGGGCTTCAACAATATTTCGGGTGCCCGGGCTTGTGGCGTTTCGACTGAGCTTGCGAAGGAGAAACGCAGCAACCCGGTTGCTCAGCTCGCTTGGGCTCGCTGCACAAACCGGGGCACCCTTGGTTGGGGGTCTGTCAACCCGTAGGGCTCGCAACTTGTTGCGGGCGCAATCGCTGTGCCGGTCGCACATCGGCGCGGTAGTTTTGGTGGGCGTCGCGGTTGCACTTCCATAGGCGCCGGACACCGGGCTGACGGATCAGTCCCGACCGCCGCTGCGCAAGCATGCCGACAAGGAGCAGACTTGCTGATCATGACGAGTGAACTCGGTTCATCCCTGGGCGTGGTTCCGGTGCTCATTGGCCCGCTGCAGGTGCTTCTGGCGATGCTTCCGGCGATTGCCATCGCGGTCTTCTCTACGCTTCTCTCGCTGCTTCGCCCCTCGGCGGTCAAGGCGATGTTTCGGCTGTTGTGGCGTCTGAAGCTGCAGGTGGCGGTGATCGCCGTGGTGGGGGTCGGTCTGTGGTACGGCCTGGCGAGCGTGTTACCGGCCTCCCGGACCCAACGCACCGACGCCCGACCCGCCGAGAAAGGTCGCGACTGGCCCGTTTTCCGCGGCAACCTCGCCCGCACCGGAGTGGTCCCCGGCGACCCCGAGCCCACCAGCGGGGGCATCCGATGGCGATACACCAGCGGCGACGAAGCCTACCTCTCCTCGCCGGCGGTGGTGGGAAACCGCGTGTACTTCACCACAGCGTCGATCCGGATCGGACGGGGGCGGGGCGAAATTGTCTGCCTCAACGCCGACACGGGCGAGCTGGCCTGGAAAACCCGCCCGGACAACTACGACGCCACCTTCTCCTCGCCGGCCATCCAGGGCGAGTACCTCGTCGTGGGCGAAGGGCTGCACACCACCACCGACGCCCGGATCATCTGCCTGTCGCTCGCCCCGGGACGCGAGGGGGAAATCCTCTGGAGCTACCGCACCCGGTCCCACGTCGAGAGCACGCCGGTAATCCATGACGGAAAGGTCTACGTCGGTGCCGGCGACAAGGGCGGATACTACTGCTTCGCATTGGACGGCGACGGAGCGGGAGGCCCGAAGATCCTCTGGCATCGCCAGGGCGAGGACTATCTCGACGCCGAAACGTCCATCGTCGCCGCCGGCGACCGCTTCTACGCCGGACTGGGCAACGACGGCAAGGCCCTGGTGGAGTTCGACGCCGAGACCGGCCAGGAGCTGCGCCGCATCCAGATGCCCTATCCGGTGTTCAGCCCGCCGGCGATCGTGAACGGCAAGCTTTACGTCGGCTGCGGCAACGGTGATTTCGCCATGACGGCCGACCAGTTGGAGCTGCCCACCGGCGGCAAGCTCATCCGGGTGGATCTCGATACGTTCTCGATCGACTGGGATTACGACCTGCCGGATACGGTCCTGGGCTCGCCGGCCGTCGCGCGGGGAAAGGTGTACGCGGGCTGTCGAAACGGCGAGCTGTTCGTGTTCACCACCGACGGGCAACTTCTCCGCAAACACGCCACCGGCGCCGAGATTCTCACCTCGCCAGCCATCGGCGAGCGAACGGTGTACGTGCTGTCCACCTCGGGCGTCCTGCAGGCGTTCGACACCCGCACCGGCCGGGCCGTCTGGGAACGAACGGTGGGCAACGTCCCCGGAGCCAACCAGTTCGGATACATCTCCTCGCCCGCCATCGCCCGGGGCAGGGCGTACCTCGGCACGCAGGTCGATGGGTTCGTCTGCGTCGGTCAACCCGGACAACCCGCCAGACCGATCTGGGGCAGTGCCCGCGGCGGCCGACTGCAAGGCTCTGGCGACGACGTGAAACTGCCCCCCTCCGCGGAGTTCCTCGGACAGTTCCCCCTCGGTCAGGACGGCTCGGCAACCCGGCCGGCCGTCTCTGCCTGCCCGGCGATCCTCGGCAAACGCATTCTCGCGCCGCTGGCGAACGTTGGCGACGCCAACGGCCTGGCGTGCCTGACCCCCTCAGCCACCGGCTTCGATGTCCTGTGGCGACATTCCGTTCCGCTGGGCGTGTTCTCTGCCCCCCTCGCCGTGGGAACGCCCGAAGGCGGGCTGTGGCGCGTGGCGATGGTCACCGGCCAAGACGGCGATCTCGGGCGGGAACTGCTCATCCTGAACGGTCAAGGTCAGCGTGTTCGATCCATCCCCGCCGACCCCAACGCCGGCGGCTTGGCGATCGCATCGGGTGATGCGGTCTTCGCGCAGGTCCGCTCGCCCGACTCACTGACCCGCTTCACCCTCGATGGCCAACCACGCTGGACAGCCAACCCCGGGAAGCTGACCGCTCCGCCGGTGATGCTGGAGAGCATGCTCGTCTGCCCGGCCGCCGGCGATGCCGGAAAGCCCACCCTGGTCGTGCTGGACCGCCCCACCGGCCGGGAACTCCTGCGCAAGGCCCTGTCGGCCGACACGCTCATCGACGTGGTCGTTCACCGACAGACGCTTCTGGGCGCGAGTGATCGGGGCATACTGGCGGTGGACCCCGCGAAACCGTCGGCGACGCCACCGGTCATGGGGCCGCCGGCCGCCTCGCCCACCACGCTGCACGATGGCGGGCTGTGGTACGTATCCACTGACAAACACCTCGTCCGCGTGGACCTGGCAAACGGGACAGCCACCGCCGGTCCGGAGGCGTCGCCGGCGTCACCCCCGCTGATCGTAGGCGGTCGGCTCCTATACGTCGGCCTTGACGGCGAGATCCGCCACTGGCAGATCGGCTCGGAGCCTGAGACCTCCCAGCCTCTCGTGCCCGGCGGAATGAACTGGCTGGGCCCGGTCTCCACGCCCCTGCTCTCTGCCGACGGGAACGTCTACGCCGGGTTCGTTGGCTGGGGCCTTTGTGTATTCGGAGCAGGTCGATGACCTCACAACACGTGCACTACTTCTCCGACGCCCTGCCCGAGGGCGCCGACGCCCGGACGTTGCTGGGCGGCAAGGGTGCGAGCCTCAAGGCCATGACGCTCGCCGGCCTGCGCGTACCGGCCGGGTTCACCATCACCACCGACACCTGCGCCGCCTGGCTGGACGCCGCAGGTCGATGGCCCGACGGACTCGCCGACGAAGTCCAAGCCAACCTCGCGCGCCTCGAACAGGACCTCGCACGACCCTTTGGCCGGGGCGATCGACCGCTGCTGGTGTCCGTTCGATCGGGGGCTGCCCGGTCCATGCCCGGCATGATGGACACGCTTCTGAACGTCGGGATTCACCCCGCCCTCTCCGAGGCCCTGGGAAACGATGAGCGGTTCTGGGCCCTGTGGATCCAGTTCGTGCTGCAGTACGTCAAAACGGTCGGCTACCTCGAACCGGCAGTGTTCGATGAGATCCTCGCCTCGCGCCCCCCCTCGCGCGTGGTCAGCGACGAACTGCTCGCCGCCTGCCACGCCCGCCTGGGTACCCCCGTCCCCACCGACCCGAAGGACATCCTGCGGGCCTGCATCGACGCGGTCTTCGCCTCCTGGAACAATCCCCGGGCCATCGACTACCGCCGACGCAACGGCATCGAAGATCTCAACGGCACCGCCGTCAATGTCCAGGCGATGTGGCCGTCGGAGATCTCGGGCATCGTCTTCACGCAGGACCCCACCGCCCTGGAACACGGTCGAATGGTCATCGAGGCGTCGTTCGGGCTGGGCGAAGCGGTGGTCTCCGGCGACGTCGCCCCCGACCGCTACCTGGTCCCGCGGGACAACCCCGGAGACTACTCCGTCGAGATCGGCGAGAAGGCGACCGTCTTCGCCGCCCTGGGCTCGTCCGCCCCGCCGCGCGACCCCGAGTCGCCCTGCCTGACCGCCGGGCAAGTGTCCGAGCTGGTGGATCTCTCGCTCCGCGTGGAGGGCTATTTCGGGCATCCGGTGGACATCGAATGGGGGTTGGCCGACGGCGAGTTCGCCCTGCTGCAATCCCGCGCGATTCGCGGCCTGGAGCTATCCGCCGACGTCGAGGTGGGTCGGCGAGAGGAGATCCAGCGTCTGCGCGCCCTGGCCGGATCGTCGCGGAAGGTGTGGGTCGCCCACAACCTCGGCGAGACGCTCACCGCCCCCACACCGCTGAGCTGGGATATCGTCCGGGAGTTCATGACCGGCGAGGGGGGGTTCGGGCAGCTCTACCGGACGCTGGGATACCGCCCCAGCCACGAGGTCCGCCGGGAGGGATTCCTCGAACTGATCTGCGGGCGAATCTACGCCGACCCCGATCGCCTTCCGGACCTGTTCTGGGACGGGATGCCCATGGAATACGACCTCGATGCGCTGGTGGAAGACCGCTCGCTGCTGGACGCCGCCCCCACGCGGTTTGCCCCCGAGCGGGCCGACAGCCGATTCCTGCTGAACCTGCCGGCCAACATCGCCGGGATGATCCGCAGCCACCGCCGCACCCGCCGGCTTGCCCCCCGTTCGGCCGACCGATTCGAGAAGGAGATCCTCCCGGACTATCTCCATTGGGTCAATCGCCAGCGCAGCCGCGACCTCTCGACGCTGCCCGACCAGAAATTGCTGGACCAGCTCCACGACCGTCGCCGCCGCGTGCTGAACGAGTTCGCGCCCGAGTCGCTGCTGCCGGGCTTCTTCGGCGGGATCGCCCTGGCAAAGCTCACCGCCCTGCTCGAGCAGATCGTCGGCCCGACCGACGGACCGGAGCTGGCCGGTCGACTCACACTGGCGCTGGAGGGAGACGTGACGTTCGAGCAGGACGCGATGCTCTACGACATCGCCAACGGACGCGCAGCGATGGGCGCGTTTCTCGAACGGTTCGGCCATCGGTGTCTCGGCGAGATGGAACTGAGCAACCCGCGTTGGCGCGAGGACGACAGCTACCTCCGCACGCTCACCGCCCGCTTCGCCCGCAGCGATGCCCGCAACCCGCGACAACTGCACGAGGCGAACGTCCAACGGCGGCGACAGGCCGAGACCGAACTGCCCGAGACCCTCGCGAAATGGGGCGGCAGCAGCTTCCGCGAGGAGATCGACGAACTTCTCAGCCGTGCCCGGACGCTGCTTCCCTACCGCGAGACGGGCAAGTACTACCTCATGATGGGATACGATTTGATCCGCCTGACGATCGAAGAAATCGCCCGCCGCTCGCCGCTCGGCCAAGGCGTGTACTTCCTGCGACTGACCGAACTGCCCGAGGCGCTGAGTGACACCGCGGGTGATGTCGCAGGGGTTCGAAGCGCTGAGTTGTCTCCGGGCTCTGCGGAGTTCTCCGAAGTCCGACAGAAAGTCGCAGGGGTTCGGGAGCCTCGAAGCGCTGAGTTGCCTCCGGGCTTTGCGGAGGTCTCCGAAGCCCGACAGAAAGTCGCAGGGGTTCGGGAGCGTTCTCGAAGCGCTGA
>CAZFPT010000209.1:0-5449 GCA_964521005.1 uncultured Planctomycetaceae bacterium | reverse complement strand
GGGGAACAGGCGCAAAGCGAGGTTCATAATCATCGACCGACACACGGGCGGCAAGCGAATCGAATGTCTCCACAGCACAGCCAGCCTGGTCGCCCAGCCAACGGCACAGCCGGCGGAACCGGCGCGTAACGATGCGGTCCAACCGCCCACCGTCGTACTGCATGTTGCGCACCTTCAGCAGGCTGAAGCTATGCAGGATCACTACGGCATCCACGCCCGAGTCGAGAACGCCGTTAATGCCGTCCCGCATCTCACCGAATGAGATCGAAACCACATCCAGCGGTTTCATCGGGTGTAACATCGGCCCGGCGGGCTGACGGTAGCCCGACAGGGCGAGTTCCAGTACATCGCCGTACCACTTCGAGCCGTTCCATCGCTCCGTCGACGGGAAGCGGCATTGACCTCCAGCAAAGACGGGCGTGTAGCTGCTGTCGATGAAGATCCGTGCTTCCGACAGCGCCTCCAGCGTCTGCTCCGACGCTCCCATATTCCCCGCCCGGAACGCGGTCGGCCGATGCCCGGTCCATGCGGCGAGGCGTTCGGCTCCCTCGGCGATCAGCTGCTCTTGAGCAGCGAGAGGCAACTCGGCGATCGTGTCGGTGAACGGCGCATCGCGTCCCTGCTGCCGGAGCCCATAGTGCTTGTGGTTGGGATGCACGTGCAACTGCACATCCTGTCCACGGTCCAGCAGGTACTCGCAGATGGGCTCCATCGTGCCGGGCCAGCCCTGCTCGTCGACAAATGGCTCGACAAAGAAGGTTCCTGTGAGGCCGTTCTCCTGAAGGATGTCCACGATCAGCGGCAACCCCATTTCCCTCTGCCCGTACCGACCCATAATGGCGCGCTCGGGCGAGACGGGTTTCAGCGCGGGGTCGCCCCACGCACCGCCCATGGAGCACTCCACGTCAATCGTGATGTAGACGTGCCGCGTCATGTCTTCGAGTCCTGGCTTTCCGGATTGCCGATAATGTCGAACGTCTCAGCCCCCAGCCTGCGCACCATCTGGCGGAGATCCATGAAGAACGGTTTGGGGTCTCCCAGCATGAGGCAATCGTCGCGTGTCCATGGGCCGGCGTGCAGGAGAAAGCGAGCCATCGCCCGCAGCTTTCCCACCCGACGCTGGCCCGGCGGAAGCTGATCGCCGCGGATCATACCGAACATCCAGTTGGCGTGGCCACCGAGAATGCGGGTCGTCTGCCCGATCCGATAGGAGCTCCGTCGCATCTTCTGTGGTTCGAAATGACTCTGCCACAGGAGGAACGGCGCCTCGAAGCCCGCCATCACAACCGTCGGCAGACCGCCGATGAACCGGGGGTTGATCTCCAGGAAGATGTACTCGCCGGTTACCGGGTCGGTGTGGAACTGTACCCCGGCGATTCCTTCCCATTCCAAAGCCTTCAGAATGGCGACGGCGTCGCGAATGACGCGCGGATGATGACAGCTCCGCCGAAGGACGGTGACCCCGCCGGCCAACGGCATATGATCCTCGCCGATGTAATCCCCGGTCATGAAGGCTTCGCCGTTGTGCATCAGCACCTGGACGTGCTCCTCGGCACCGGGGTGATACTCCTGAACGAGGATGTTGTCTGCGTAGTCGGCAACCTGTTTGCGAAGCGTCTCCAGTTGCTCAGGGTTCTCCGCGTAGGCCGCCTTCCAGGGGGCCTTCCGCTCGGCTGATTCGCTCTGCCGCCTGGTGCGCAGGACGAGAGGATACTCCAGGCTCACTCGGCCTTCGGTCAATTGATCGAGCGTGGTTCCCTCGGCCACCGGAACACCCAACTCGCGGCAGAGCTGCTGCATGGTATCTTTGTCGGTGGCTTTGCTGAACTTCTCCCTCGGCGGAGAGAAGACGTTAATCTCCGGCTCGAACCGGTCGCGAGCGGCGATCATCGCCTCGTGGTAGCCCTCGGAAATGGTCATGATCGAGCCGACCCCCCACTCTCGTGCGAGCGACTCGATGGAATCCATAAACTCATCTGACATCGCAGGCGCAGCGAGAGCCCAGCCTCCACGAGCGTAGCGGCTGTGGGCAGACTGCCCCTCGGCGCTGCGGACCACCGCCAGCACACCCAGCCCGTTGCGCCCGAGGCTGCGGACCACCCACAGGCCCACCTGCGTGTCTCCGACGATCGCCAGCACGCGCCGCTCACGGGGGCGGGCGAACCATCGACTCCGGTTCGGACGTCGTACGCATTCCATCAGCGAATCTCCATTCTCTCTGGCGTCGACACCTGGCCGCTGCCGCTGTGCTCGTCGGTTCCCGCTGCATTGCTGCAGATCCTCTCAAAGACGCGATGGACGTCGCCTGCCACCGCATCCCACGAACGCACTGCCGGCGAGTTGCGCACATCTTCCGGCGAGGCGTTTATCGACAGGACTTTGTCAATCGCCTCGGCAGTCGCGGCCGGGTCGCGCGGCGGGACAAGCTCGCCGTTCCGCCCAGGCTCGATCAGGTCGGGAACCGCCCCGACATTGCTGGCCACCACCGGCCGACCGGCGCCGAGCGATTCCAGCACCACGTTCGGACACCCTTCACGATAGGACACCAATACGCTTGCGTCGGCGGCGGCAAAGTACTGCGGGATTGTCTCATATGGCTGCGGGCCGGCGAAATGAACACGCCCGCCCACGTCGAGCCGCTCGGCCAGTCGTTGCAGCTCGCGGATGTCTCTTCCGACATGTCGTTCACCACCAACCAGCACCAGGTGCACATCGTCCGGCAGCTGCGCCAGGGCGGTGACGGTTTCGCGGTGTCCCTTGCGCGGACCCATGTGCGCGACGGTCACGAGGAGCCTGACTTGCTCGGGCAGCCCCAGCGCTCGACGGGCTGCAAGGCGATCGGTCAATTGGAACCGGCCGAGGTCGATCCCGTTGGGGATTACGTGCACCTTGTCGGCCGATGCCCCCAGCGCGACGGCCTGCTCGGCCATGGGGGCCGAGACGCTGATGATCGCGTCGGCGTGCTGGAGAGCAACAGCGACCTGCCGCTTCTGGGCTGGCTGGTCCAGGCAGGGATAGATCTTGCCCCGCAGCGTGATGCTGTATGGGATTCCCCTCCGCTGGGCGAGTTTCGCAACGCCCACGCCGTCAGGCCAGGCGAAGTGGGCGTCGAGGATGTCCGGGCGACCTTGCTCACGGATGTATCGCGCCAACCAGCGACGCAGACCCCGGGCATAGAACACCCCATCAAGACTCTTGAGGACACCGGGAACGTAGAAGAACCGCGGGTGGTGTACGCACAGATCCATTCGCGTGTCGACCTTCGCTGGCAGGCCGCTGCGGAGACGGGTCACAAGCGGGAAGTAGGGAACCGGCGCGCACACATCGACGGACACCTCACGCCGACGTGCCAATGCCGCCAGCCTCTGGGCTACAAACACCCCCCACCTGGGGCGATGTGCATTCGGGAAGCAGTAGGAAAACGAAAGGACCTTCAAGGGTCACCTGTCCTCTCTGCCTTCCCGGAGAGGGTGATTGTGTACACACGACGATATTGGTCGGCCATCGAACGGACGCTGAAGTGCTCGACCGCCTTCTGTCGGGCATTGCCGGCGAGGCGCTTTCGGAGACTCTCTTTTGCGAGGACCTCGGCCATGCTGCCGGCCAGTTCATCTGGCGAGTGGGTTGCGACCAACAGGCCGGCATCGGGATCCAGGACGTCCGGAACGCCGCCAACACGCGTCGCCACGATGGGCAGCTCGGCCATCATGGCTTCCAGGATGACCATCGGCATTCCCTCGCTGCGACTGGAGAGAACGAACGCGTCGGCTGCCGCCCGCAGTGCATCGCCATCGTCGCGGAAGCCCAGCAGCCGAACGGTTCTACCCAGGCCGCGTTCGTCGCGCTGTCGACGGATCCTGCGGGCGTACGGTGTATCCGGCAGGTTGCCGGCCACCAGGCAGAGGAAAGGTCGATCAGGTTCCCGTTTGCCCAGGCGTTCCACCGCGTCCAGAAGATCTTCAAAGCCCTTTTCCTCACGAACGTTGCCCATCGCGAGGAACACGAACACATCGGGCCCGATTCCCAGTTCGTCGCGGATACGGGCGGCTGCATCCGGGTCCGGCGGAACGTCCGGAACACCATTGGGCACGATCTCCCAGTCATCTCGCCAGCTCAGCAACTCAGTGTGACGCCGTGCCACCTCGCGAGAAACAGCAACAGCTGCTGACGCCCAGCGCAGCGCGATGCGGTAGCGCCACATCGGCTCACTGCCTGCGTTGAACAACAGTCCGTGCGCGGTGTACACGATCGGCCAGCGTCCCAGAGGGCTGGCAGCCACGAGATAGGGAAGGGACGAGCGATCGTGAATATTGATAACATCGGGACGGAGCGATTTCAGCAATCTGCGCAGGCGAGCAATGGCGCGGAAATCCCAGGCCTTTGTGCTGCCCAGAACATGCGTCGCGATGCCCTGTTCCCGCAACTCGCAGCCGAGAGGGCCCTCATCCTCCAGACAAATGACGTCGGTGTGAACGTCCAGCTCGCGCAGCTCTCTGGCCAGGTGGACCACAACTCGCTCGCCTCCCCCGGGGTGAAGCGATGAGATCATCAGGGCCGCACGACGCACACTGGTCGAACCCGACGGCGAGGTCGGTCGGCGGCCTGGATACTCATTGGCATCGAACCGGGCCACCTACTTTGCTCCTGTCAGCTCTTGTGGCTTCGGGCCGGTCGTCGAAGAGTCGGCTGCCCCGCCCTTTCGGGCGATGCGTTTGCCGGGCTTCTTCGAGTCGATCCGAATGCGGTCCTTGGATTCCGAGAGTTCATGGGCAACGCTGCGTTCCAGGCAGACCGGCAGCAGGAATGCCCACCACACGAATTCCACATAGGTCAGCGACACGGTGAGGCAGCAGGCCAGCATCGTGGCCAGGGCGCACATGAGGCCATGGGCAAGCAGCCGCGTCTTTTCGCGCTGCTCCTCGGGCAATTCGCCAGCCGACCGGGTAATCCGACGGAGAACGAGAAAGCCGTTCACGATCAGAAGGACGAAGACCGCGATGCCCTGGATACCCAGCTCCGTGGCGGTGCGGACGTAGGTGTTGTGGGCGTCCTTGCCCTTGTACTCAGGGATGTATCTGCCGATGTTCTGGTAGAAATTGCCCGCACCCACCCCGAGGGGGTGATCCTTGAGCATCTCCAGACCCGCATAGAACAGCCGAATCCGGCTCTGAGCGGAGGAATCGCGCTGTTCCTCGCTGCGGGTAATCGTAGCCGAACGCTCGATGAACTGCGGGTCGGTCAGCCAGAAGAAGCCGATCCCGGCGATAACGAGCCCGGCCGTGATCTTGAGTCGGTGCCGTTTCGGGGCAACCAGAAGGGCCATCAGTCCACCGGCGGCCAGCCCGACCACCGCACCGCGGGAACGCGTGAGAACGATCGCGTTGGCGGTAAACCCCCCAGCCAGGAAGCACACCATCTTGCCCCACCAGCCGCTTCGCAGGAATTGAAA
>CAZFPT010000208.1:0-5472 GCA_964521005.1 uncultured Planctomycetaceae bacterium | reverse complement strand
ATTCGATTGGCTACGGACAGTTCAGCCAGCACAGAGCTCGCCTTTGTCTTTGGAAGGCTCTGCGAAGCCCTTCAAATTATTCGATTGGCTACGGACAGTTCAGCCAGCACAGAGCTCGCCTTTGCCTTTGGAAGGCTCTGCGAAGCCCTCCAGATTATTGTCAGTCCACGACGACGCGGGGCTTTCCTGCCGCCACGTCCACGGTGGTGTACTTCTCGATCATCACGTCCACGTCGGTGTCCGCGAGGTCCTGGGCCTGGCGGTCAGCCGTCATCTCGTCGCCCATCAGGTCGATCTCTTTCTCCAGGTCGTCCAGCACGGAGTTGCTCGCCTTGGTCAGCCCGGAGGTGATCTCCTTGGTCGAGACCCGCACGTCGGTGACCTTCGAGGGGATTCCGCCCAGCCCGCGCCCGTCCTCGCGCATGCCCTTGAGCATCGCCAGCAGGTCATTGGCGGTCTTGGCCATCTGCAGGAGCTCGACGTAGTCATTGATGAAGTCGCTCTCGCTGGACAGGATCGAGCGGACCTTCTCCAGCTCGAACGTGGCGTCGAGAAGCTGATCCTGCAGCCGGGAGAGAATCTGTACGGTACGGAGCATGAGCTTGATCTTCACCTTGTGGATCCCCGACCGCCCGAGGCGTTCGGTGAACTGTCGCAGCGACAGGACGTTCTCGAAGACCTTCCTGAGTCTCTTGCGCCGCTGCCCCTCGGGGGCCTGCTTGATGCGATTGGCCAGGTCGGTCAGTCGTCCGTCGTAGCTGTCCAGCAGCTTGGTGATTTTCTCGGGCATCTCGCCGTCGGCGTCGGAGGGAACCTTCTTGCGGATATCGTCAATCGCCTTGGCCAGGGCCTCCTGACCGGCCCAGAGGGGCTCGACGATGGACTCCCACTTGCCGGTGAACGTGTCGATCCCGCCCTTGAGGTCGCGCAGCGAGGTGAGCAGCTCGTCTCGATCCACGTCGCCGGCGGCCAGCAGCTTTTTGACCTTCTCGAAGCGTTCCTTGAGGCGCGTGTCCTCGAGTGACTTGTACAAAGGCTCGGTCGATTCCCGGACGGCCTTGGTGATCTGCTCGATGTCGATGATCTGCTCGGAATCCTTCGTCGCCGAGGAAGACGCCGCTGCTCGCACTGAGGCGGGCTCGCGGGTGACCGTTGGCGTCGCCTGGGGATTGGTCGACGAGACGGACGTCCGCGCCGGGCGGGGAGGTTCTTTCGAGTCGTCGATCTGAATGACGTAGGTTCCGTCGCCGCTTTTGGACGGGCGGATCGTCCGCGTGGTCCAGGTGCCCTCGCCGTCGCTCTGGGCGTAGGCGCCCGAGCCGAGAGATCCCAGCACGATCGCCGTGATCGCCGTCAGTGTGGTTGCCCTGTTCATCATGGTTCTCCTCTTGGGTCGGTGGTTCATGGTTGTCGGCCCGCGTTGCTCAGCGGACCTCCTCGCGACGGGTGTCGATGGCGACGCGAAGCTTCGGGTCGGAGATTTTCTCCCACGTCTGGCGAGCGACGGTCATCTGACCTCGGCCATACGCTTCCAGACCCTGCACAAGCAGCAGCAGATCGGCGACGCGTTGCTTGTCGCCGGACGATTCATAGCTGCGGTCGGCCTGGACGAGGTGGTACATCGCCCCGCGGAAGTCACCCCGGCGAATGGCAATCTTGCCGAGGATTTCTTCGGACTGTGCGCGGGGGCGCGTCCCGGGGACGTAGTTCTCGGCCACGCCGGTCGCCAGCGCCTCTGCCGTGGCGAGGTCCTTGAGCTGAATGCGGGCCTCGGCCTTGAGCAGCGTGGCATCCGGCGAGGGAACCAGGTCGTACTTCTCGGCGAGCTTCTCGGCCCGGGCGAGGTGGACCTCTGCCTTCTCGGGGAAGTTCCGTTCGAGCGAGTCCCGTGCCCCGCGGACCTCCAGTGCATACTTCTCCTGGCCGCCGCATCCGGCGAGCACGCCGATCGCCAGCAGCCCCGTGAACAAGATTCGCGCCTTCATATTGTGTCTCCTTCTGACTCGACGTGTGTGGGAGTGGGTGTTTGGTTGTCGGTGTCTCTGCCGCCCAGTCCGTCTGCCGGCTCGACGTTCTGGACATCCTCCGCCCGCGGGGCCAGCTCGTCGGCGCCCCGGTCGGTCGCTGCACCGTCCGGCTGGATGGCTTCGGTCGGGGTGAGCAGCGCCGCGAGCATCAGCGCCGGGACGGCAGCGTAGGGCAGCCAGGTTCGAACTCGTCGACGCCAGCGAACCCATCGACGCGCATCGAGCCAGGGGCGGTTTTGCCTGTCTGCTCGGCGGGGTTGTCTGGTAAGATGGTTCATTCGATTGGCCTCGCGACCCGGTCGCCCCGGAATGGGTGTCCGAGGGTGGTTACGGCACGGCGGCGGCGATTCGGGGCGGGAAACGAGAAAATTCCCAACCTTGCCTCCCCTCGCGGGTCCAGTCGGCCAAGCGGGTCGCCACGAGGCGGCCTGGCCGGTACACGTCCGCATGAAAGCACAAGGAGCATCACCCATGGCCAGGGGCGCTTACTGGACCGAAACGGGCGGATCGCAGCGGAACATCCAGGCCACCCAGTGGTCGCAGATTCTCCTTGCCCGCGACGGCGACACCGCCGAGCGGCAGGCGGCGCTGGGATCCATCGCCCAGCAGTACTGGAAGCCCGTCTACACCTGGCTTGTGCGAAAGGGCTTTCGTCGCGAACAGGCCAAGGACATCACGCAGGGGTTCTTCACGGACGTCGTGCTGGGACGCGGGTTGGTCAGCAAGGCCTCGCCGGACAAGGGGCGATTCCGCTCGTTCCTGCTGACGGCAGTGAGCAACTACGCCAACGACTGCCACCGCCGCCAGAACGCCGCCCGTCGCAAGCCCGCCGAGGGTCTGCTGAGTCTGGAGGGGATGGACACCGCCTCGGAGCGATACGACCCAGCCATCGAGGAACCGCCCGACGAGGCGTTCCATCGCACCTGGGCAGCCCAGCTGCTGGACGACGTGATCGCCGACGTGAAAGACCAGTGCGTCCGCCTGGGCCAACAGCGTCATTGGGACGTCTTCCAGCGGCGCGTGCTGAGCCCCATCACCCAGGGCGGACGACCCGCCCCCTACGCCACGATCGCCGAGGAGCTCGATATCCCCTCGGCCACGCGCGCGACAACGATGAACGACACGGTGAAGCGAAAATTCGAAGTGGCGATGCGCGAGCACGTGCGTCCTTACGTAACCAGCTCCCGCGACGTGGACGGCGAGATCCGCGAGCTGATCGCAATTCTCTCCAACCGACAGCCCGCAAGCCGGCCTCGCTGACGTAACCACGGGCGACCCCCATGGAGAGAACAATGACCGAAACGACGGGCGAACTGAGCGGCGAGCAACTCGCCAGACTGCTGGCAGCGGCGCTGGACGAGAGCGACCCCGCCGCGGACAATGACACAAGCAAGGCCGAGGCGCTGGCCGAGGCGTTGACCAGTCCCCTGCCCGCCCCTGCGGGGCAGTGTGTCTCGGACGTGCTGCTGGGCAGCGACGAGCCGACGATCGACGCGCTGCAGGCCGTCAAGGATCTCGGGCGTCGTTTGGCGAACTCACCCAGCGAGCTGGACCGACCGGCCGGGACGGTGCTGTACTACGCCGCCATCGCCCGCGCGCTGGAAACCCGGGGCCGACGGATTACACGACACGATCCGCAGAGCCTGGCACTGAACCTGGCGGACCTTGCCGGGCGGGCGTGGATCCCGCCGGAGGTCCGAACGATCCTGTCGGCCGGCCAGGCCGCGTGCGCCGAACATGACCGCAACTGAGCGAGACCGCCTGATCGAATGAGCCCTTCGCAACTGAACGAGACCGCCTGATCGAATGAGCCCTTCGCAACTGAACGAGACGGCCTGATCGAATGAAGCCTCCAAAAACTCCCGACAATCTGCCGCCCCTGACCGGGCACGACGACGAACTGCTCGACGACGAGCGCGGGCCCTTCACGCCCGGCCAGAAGATCGGCACGTACGAAGTGGTCGACGAGATCGGTCGCGGCGGAATGTGCATTGTCTACAAGGCGACCGACTCGTCACTCAAACGTACCGTCGCGCTGAAGGTATTAAGGCCGTCGCTGGCAAGGCGGGCGAAGATCGCCCGACGGTTCCACCACGAATCGGTCCTTTCGGCGAATCTCTCGCACGAGGGGATCGCGCCGATCTACTCGATGGAATACCACCCGCCGAACCTGCCGTACTTCGCGATGGAACTCGTCGAGGGGGAGACGATCGACTCGCGAGTGCGGTCCGAGGGGCCTCTCGCTCCGCAACAGGCCGTGAACATCGCACGGCAGGCGGCGGCCACCCTTGCTTACGCCCACAGCCGAGACGTGATCCACCGGGACATCACCCCGCGCAACGTGCTGGTGGACCGAACCACCGGCCGCGTTCGGGTGGTGGATTTCGGGATCGCCCAGGACACTGCGGGAACGATTCACGAGACGTACGTCACGCAGGACAGTTCGCTGGGGACCGTGGCGTTCATGTCGCCCGAGCAGAATCTCTCGGGGGAGGTGGACCGCCGCAGCGACGTGTTCTCGCTCGGGATGACGCTGTATTTCATGCTCACAGGCCGACCCGCGTACACCGCCCGCAACCGGGCCGAGCTCGCCCTGGCGTTCCAGATGGGCTCGCCGGCGGCCCCCTCCGAGCACAACCCAGCCGTCCCGTCGACCCTGGATGACGTGGTACTCCGGATGATCGCCGTGGACCCCGACGAGCGATACGCCGACTGCGCCGAAGCGTCGGATGCGATGCAGGCCGCGATGGCCGAGAAGTCCAGCGGGCCGGCGGGATCGGACGCGCGGATGTTCACGCCCGCCCGGATGGCCGTGGCGATGGTGCTGCTGGCGTCGGCGGTTCTCGTGGGTGCATGGAAGGCCGGGCCTTCGCTGCTGGGGATGCTGCCATCCACAACGGTCAACCGCCCGTCGAACGAATCAGCCGGGCCTGCCTCGCCCTCAAAGACCACCCCTGCCGCGTCGACCGCCCAGCAGGCGGAGGGATTCTCACTGCTGGGCCCGATTCCCGTGCCACCTCCACGCGAGCCCGGCCCCTCGACCGATCCGGCCGCCTTCGCCGCCCGGATCGCCAGGGACATCGAGGTGCCCCTCCCGCCGGCCGACTGGACCGCTCCGGACGCCCCCGCCGATGGCAGCAAGACGTGGCTGGAGGAGTTCTCTACCGCTCCCGCGGGCAACAACCCCCAACTCGACACCGCTAACCCGGCGGACTGAAACGTCGTGTGCGACATTTCTTGGGGCCGTAGAGATACGTCGCTTTTCCATGACTCAGTACCCCCACGGTTCGCGGCGCCCTTCGACAAGCTCAGGACCGGCTCACCATGGGGCTTCAACTGTGATTCACCGGGTGCCACCGGCGTCTCCGCACGCCGGTGCCCCGTCCCGCCATCCAACCCGGCGTTGGCACGCCGGGCTTCCTCGTCGATCATCCGTCCGGTTAAC
>CAZFPT010000207.1:0-5474 GCA_964521005.1 uncultured Planctomycetaceae bacterium | reverse complement strand
GCCACGCAGGCAGGTTTCCACCCCGTGTTCTGGATTGTAGCACGGGCTTCCAGCCCGTGTTTGCATGGGCAGGATGCCCATGCCACGAAAAGCCGGATCGGTAAGATACCCTTGGCTGCCGATTACGCGCTGGTGGGTTCGCCGTTGAGCGAGTTCTCGCCGGACTGATCGGCTGCGATGTTGGCCTTCATCGATTCCCAGTCTTCGATGGTGATGAGGCATTCGCGGGCCTGGGAGCCCTTGTGCTCTCCGATGAGCCCGGCTTCGGCCATCTGGTCGATGATGCGGCTGGCGCGGCCGTACCCTACCTGCAACCGTCGTTGCAGCAGCGAAACGCTCCCTCGCTGGGCCTGGAGGACGACCTCGACGGCCTTGTCGAACATCTCGTCGCGCTCGTCGGAGATGTCGCCCGGCGGGCGGGAGTGCAGCTTGACCAGCTCGTTGTTGTACTTCGGTTCGCCGTGCTTGCGGAGCTCCTTGACGACCTTGTGGATCTCGCGATCGTCCACGAACGTGCCCTGCGAGCGGCTCAGTGTGCTGGATCCGGGCGCGAGGAACAGCATGTCGCCCTGGCCCATGAGCACCTCGGCGCCGTTCTGGTCCAGCACGATGCGGGATTCCTGCCGTGAAGCCACCCGGAAACTCGCCCGCGACGGGACGTTGGATTTGATCAGACCGGTCACCACGTCCGCACTGGGACGCTGGGTCGCCAGCACCATGTGGATGCCCACCGCCCGGGCCTTCTGGGCGATGCGGATGATATACCCCTCGACCTCCTTCGACGAGATCATCATCAGGTCCGCCAGCTCGTCGATGATGACAACCCAGTACGGCAGGCGGAGGGGGATGCGCTTCTTCTCCTCCTCGTCGGAGGGCTGGAACCGCTCATAGAGCTCCTTCTTTGAGAGGCGGTTGTACCCGGCAATATTCCGCACGCCGGCTTCGCGGAGCAGGGCGTACCGTTCGTCCATCTTGACGCAGGCCCATTCGAGGATGTCCTCGGCCTTGCGCATGTCGGTCACGATCGGGCACAGCAGGTGCGGGATGTTCTCGAAGGCGGCCATCTCGACCATCTTCGGGTCGGCGAGGATGAATCGCACGTCTTCGGGGCGACGGGTCATCAGCAGGGACATGATGATCGCGTTGATGCACACGCTCTTGCCCGAGCCCGTCGTGCCCGCGATGAGCATGTGGGGGGCGGCCCCGAGGTCGGTCACGATCGGCTCGCCGGCGACGTCCTTGCCCAGGAACAGCGGCAGGTGGAGCTTCTTCTCCGCATCGGGGGCGAGCTTCATCAGCTCCTTGATCCGGACGATTTCCTTCTCCTGGTTGGGCACCTCGATGCCCACGGTGTCCTTGCCCGGGATGGGGCTGACCACGCGCACGCCCGACACGGCCAGCGCGCGGGCAATGTCGTTGGCGAGATTGCTGATCTGCGAGACCTTCACGCCCGGTTCGAGACTCAGCTCGAACATGGTAATCACCGGGCCTGTCATGTGGCCGACGACCTGGGCGGCCACGCCGAAGTTGTCCAGCGTCTGCTGGAGAATGCGGGCCCGCTCGGAGGCGTGGGCTTCCTGCTCCTCGATGTACCCGCCGGTGGGCTCTGCCAGCAACGTCTCGGAGGGAAGGGTGTACTTGCTGTCCTCGGCGTCGGCGGGTCTGGCGGTCTCTGCCGTCGGCGAGACCTTCGCGGGTTTCTTGCCGGACTTCTTGCTCTTGTCCTTCTTGCCCTTGAGGAAGCCCGGCAGGATGCCCTGTTTCTTCTCGTCGCCCTCGGGCATGTTCGGTGTGGTGGGTGTCTTGGCTGGCTGTGCGGGGGCGGGTTTGGTCGCTTTGGCGGCCTTGGTCTCCGCCTGGCGGACGCGGGCGGCGGCATTGAGGTCGTCGGGAAGCGCCTCGCCCCGGCGCTGCATGTGTTCGGCGCACGCCGTCCAGACCTTCTTGCCCTGGCGCGGGATCTCCAGGACCCAATCGTCGGCCGTCAGCAGCAGACCGATCGCGAGCATCACGCAGACGACCACCCAGCCGCCGACCCCGCCGAAGCGGCTTTCCAGGAAGAACCCCGCCGATGCCCCGATTACTCCGCAGTTTCCCGCGATGCCGCTGCGCCACGATGGGTCGGAGGCCATGTAGATCGCCGACGCCGTCGTTACCACCAGTACCGTCACCCCCGCCAGGCGCCAGGCGACGTCGGTGACTTTCCCGCCGAGCATCATGATCGTCGCGGCGATGGTGGCGAACAGCAGCGCCATGTAAGCGCCTCCGCCCAGCCAGTAGCGCAGCGTGTGGGCCAGGTGGGCCCCGACCACGCCGGCTGCGTTGTGTACCGGCTCGGCGGGGGGGTAGACCACCGTCCCGGGCGGATCCGCGGGCGAGTAGGTCAGCAGACTCAGCCACGAGAGGATCACCACGCCGGTCAGCAGCGCGACGAAGCAGTAGGTCCAGTAGGGGCTGCGCGCGGGCCCTGCGGGCGTTTGGCCGTCGCCATCGCTCGGCGCGGTCCACTTGCCCTTCTTGCTGGAGGGCTTGAGAGTGGGAATCTCGTCCGTGTGTTTTTTTTTCATTCGCCTGGTGGCCATCCGGCGTCCTCTACTCTCGGCCGTCCGTCCGTTGACGACCTGTTGGTTTGTCCTGCCTTGACGGGGCGTCACACCCCGGTATGCCCGAAGCCTCCCTCGCCGCGGGCGGTTTCGTCGAGCTGCTGGACGACCACGACCTCGGCCCGGGTCACCGGTGCGATCACCATCTGGGCGATCCGCATTCCGCGGGAGACGGTAAACGTCTGGGCCCCGAGGTTCTGCAGGATCACCCGGACTTCGCCGCGGTAATCTGCGTCGATCGTTCCCGGCGCGTTGGGCAGCGTGATTCCGTGCTTCAGCGCCAGTCCGCTTCGCGGGCGGACCTGGGCCTCGTAGCCGGCGGGAATCGCCATCGTGAACCCGCAGGGGATCAGCTCGATCTGCCCGGGCTCGATGGCGACGTCCTCGTCGCAGGCGGCGCACAGGTCCATGCCGGCAGCGTGCTCGGACATCACCGCCGGCAGGGGCACGTCGTCACATCCTTCTGTACGTTTCAACTCTATCTGTATCGGTTCACTCACGAACAAATCTCCAGTCCATCGCGGCCTGAGGCGTTCCACGCCCGGGTCGGCTGAGTCATCACCAACGACGCGACACAGGATAACAGAAAGACGCCGAAACGCCCGTTTTTCTTGACAACCTCGCAAGGGTCGACTATCAAAGAACTCCATACCTGTAGTGAGGCACCGAGGCTTTTCTGCATTCTTTGTCCCCCCTTAGCCGGCCCGATGGGCCTGGGAGCATTCCCCTATGTCCTCGAAGGACGAGTTCCTCAGCGAACTCTACGATCAGCTGCACGAAACCCCCATGCAACGCAAACTCCGCGCCCTGGCGCCCATGCCCGTCGGCGTGGTGTTCGTCGAATGGCCTGGAATGTCGATCGAAGAGATCCGTTCGCATTTCCGCACCATGAAGGAGTTGGGCTTCACCTGCCTCAAGGGCCTCATGCTCTGCCCGGGCACCGACCGCCGGGCCGTGATGCACATGGCGCTGGACGAGGGAATCATTCCCTGGTGGTACGACCAGGGCGGCTGGGAGGAACCCACGCCCGAGCTGCGCAGGAAACTCGGGATCGATCCGGACACGCCTGTCAAGCAGCTGCGCGATGAGGCCCGCTGGCTGGAGCACCAGGAAACGGTCATGCGCGAGCGCATCGACCGCGAGTGCGACGGGGACGGCGGTCGACCTTTGGAACGCGAGTTCCGCGAGAAGTTCAGCTTCGACGGTTCGCTCTCCCCGGCGTTCGCCGATGAGTTCATCGACTGGCTCAAGGGTACTTACGGCAGCATCGAAGCGGTCGCCGAGGCCTGGAATTTCCATCACGCCGGCCATCATCAACCCAAACAGTGGGACAACTGGGACGACGTCAGGCAGTTCGCCCTGGATAACCTTCAGAGCCCCCACGGCAGCAAGACGATGTACATTCCTCGCCAGCGCGAGTACCGCCGTCTGCGAGACGTGCTGCGGTTCAAGGCCGACATGTACATCCGGCACATCGAGCGCAAGGTGGCTGCCATGCGCGAGGAGGACCCCAACTCCGTCGGCAGGGCCGGTGGCGAGATGGGCCTGTTCCTTCCGTTCGCGTCCCGCGCGACGGACATGGAAGGCATCGCCACGGCGATGGCTGAGGGCGGGTCGTTCTACCCGAGCATCCACCTGGCGTGGCATTTCGAGGAGGTGGGGTTCGAGGTGGCCCGTCCGGTGTACATGCAGGCGTCGATGGTGGCTGACTGGTTCAAGGGAGGCTGGTCGGCGACGTGGGAATCCACGGGAGGCCCGCAGCAGCTCTCGGGCGGAAAGGCGAACCTCTACCCGCAGATGGAGGACGTCTGGCCGGGCTCGACGGTGGACGGCGGCGTGATGACCCAACTCATGCTCAGCTACCTGGCAGCAGGCTTTCGGGGCTTCGGGATGTGGTGCTGGAACGCCCGCACCGCCGGGTGGGAGGCCGGCGAGTTTGCCCTGGTCGATCGCAACGGCGAGCCGTGCGAGCGCACGCGACAGGCCGGCAGGGTTGGCCGGGCGGCGGTGAACCACCGCGACGAAATCTGGCAGGCGCGCAAGGAGCCCACCGTCGGGGTGTTCATGGACTTCGACTCGGATGCCATGTGGACGGCCGCCTCCGCGGGCGGACGCGATTTCTACAAGCGCGTGCCCGTCTTCGGGCGCGTGGGCGCCACCCGAGCGCTGATCAATCACAACATTCCGTGGGAGTTCGTCTCCGCCAAGGACCTCCGGGCCGGGCTGGCCGGGCGGTACAAGGTGATCTACCTGCCGGCGACGCTGGCGATCGCCAACGACGTGCTGGGCATTCTTCGCGAGTTCGCCGAGCAGGGCGGGCGCGTCGTGATCGACATGCCCGGAGCATGGTACGACGAGTTCGGCCGCATGCTCAACACGGCCGCCGGCAGCAATTTCGAGGCGATTTTCGGCGCGACGATCCGCGACTTCCAGTACTCCCGCAACGTCCCGCGCGAACTGCTGGGGCGACGGCTGGAGGGCTTCGTGGTGGACCTCGGAGTGACCGGCGCCAACGTGCTCGAGGAGTACGACCGGGGAGGGGCGGGCATCGTCGAGAACACCTGCGGCGAGGGGTCCGGCGTGCTGCTGGGCTGGGAGGCGTCGCTGCAGTGCGCCCAGGCCGGCAACGAGCAGGGCGAAGCCGACCTCGTGCGATTCGCCCTGGGCGACATTCCGCCGAGGTTCGTGTGCGACGGTGCCATCGCCTACCGCCGCGCCGCCCCGGCCGGGGACCACTACTTCCTGATCAACGACGGACCCGAGACGTCCGTGGTCCTCAAGACGCCCGGCTACGAGTACGCCACCGCCGCCGACGCGGTCTCCGGCGAGCCGCTCACGCCCGGCAAGCCGATCGTCCTGCCACCCTACAGC
>CAZFPT010000206.1:0-5478 GCA_964521005.1 uncultured Planctomycetaceae bacterium | reverse complement strand
TGTAGTGGTGCTCGTTGACCTTGTTGCGGATGAACTCGTCCCGGCTGTCGACCTGCAGGGCCGGGTTGAAGCGGCGTTCGTAGCCCAGGCTGGAGAAATCGCGCGACGCCATCCCGCTGCCACACACCGATCCGGCGCCGTGGGCCGGGCAGAGCAGCACGCCGTCACCCAGCGGCAGGATGGTTTTGAAAATGCTGTCGTACAGCAGGCCGGCGACTTCCTCGAGGCGGTCGGGGTAGAAGTCGGTCCTGCCCACGTCGCCCACGAACAGGGCGTCGCCGGTGAATACCGCGATCGGGTCGTCCGCGAAGTCCGTATCGGCCATGGTGATCGAGATGCTGTCATCCGTGTGGCCGGGAGTCTGGAGGACCCGCAGTTTCAGGCTGCCCAGCTCAAACGTGTCGCCCTGAGAGACGGTCTGGCCGTACCCCCATTCCAGCCCCTCGCCGTGATGGATTTCCGCCCCGGTGGCACGCTGCAGCTCGCACGATCCGACCACGTAATCCTCGTTGCGGTGCGTCTCGAAGATGTGGGTGATGCGGCAGTCGTGCTTGTTGGCCAAGTCCACGTAGGCCTGCACGTCGCGGCGAGGATCGATCACGGCGGCTTGCCCACGGTGCCCCACCATGTACGACAGATGGGCCAGCCCCGGCGAGGAAACGGTCTCGAAGAATTGCTTGTCTGGCATGTCTAGCTCCTTTGGCTTTCAATGCTTGCGCAAACAGCATGGATTGTTCCGCCTGCCCCGAGCATCCCTGGCGTCGCTGCCAGTGCGGTGACCTGCTGCTGTTGTACTGTTGTGGATGGCCCGTTGGGCAGGAAGCTCCCTCTGCGGGCCGATTCACTGAATTGTATCGGGTTGAGGGGGGCACGCCGGCAGAGACGGGTCGGCCAGGTGAGCGGCCCGACCCGGGAGCGGCTGCGAGGGGCATTTTGTGATTTGTCTCCGGGCTTTTCGCTGCTATACTGCGGGTCTTTCCATGCCCCGTCGAGGGGCTCAGCGTATCCCAAAACCCAGGACAGCATCATGTTCACAGTTCGCAGCAACGAGGAATTGGCCCCGAGCGTGCATCGGATGGTCGTGGAGGCTCCGCGGGTAGCCAAGGCCCGCAAGCCCGGCCAGTTCGTGATCGTGCGTCTCAAGGAAGGCGCCGAACGCATCCCCCTGACCATTGCCGACGCCGACCCCGGCGAAGGAACCATCACGATCATCGTCCAGGCGATCGGCCCGGGCACGAAGGACATCGTCGCCCAGGGCGAGGGCGGCGCCATCCGCGACGTCGCCGGGCCGTTGGGCAAGCCCACGGAAATCGAGCAGGTCGGCCGGGTTGCGTGCATCGGCGGGGGCGTGGGGACGGCGGTGCTGTTTCCGCTGGCCAAGGCGCTGGCCGAGGCGGGCAACGAGGTGACCACCATCATCGGCGGCCGATCCGAGCCGTACGTGATCCTGCGGGACGACCTGGCTGCGTTCAGCAAGGACGTGCTGGTGACCACCGAGGACGGTTCGCTGGGAACCAAGGGCTTTGTCACGCTCGAACTGGAAAAACTGATGGCCGACGAGACCACCCGCCCCGACGCGGTGATCGCCGTGGGTCCGGTGCCCATGATGGCGGCCATCGCCGACCAGACGCGGGAGGCGGGCATCAAGACGCTCGTCTCGCTGAACCCGATCATGGTCGACGGGACCGGCATGTGCGGCGGCTGCCGCGTCACCGTGGGCGGCGAGGTGAAGTTCGCCTGCGTCGACGGACCCGAATTCGACGGCCATCAGGTCGACTTCAAGGAACTCTCCCAGCGGCAGAACGCCTACAAGGAAGACTACTGCCGACTCGATCGCAAGGTCGAGGAGATGGAAGCGGAGGAAGCGTAATGAGTAAAAACGACCTGACCGCCAAGGAACGCCTGGCGATCGACCGGGTGAGCATGCCCGAGCAGGACGCCGCCCGGCGAGCGACCAATTTCGAGGAAGTGAACCTCGGGCTGGAAGAAGCTGCCGCCGTCGAGGAAGCCCGGCGCTGCCTGAACTGCAAGAATCGCCCCTGCGTGCGGGGTTGCCCCGTGGCGGTGCGCATTCCCGAGTTCGTGACGGCCGTCGCGGAAGGCGATTTCCCCAGGGCCGCCGATATCCTGCTGACCGACAACGCGCTGCCGGCGACCACCGGGCGCGTCTGCCCGCAGGAGAAGCAGTGCGAGGCAGAGTGTGTCCGCGGCGTGAAGGGTGAGCCGGTGGCCGTGGGTTGGCTCGAGCGGTTCGTGGCCGACTGGGCTGCACGCAATGCGTCGAGCCCTTCCGACGACGTCAGGAAGACCGGCAAGAGCGTGTGCGTTGTGGGCGCGGGTCCGGGTGGTCTGACGGCCGCCGGCGAACTGGCACGCAAAGGCCATGACGTGACGGTTTTCGAGGCGCTGCACGATTCCGGCGGCGTGCTGCGATACGGTATTCCCGAGTTCCGCCTGCCCAAGAACATCGTCGACCGTGAGGTGCAGAACCTCAAGAACCTCGGTGTGACGATCGAGCACAACGTCATCGTCGGCAAGACCGTCACCCTGGACGAGATCCGCGAGGAGTTCGACGCCTGCTTCATCGCCAACGGGGCGGGGCTTCCGATGTTCCTCAATCTGCCCGGGGAGAACCTCAAGGGCGTCTACTCCGCCAACGAGTACCTCACGCGCGTCAACCTGATGGGGGCCTACAAGGACGAGCCCGGCGGAACGCCCGTGGCCCGTGGCGCGGTGGCGGTGACCTTCGGCGGGGGAAACACGGCCATGGATGGCTGCCGGACCGCCAAGCGAATGGGCAGCGTCCGGTCGGTCCTGGCGTATCGCCGCAGCCGAGCCGAAATGCCCGCCCGCCTCGAAGAGATCAAGCACGCCGAGGAGGAGGGCGTGGAGTTCCTGTTCCTCTGCTCGCCGCTGGAGATTCTCGGCGACGAGAACGGCTGGGTCCGCGCGGTGCGACTGCAGAAGATGGAACTCGGCGAGCCGGACGCTTCAGGTCGACGCCGGCCGGTACCCATCGAGGGCAGCGAGTTCGAGCTGGCGGCCGATCTGATTCTGGTGGCCATCGGCACGCAGGCCAATCCGTTGCTGACGCAGGCCGCCCCCGACCTGGACCTGAACAAGTGGGGCAATATCGAGATCGACGAGAACCACATGACGTCCATCCCGGGCGTGTTCGCCGGCGGCGACATCGTGCGTGGCGGGGCGACGGTGATCCTCGCGATGGGCGACGGTAAAGACGCCGCCGCCGCGATCGACCGGTACCTCGCCGAGCAGGAGTAAGGTCAGCCGAGCGTCTCGCCCGGCCGGGTTCGAAGTGCCCGGGCGAGTTGGGTCGGCGTGGACGCCCCCTCGCGCAGCACGCGCAGGGCGTCCTCGTGGAGTGAGGCAAGCCCGGCTGCCCGTGCGGCGAGGTCCAACGTCCGCAGGTCCGGGTCGCGCCGCGTCTCTGCCGCCATCGCGCGCGTGACCACCAGCGGGCCCGCCAGATGTGTCGTTCCGCGGTAGCCGCTCTGGCTGCACTCGCGACACCCTGCCGCCTGCCACACCGGAAAGCTCACCTCCCGCGCCAGAGGCCCCAGCGGCGTCAGGTCGGCCTCGGAAGGCGAGAGCTGCTCCCGGCAGAACAGGCACAGGCGTCGCAGCGACCGCACGGCGAACACCCCGCGCAGCACGCTCGCCAATCGACCCGCCCCCGCGCCGCTCGCCAGCAGGGTGTCGATGGCTTCGGCGGCATCGCCGGCCGTCACGTGCGAGACGATCAGCCGACCCGTCGCCGCTTCGCAGACCGCGGCCAGGTTGACGTCGTCCAGCGACCGCAGCGCGATTGCGTCGGCGTCCACGTCGCCGGCCCATTTCAGTGAATCCTCGGGCGGCAGCAGAGTGACGCCCGCAATGCGCATCGGCGCAGGGGCAGCTATGTGACGTCCCAGGGCGACCAGATGCCCGATCACCGCGTCCCGGACGTCCGTGATGCGGTGTCCCGGCGGACTGGCCAGCACCACCAGGCCCGCAGGCGAATCCAGCAGCGACCGCAGCGTGAGCTGGTGTGCGTCGGCGAGTCCCAGCGTCGCGATGGTGTGGTTGGCCGCCGTCAGCGAGCAGAGCTCGATTGCCATCGCCGAGCCACTCTCCGAGGGCAACTCCACCAGGCGGGCCCGCACGCGATGAGCGTCGGCCTCGAAGGTGAAGCTCGCCCGCAGCGGAGCTTCGGGCCTGGAGGCGGGCAGCCCCGCCAGCGACCGCATCGCCCGCAGCACGCCCGAGGTGAGCGCGCCCGGCAGGCGTCGGCGGAAGGTTTCGATTTCGTGGAGAACGCTGTCGATCCGCCACAACAGCCGCAACTGTTCGCCCTCCAGCCAGAGATGCACGTGGCTGGCGCCGCGGGCGATCGCATCGGTGAGAATCCCCCGCGCGACCTGCTCAGCCGCGTCCGACGGCGGGGCGGAAAGGTCCATCGGTGGCTCGTCGCGTGGCTCGTGGGCGGGCTCCTCGATGGGCTCCTCGCTCGGCTGGCTGGGCGCCTCGTGGGCATGTTCCTCAACGGCAGGACGATCTTCAACGAGGTCGGCTTCGTCGGGGCCGTCGACCTCGGCTGGGTAGGGCGGCGGGACGCTCGGGCCGGTCTCCGTCGCCGATCGTGTCGCCTCGTCGGCCGGCGGCGGGTTCTCGGCGGGGTCGAGGGTCCTGCTCTGGTCGCGCGCCGATTTGAGAATCGCCTCGCGCAGCGAGTCGATCCCCGGAATGCCTTCGGTTTCGGGCTCGTCGGGCAGGTCCTCTGGCAGGGCGTGGTCCTGGTCCTCTTCGAGGTGGTCTTCAACCTGTTCGGCCAGGTCTTCGGTCGCCGGCGTTTCCGGTTGCCGGGTCGCCGGGCCCGGGTCGATTTCGTCCTCGGCGAGGGGTTGGTCCAGCACGCCCTCGGCGGCCGGCGGGGGTTCTTCGAGATAGGCGGACAGGTCGTCCTCGTCGTCGGGCGGTGGCTGAAGCGGGGGCAACTCGGCCTCGTAGTCACCGTCGGTGAACTCAGCCTTGGCCAGCACGGTGTCCACGTCAACGCCGCGGCGCTGGAGGAAGTGGGTCAGCACGCCCTGCGAGACGCGGACCGGGCCGTCCGGGAGCCGAATGAACGGCAACCAGCCCTTTCGCATCCACTCCGCCACGTTGGCGGGGGTGGTCCCGAGCATGTCGGCGACCTGGTATGTGCTGAACATCTCCTCGGACATGGAATCCTCTCGGCCGGGGCGCGCGAACAGACATCGACCGGCGGCGAGCGGCGTATCTCGCTGCGATCGATCAATATCGGTTCCGTCCCTCGCTCAGGGGCGATCCCTCCGGACCGTCCCGCGACCCCCGGGTGGAAAAACCACCCGCACTGCTTGAGGTTGCACTCCGTTTGTCTGCTGACTATCGCCGCAGGAACGCCATTGTACCCGAATCTGCCGCCGCTGACTACCCACAAAGAGCGACCATGGAAAAGCA
>CAZFPT010000205.1:0-5517 GCA_964521005.1 uncultured Planctomycetaceae bacterium | reverse complement strand
TCTTTCCCGTGTTCGGTGCAACATGCGCTTGGTCGCTCCGCCCGGTCGTGCTATAGTGTTCGATCCCCCAAAGGGCATCGGGGGCAAGGAGCGACGATGAACATCAAAGAGTACAAGCAATGGATCCACGCCGGATCGACCAATACCATCGAAAGCGCCTGGCTGGTGGCGATGGACGCCAATCAGCCCGTCGCGCAGATGCGCGAGGTGCTGGACCTGCTGAATCGCTCGAAAATGAGCGAGTTGGCCGACACCCTCGGGGCGATGCTGCTGGAAGACCGCATCGAGTCTCTCCCGCCCGAGCAGGCGCTGGAGGTCGTCAAGGTCATCCTGCCCGCACTGTCCGGCGACGATGACGTTCGCTCGGCGTCGGCGGATCTGTACCGCAAGGTCCACGGCGACCACGAGCACTTCGATACGATCCTGGATGCCGCCGGGCTGGAGGGCAACCAGTCGCCCCGCCGGGCCGTCCAGACGCTGGAAACCTGTCTTGCGATCAAACCGGGCTCGTATGTGGTCAACCGCTACGACGACGACGCCTGGCGCGTGGAAGGCTTCAACGACGTCCTCCAGGAATTCGACCTGGTCGACCATCGAGGACGCCAGAGCTCGCTGGAGTGCAAGCTGCTCGCCGATGAGTACGACCCTGCCGATCCGGAAGACTTCCGCGTCATCAGTCGATTCGACCGCGAAGGATTCCAGACCCTCCTCCAGAAAGACCCCGAAACCGCACTGCGCGGCATCTGCCTGGCCAGTGGCGGAAGCATCGCCCAGCCGCAACTGAAGGAACTTCTGGTCGAGACGTTCATGCCCCCCAAGAAGTGGTCTTCCTGGTGGGGACGGGCGCGGACCGCGATCAAGAAATCCGACGTGCTCACGGTCGAAGGTCGCCCAGCCGTGGTGGAATACCATCCCGGCGGACGCACGCTGGAGGAAGAACTCGCCCCCTCCGTCGCCGAGGCGATCCTTCCCGAGGAGTATTTCGGGCTCCTCCGCACCTACGTGCGGGAGGCCCGGCAGCGCTCGGTGCCCGTCGAGGAGAGCTTCACCACGAACATCCTCGAAACGCTCGCGCGGATGGCCGACGAATACCGCGCGAACCGCCCGGGCGATGCGCTGACGGCAGCCCTGGCACTGGACGCCGCCGAAGAAATGGGTCTGACGCTGCCCGAGGGCGACTACCCCCGAGGAGCCGACATCCTCACCAAGCGTTCCAACCCCGCCCCCGCGGTGGCGGATATCCCCAACAGCGACCTCTGGCCGGCTGCGCTGCGAGCCCTGGACCAGCGGGACGACGCCGCCGATCAGTTCGAGCAGCTCCTGACGCTCATGCCCGCCTCGCAGCTGGACTCCATCGCCCAGCGTCTGCGGGATGCCGATCGCGAGGACGCCCTGAAGAAGGCCGCCGCCGAATGCATCCTGGACGTGGCCGACAATCTGGAGATCTGCCTGTGGTTGTGGAAGGGCCCGCGGACGGAGATCTCCACCGCCCCGGAACCGCTGGATCTGCTCAGCCGCTTCCTGGCGGCAATGCAGGAACTCCACCGCGAGCACGCCGTGGACAACGACTTCCGCCGCGATGCCTGCCAGAAGATCCGCAACGCGCTGACCGAGAGCAACTGCTCGCGTTTCCTCGAAGCGCTGGGGCAGATGGACGAAGCCGTCGCGCGAACCATCAAGCGGCGAATCGAGCGGTCGCCGGGCCTGAGCACATCCTCGCGGGAAGAACTGCTTCAACTGGTCCGCGAAAAGTACTACAAGCTCTTCCTCAAAGAGAAGGTCGAGCCCTGGCTGGACGAATCGGCCGTCTACCTCACCGAGGAGTCGCTGCACCGCAAGGAGGCCGAGCTCAAGGAGCTTACCGAGGAGCGCATCCCCGCCAACTCCAAGGCCATCGGGGCCGCCGCGGACCTGGGCGACCTCAGCGAGAACGGCGAATGGCAGTACGCCATCGAGGAACGTCGTCGGCTGCTCGGGCAGGTCGCCAACCTCCAGGACGACCTGGCGCGGGCACGGATCATCGAGCCGCGGGACATCCCGACCGACTCGGTGGGCATCGGTTCTCGCGTGACGGTCCGCCCGGTCGATGGCGGCGAGCCGGTGGACCTGACGTTCATGGGGCCGTGGGAGACCAACGTCGACGCCCGCATCTTCAGCTACAAGACGCCGCTGGCCCAGGCACTGATGGGCCTGAAGGTGGGCGAAACCGCCACGCTGAAGCTCGGCGGGGTCGAAGGCGAGTACACCATCGAAGCGATCAATCCCGGCATGTCCGAGCAGATCGGCCGATAGTTTGCCGGGCCAGGGCCGAGTCGGCTGCGGTGCTGTCAGGCTCCTCAAGACACGCCCAGGGCAGGACGGCCCCCCCGGCTGCGCCGTGTGCTCCGGCCTGGCGGGTCGCCTCTCAGACCATCAGCCGACCGACCTGGTAGACAATCAGCGTGCTGACGTACGCCAGGGCGGTCAACCCCCCCAACTGCAGCAGGGCCCAGCTCCATCGGCCTGACTCCTGGCGGGTGGCTGCGATGGTCGCCACGCACGGGGCGCTGGTCAGGCAGAAGAGCATCACGCAGAACGCCTGCAGCGCGGTGTAATTGGTTCGCAGCTTGCGGCGCAGCGAGTCTGCCGCCGACCCCTCATCCTCGTCGGCGACGGAATACACGATGCCCAACTGGGCGACGAAGATCTCCTTGGCCGCCATGGCACCGATCAGGGCGGTCCCGATTTTCCAGTCGAACCCCAGCGGGCGGATGACCGGCTCGAGCCCCTGTCCGATGCGCCCTGCCAGGGCATGGGACGCCAGCTCGCTGCCCTGTTGGCCGGCAAGCTCTGCCAGCCGATCCTTCAGCGAAGCGCGCATGTCCCGGCGGTAGAACACCGCAGCCGGGTAGGCTTCGGGATACTCCTGCTTGAGGGCGACGAGCTTGGTGTCCCGCCGGTCGGCTGCGAGTTTCCAGGCCGGGTCGTCCTCGTCCCATTCGTGTTCTTCGACCAGTTCCCGGAAGTTGCCCCGGATCTCGTCGATCCGCTCTGCTACCGTGAGCATCGTCGCCAGGCGCTCGCCGCCGGGTTCGCCCAGGGCAGCCTGCCGGGTCTGCTGGAATCGCTCGCGGGCCTGCTGCCAGCGGTCTTCGTGGGGCCAGTAAAGCTGCTGCTGTCTCTGCCATTCCATGCGGGCCCGGGCAAGGGTTACCGGGGCGTTGGCGGAAGGCAGGTCGAGCTTGTCCGCCAGTTCGCCGGCGTGGGCGACGTATCGCTGACGGGCCTGGTTGGCCAGGGCGTCGTAGTCTTGCGAGAAGTTCTGTTTCCGGGGGAAGGTTCCCAGCGCCCAGAGGAGGATGGACGCCGCCAGCAGGATGGTGCCCGCCTTCTTGACGTACATCCACGCCCGTTCCCAGGTGTGGATCAGCAGGCCGCGGGTGGTGGGCATGCGGTAGGGGGGCAGCTCCATGACGAACGGGGTGGTCTCGCCCTTGAGGATGGTGCTTCGCAGGACCTTCGCCAGGACGATCGCCAGTGCGATCCCGATCATGTAGATTCCCCAGAGCATCGGCGCCCGCCACGCCGGCGAGAAGAAGGCCGGTATGATCAGCGCGTAGATGGGGAACCGTGCCCCGCAGCTCATCAGGGGCACCACGAGCATGGTGGTCAGGCGGTCGCGTCGGGTTTCGAGCGTGCGCGTCGCGAGGATCGCGGGGACCGAACAGCCGAACCCGATGAGCATGGGGATGAAGCTTTTGCCGTGGAGCCCGAGCTTGTGCATGACGTGGTCGATGATGAAGGCCGCCCTGGCCATGTAG
The DNA here is from genome assembly GCA_964521005.1 of uncultured Planctomycetaceae bacterium. Taxonomy (GTDB): domain Bacteria; phylum Planctomycetota; class Phycisphaerae; order SM23-33; family SM23-33; genus CAZFPT01. Next base: position 1,717 of record CAZFPT010000205.1, on the reverse strand, counting down.
CCGGTGTCCTCCAGCAGGGCGATCGCCAGGAACAGGAACAGGATGTTCGGCAGGAACACCAGCACCCCGCCCACGCCGCCGATAATTCCATCCACCAGCAGGCTCTTGAGCAGGCTGTCGCTGCCTTTGGGCCAGAATGTCGCGATGGTCCCGCCCAGCCACTCGAACCCCATTTCCAGCCAGTGCATCGGGGCCTCGGCCGCGGTGAACGTCAGGTGGAACACCGCGTACATGAGCACCGCGAAAACCGGCAGCCCCAGCCATCGGTGGGTGAGGACGGCGTCGAGCTTGTCGCTGAGTTCGTGGCGGCGGTGGACGTTGCTGCGGACCGATTCGCTGACGGCCCCGGAGATGTACCCGAAGCGGCGCTCGGCGAGGATCACCTCCGGCGACTCGCCGAAAACCCCGGCCAGGTGCTTTCCGACGCGATCTGCCTCGGTGCCGATCGCGTCGGCCTGCTCGGGCGTGCAGGCGTCGTGGAAGTGTTTCAGGGCGTCGGAGTCCTGTCCTTCGATGAGTTTCAGGGCGGTCCAGCGGGCGGGCATCGCCTCGCCACAGGCGGCCGTCACGTCGCGCGTGAGGGGCTGGAGGTGCTGCTCGATCTCATGGCCGTAGGTGCAGTGGCGCTGGTCGGCGACCGCCTGGTCGCGACGGCCCGCCACGGTGACGGCCTTGGCGAGAAGTTGATCGACGCCTTCGCCGCGGTGGCCGACCGTCTCGACGATGGGCACGCCCAGCAGGGCTGAGAGTTCGTTTACGTCCATCTCCACCCCGCTGGCGGCGGCGACGTCCGACATGTTCAGCGCGACCACCACCGGCAGGCCGAGCTCCAACAGCTGCGTGGTGAGGTAAAGGTTTCGTTCGAGGTTGGACGCGTCGACGATGTCGATCACCACGTCGGGTGGCTCGTCGAGCAGCATGCGTTGGGCGACGATCTCCTCGGGGGTGTGGGCGTCGAGGCTGTAGGTTCCGGGCAGGTCCTCGATGTGGACGTCGGCCCCGTCGATGCGGGCGGTTCCCTGCTTGCGTTCGACGGTCACGCCGGGATAGTTGCCCACGTGTTGGCGGGCACCGGTCAGAGCGTTGAAAACGGTGGTCTTGCCGGCGTTGGGGTTGCCGGCCAGCGCCAGCCGAATCGGCTTGGCGTCGGGGAGATTACTCATGCGGTCCTCGGGGCAAAGCGGCTCGGGTGGGTCAGTCCTGTTGGAGGGCGGTTACGTGGATCTGGCGGGCCATTCCGCGCCCGATCGCCAGGCGCGTCCCGCCGATGGCGACCAGCACGGGCCCCCAGTTGTTGCGTTTGACCAGCTGGAGCTCGCTTCCTACCGTCACGCCCAGCGACCGCAGACGCGACGCGCAGCTGCACCCGCTGTCCAGCGACGCCACGCGGGCCTTGCTGCCAACCGGAAGCTCCAGCAACGGTGTTATCGTCGAGGATTTCATGACCTCACCTGAACACACCCTGGCAGGGCGGTTGAACCATCAGCAGACTTCAGTGTTCACTATGGTGAACATACTACACGAGCCCGAACAAATCACCAAGAGGAAAACTCGTCCCGTCTTCCTGCGATTGCGATTTTTCTCGGCCTTGCCGCTGCTTACCCCACCGTTCGCGGCGCGACGGAGGGGCGGCGGCGTGCCAACGCCGGGTTGGGTGGATGGAGCCCGGCGTGCCAACGCCGGGTTGGATGGCGGGACGCGGCACCGGCGTGCGGAG
>CAZFPT010000204.1:0-5536 GCA_964521005.1 uncultured Planctomycetaceae bacterium | reverse complement strand
GGCGCATATCGTCGCCAACCGGTAACGCCGCAACACAGCAGCCTCGCTAGCCTTCGCTGGATCGCACCTGACCGCCTCCAACTCGCAGCCACCACCCCGCCAGCCAACACACCCCCGCCAGGATCGCCAGGATCCAACCCAACTCCAGCGGCGATTCCGACGTCGTGGGTGGGGGCAGTGTAAGCTCCTTCGCCCCAGCCACGGGATCTACCGTCGGCCGACGGCCGCGAAGGCCCAGCAGATTCACCGCCCGGAGGTCCTCGTCGCCGGCGCTGTACATGCCCGGGGCGAGTACGTTCTCGGCCGATCGGCTGTTCCGGGCTACGGGGGCCCAGCCCGGGTGCCCCAGCGACGCGGAGGTGAATTCGTACACAGCCCCGCGTTCGCCTGCCTCGTCCAGCAGGAAGCTCATCGCGTTTCGCAGCCAGATGAGCATCGGGTAGTGCAGGGCAAGGTCGGTGTTCTCCGGGGCCGGGTCGATGGCGATCCACACGCGCCGCGGAGCGGTCCGGTCGGGCGTTCGCAGCGCCAGGGCGTCCCCATCGATCGTAACGAGGCGAACCTGCGGCCTATCGCCGGTGGCGATCCAGGGCGCCACGCGGCGCACAGCCACGGCGGCCAGGTCCACGTCCCGCATGACCGGATCGTCCGCAGCCACGTCGGCGGAGGCGAGGGTGAGCGGCCCGATCGGCCGACCCAGCCGCCAGCCCGGCGGGGCGTTGGCAGGGGACAGCACCAGCGCCGGTTTGTCGGCAGGGGGGGTGGCGTGGATGGCGATGACGGCGTCGGCGTCGTTGGCGTCGGCGACCAGTTCGAGCATCGGGTCGGCTTCGACGAACCGTCGCACGTTTCGGCGGTCGGGTCCGATCATCGCCACCGGCAGCACGGGTCGTTCGCGACGCGCCAACTGGGCCGACTGGGAGGGGCCATCGCCGATTCTCGCGTAGATCCCGGCGGCTGAGTTCACCTCGAACGTCCGCGTCAACCGGGATCGGGCGGGAATCGTCACCTCGACACGCCGGCCCCATATGGGTCGCCCCCCGGGATCGATCCCGCCCAGTTCGATCCCCTCGCGGCGGGGTTCGGCCGTATGGTTGCGAAGCGCCAGCAGCAGTTGCGTCTTGCCGTCGGGCAGGTCGGCTGCCCCGATCGCGTCGAAGGTCACCGCTGGAAGATCGGTGGGCAGCTCGACGAGGGTGTGCGAAGGCCAATCGCCGCTCGTACCGGCCGGCGCGAAGGTGAAGACCGCCTGGGCGTCGCTTGGGGGGGGTAGCGGAATGGTGTCACGGGCGGCAACGGGCAGTGGCTCCACCGAACGGCTGGCCGAATGTGCATCGGCGGGGCTCATCCAACGGCCCGGGGTCCCTTCTCCGGCAGGGGTGAGCAGGGCCACGCGATCGGCGGGGTCCAGGCGAGCCAGGAGCGCCTCGACCGATTTGCGCATGGCAGCGGTCCCGTCCCTGCCCAGTTCCGCCGAGGTCACCAGACGCAGCGCGATGCGTCGCGACAGGCCCGTCGGCTGAACGGCAGGTCCCCCGGCGGCGAGGATGGCGCAGACGGCGCCCAACAGGAGCAGCAACCAGTGCGCGGAGACGCGGCGGGTTCGACGGAAACTGACAGCCGACAGATGCTCCCGGGCGGCCCGCCAGAACGCCAGCGTCGCGACGGTCGCCTGCTGTCGGTCGCGGCGAAGCAAGGCCCACACCGCGACGCCCGCCACGGCAAAGAGCCCCACAAGAACCCACGGATGTGCCCACGTAAGCATCGCGCTCCCGTCCGGGCGACCGATCAGAACTGGCCCATGTCCCGCTTCACGAACAGCTTGCGGATCAGCAGATACCGCCGCCCCCTGTAATGCGTGATCTCTCCGGAGACGGTGAACAGCCGACCCCGGTCGGCGGTGGTTTTGGCGAGGGCTTCGGCCCGCTCGCGCAGACGGTTGGGCAGCAGCCTGGCGGGGCGGTCGGTGAGAGTGTTGTCCGAAACGAACCGTGCCTCCCACCAGTCGCTGTTCTTCTCGGGCACGAAGTAGACCACCCGATTCTGCACGATGGACTTCGGATCGTCGCTGCCCTTGATGCGGCGCGGCGCGACCGACTCGTCTCTCATCGCGTTGGAGTCCACCTCCGGGAGTCGCACGGGCCGATCGGGCTTGTGCTTGAGCAGCGCGTCCATGATGTCTTCCGGCGACGCCGGCTGAGTGGTGGCGTTGGGGTCGCTGGGCGCGTTGGGGTCGGGCTCCGCTTTGGCGTCGATGTCGGCGTCATTGCTGTTGCGGTGTGTCTCATAAGACGCCGCCCGTCGCAGGAGGATGTACGCTCGGCCTTCATACAGCGTGGTCTCGCCGGAGACGCGGAATTCCGCCTCGGGACGGAGCGTCTGGAGCTGTTCCATTTTCTGCAGCAGGCGGGAGGGAAGCACGCGGCGGCGGGGGTGGCCGTCGACGGCCTGGGGGTTGTCGAACTCCAGGCGGTACCAGTCGCTGTCGGTGTCTTTCACGAGCGTGGCGGGCTGGTCGATCACGAGTGTGCCCGCCCGGGGCAGGTCTGCCTGCCGGGGGGGCGTCCCGTTTCCGTCGGTGGGGGCGACGGTGTTGGGTTCGCCGGACTCCAGCAGCAGCATGGACAGGGCGGCGTCCTCGTTGGGGTCGGGCATGGCGATATCGCGGCCGCTGGTGTTGCCGGCGACGGTCGGGCCACCGTCGCAACCGATGGCGGCCAGGACGACAGCCGCCAGGAGGAGTTGCGTCGCACGTCGAATCCGTTCGGGTTGGGTCATGGTTGGATTGTATCCCCGCGATGCGTTCGTCTTCAAGCGCCCCCTGCCCGGTCGGCGGGAGGGAAGTGTTCGGCCAACTCGGCCGGGTCGTTCAGCAGTGTGACGAACCCCCGGCTGGGCGGGAGCTGATCGGCCATCATGTCCACCAGCGGCGTCCAGAACCCGCCCATGCACACGATCGGGCGGGCGGGCATCATCTTCTTGCACATGCCCTCCCAGACCTGTGCCAGTTCCACGAGTGTCCCCGTCGCCCCGGGGAGCACGACGTAGCCGGCAGTTCCGAGCTGGATGAGCAGCTTGAGCCGCTCCTCCAGGGCATCGGCGACGGCCGACCTGGTGGTGTACTCGTTGGGCTCGGGCGACCAGACGCGGCAGGTCACGCCGATGACGTCCCGTCCGGCCTCGCGCGCCCCGCGGGCGGACGCTTCCATCGTGCCGCCATACCCGCCGTTGGCGATGTCATAACCCAGCTCGCCCAACGCCCCCCCGGTGCGTCGGGCGAATTCGTAGGCAGGGTCGTCGGCCTTCGGCCCGCCGGCGCCGAAAACCGTCACCACGGGCGTGGCGGCGATGTCCGTCGTGTCGGGGGTCATTGTCCCTGCTGTCTGGTGTAGTTGAGCAATCCGCCGACGGCGAGGATCTCCCGCTGCCGCTGGGACAAAGCAACCCGCGCGGTGAAGCGGGTGTCCTGCGTTTCGTTGCGGACGGTGACTTCGTCGGCAGACTCGATCGCAGGCGAGACGTTCTCGATGGTCAGATCGTCGCCCTGGCGGATGGCGTCGTAGTCGGTGTCGGAGGCGAACAGCAGCGGCAGGATACCGAAGTTCACCAGGTTCGCCTGGTGGATCCGCTCGATCGCCCGTGCCAGGACGACCTTCACGCCCAGGTACATCGGACACAGCGCGGCGTGCTCGCGCGACGAGCCCTGGCCGTAGCTGTCGCGGGCGACAATGATGCTGGGTTTGCCCTGTTCCTTCAGCGCCAGGCACCGCTCGGCGAAGGTGGGTTTGCCTTCCTCGTCGTAGCAGGTGAACACGTGTTTGGCGTATTCGGGCACGTTCGAGCGGAACTTCAGCAGTGCCCCGGCGGGCATGATGTGGTCGGTGGTGACCTTGTCGCCCACCTTGATGGTGACCTGTCCGGTAAGCGTATCGGGGAAGGTGCTGCCGGCGGGCGGTTTGACGATGGTGGACCCGCGAACGATCTCGGCATCGGCGGCCTGGTCTTCCGGGAGCGGGTCGAGAATCAGCGAGTCGTCCACGAGGAACTCGCCCGGCCTGTCGATGCGCGGATACCCGATGCCGTGCTCGCCGGTCAGATCGCGCGGATCGGTTACCACGCCCGTGACGGCGGCGGCGATGGCGACCTCGGGCGAGACGAGGTAGACCTTGTCGTTCTTCGTTCCGCTTCGCCCGGAGAAGTTGCGGTTGAACGTCCGCAGACTCACCGCGTCGTCGGAGGGGCTGAACCCCAGCCCGATGCAGGGCCCGCAGGCGCTTTCGAGAATGCGGGCACCGGACGAGACAATGTCGGCCAACCCGCCCGAGCGGGCGATCATTTCCATCACCTGCCGCGAGCCCGGCGCGATGCCCAGTTCGATGTTCGGATGCACGGTTCTGCCATTAAGCACACTCGCGCAGAGCATCAGGTCCTGGTAGCTGGAATTGGTGCACGAGCCGATCGCCACCTGGCGGACCGTCTCGCCGGCGACCTCGCGGACGGTGCGGATGTTGTCCGGACTGCCCGGGGCAGCCATCATCGGCTCCAATTGGTCCAGGTCGATCACGACCTTCCCGAAGCTCACCTCGACGTAGCCTTCCGCGTCGGGCTCGCTCATTTCCACGTCCGTACAGAACGCCCGGATGTTTTCGAGATACATCCCGTCGTTCTCGGCGTGGAGACGCTTGGTGATGCGGTCGTACGCGGCGCCCTCGTCGGCGGTGAGGGGCTGATAGGCACCGGCGCGACCCTGGGCGACGAGGAACTGCTCGGTCACCTCATCGGAAGGGAAAACGCTGGTGGTCACGCCGAGTTCGGCTCCCATGTTCGTGCAGGTCGACCTGGCGGGCACCGGCAGTGACGCGACGCCCGGGCCGTGGTATTCCACGATGCAGCCGACGTTGCCCTTCGTGCTCAACACGCTCAGCAGACGCAGGATGATGTCCTTGGCGGCCACCCAGGGCTGAAGGCTTCCGGTGAGCTCCACGCCGATCACCCGCGGGGCGGGGGTGTAGAAGGTTCCGCCACCCATGGCCACCGCGACGTCCAGCCCGCCGGCACCGATGGCGACCGACCCCATCCCGCCGGCAGTGGGGGTGTGGGAGTCCGACCCCAGCAGCGTCGCGCCCGGACGGGCGAACCGTTCGAGATGCACCTGGTGGCAGATGCCGTTGCCCGGGCGGGAGTGGTACGCCCCGACCTTCGTGGCGATCGACTGGAGGTACATGTGGTCGGTGTGATTCTCGGGCCCGAACTGGGCCATGTTGTGGTCCACGTAGCTGACCGAGACCTCGGTGCGGACGCGGGGAATCTCCATCGCTTCCAGCAGCAGGAAGGCCGTCGTGCCGGTGGCGTCCTGCGTGAGGGTCTGGTCGATGCGGATGCCGATCTCCCCGCCGGGGGCAAGTTCGCCCTCGCGAAGGTGGTCGGCGAGTATCTTGTGTGTCAACGTCTGGGCCATCGTGTTTGTCTCCTGGGGGTCTCAAACGAAGCCGAGAGCATACTAAAGGATAGGCCCAGCGGCAAGGCAGCAGCAACC
>CAZFPT010000203.1:0-5536 GCA_964521005.1 uncultured Planctomycetaceae bacterium | reverse complement strand
TTAAGTACTTGCTTCTATACAACGAAAGCCCATCCGTGTCACGCGAGTTGGGCCGGAACGCTTGGGGGCTGACCACTCCGGTCTTGCCGTGTTCTCTTTGGATTCGTCTGTAGAGAATCTCTTCGTCTTCTACTGGTTCGCTACCGTCACTCATTGGGCAAGGTTGACTCAATCAGGGCTCGATGCATATCCGGACTCGATCGACTAAGCGATGATTCTGGAAGGTCAGCCCTTCCACATTCAACTCATCATCGATTTCAAGGGCCAACGATAGTTCACCAGAATCCCACTCAAAAGCTATTCCCCCATCTCCATCAGGTACAACCCGGGAAGGTGCTGGAGACTCTGAGTCTCTGAAATACTGCGCTAATTCACAAGCCAACCCTACTACCTGAGTAGATGGCGGAAAGAAGTCCTCATCGCCCAGCGAAGACGGATCTCGGCCCCACTCAACAAGAACGTGATCCAGGATGTTATCCCACTTCTCCAAGTTGCATGAGTAGTCACTTTCTATGCTGTCAGTATTCCCGGAGTCTGTGTTGCTGACAGACCTACTTGGAAACGCCTCGACTGCCATATCCACGGGACTCATGATTCTTCTCCGAAGTGTTCTCTCGCTTCTTTTGAAAGGAGCTCTCTGAATGAATCCACTATCGTCGTATGACCCAATCTCAGACCAGGACGAATATCCAGATCACCACCTCCACCGGAGAAGGGCCCACGGGCCGTAAGCTTGAGAACGAGCCGAGGTTTGTCGCCCACCTCTATGTGCCTCAACTCCACATGCAGTCGGCCGCGTTTCTCCGGTATCTCGAATTGCCAATGACCTCCCAGGCTTTCCAGGCGTGTGCCTGCTGGCGACGTCCCGCTGCCCAGCAGCGTCGGGAGAAGAACGCCCCAGTCATCTGGCTGCTCCCACAGATCGCCACAGACGATGTGATTGGCATAGGTGACTTCCCACTGATTCGGAGTCAGGCAGCCGTCTGTCTGTTTGTCGACGAACTCCGAGAAATCACTGTAGATCCGCAGGAACTCCGGCTCGATGGTCTCATAGCGAGGGTATTCTCGTTCGTTCTCGCCGAGCCAGTTGTAGTGAAGGCGGTTGCTCTGAATCTGGATCATGCGAGTCTTGGCCTGGTTTCTCGCTCGGATCCGCACGCTCTGAGATGCCGACAACTGCAGCTTGAGTCGCGGCAGGACGTTACCCGGCCCATCGAAGGTCTCAAACTGCTCAGTCAGCTCGTGATCGAAATCGGTGTCCGGCCATTCATCGCCCAGACCTTTCCAAAACCCCGTCAGTACTCTGTCGGCCTGCTTTCCCAGCCTTCGGAACTGAACGCCAAGAACGACCTCCCTTACGGGGGGATCCTGGAACGAAACGCCTGTCTCGCGAGTCTCTTCTGACATCGGGTCTTCCACCTTGTCATCTTGCCTGGTACACATGCGGTTGGTCACTACGACACATCCTGAGCCCAGGTCTTGCCTCCGTCAAGTTCCTGTTGCTCATGCGAACGCTTTCCTCGTATTGTACCCACTTCGCAGGTGAGGGTTCCACAACCTTGTCATCGGCGGCTTGACACGAATACAATCAGTACTCAATGCCCCTTACCACTTGAGGTCACCATGCCCACGAAAATTGCATTCATCGGAGCCGGCAGCGTCGGGTTCTGCCGCGGATTGGTCCGCGATGTCCTGACGGTCCCCGAGCTGCACGACAGCGTCTTTGCCCTGCACGACATCAACGAGCGCAACCTCGATATGGTCGCCCAGCTGATCCAGAAGGACATCGACGCCAACCATCTGCCGGCGACGCTGGAGACATCCCTCCAGCGGCGAAAGTCCCTCGAAGGGGCGGACTACGTCATCAACTGCACGCGAATCGGCGGGCTCGACGCGTTCAAGCTGGATATCGACCTGCCGCTGAAGTACGGCCTGGACCAGTGCGTGGGCGATACCCTCTGCGCCGGCGGCATCATGTACGGCCAGCGGAACATCCCGCAGGTTCTCAACTTCTGCCAGGACATCCGCGAGGTGGCCCGCGACGAGTGCATGCTGCTGAACTACGCCAACCCCAACGCCATGAACACCTGGGCTGCCAACGCCTACGGCGGCGTGCCTACGGTGGGGCTCTGCCACGGCGTGCAAGCAGGCCATCGGCAGATCGCCGAGGTCATCGAACTGCTGATCAACAAGGGCAAGAAGCCCGGCTCGCAGGGGTACACGCCGGTCGACACCGACGAGGTGGACATCATCTGCGCCGGGATCAACCACCAGACCTGGTACGTGCAGGTGATCTACGACGAGATCGACTGGACCGACGCCCTTCTGGAAGGCTTTGAGAAACACCCGGTCTACTCGCAGACCGAGAAGGTCCGCATCGACATGCTCCGCCGCTTCGGCTACTACAGCACCGAAAGCAACGGCCACCTCAGCGAGTACGTCCCCTGGTACCGCAAGCGCCCCGAACAGATCGAGCGATGGATCGACACGCGCGACTGGATCCACGGCGAGACGGGAGGCTATCTGCGCGTGTGCACCGAGGGACGCAACTGGTTCAAGACCGACTTCCCCAACTGGCTGACGCAGGACGACAAGCCGATCGACCCCGAAACCCGCAGCCAGGAGCATGGCAGCTACATCATCGAATCGCTGGAAACCGGCCGGATTTATCGCGGCCATTTCAACGTGCCCAACGACGGATCCATCACCAACCTCCCCGACGACGCCATCGTCGAGGTGCCCTGCTACGTCGACCGCAATGGCATCTCCGTGCCGGAAGTGGGCGACCTGCCCCTGGGCTGTGCAGCCGTCTGCAACGCGAGCATCAGCGTGCAACGCCTGGCGGTGGAGGCGGCGATCCACGGCGACGTGAAGCTCCTCAAGCAGGCGATGATGATGGACCCGCTGACCGGGGCTGTCCTGGATCCCATCGAGATCGACCAGATGACCGACGAGATGCTCATCGCCCAGGCACGCTGGCTGCCCCAGTACGCCGAGGAGGTCCCCGCCGCCAAAAAACGCCTCTCTGCCGCCAAACGCCGCAAGGAATATCGCGGCACGCATACCGGCTCGGGCGCTGCCCGCAAGAAGGCTGCGACCGTCGCACAGATGAAGAAGAACCGCAAACGATCCAACGCATTGGCCGGCGAGGCGGACAAGGCGGGCAGAAGCGGGTAGTCGTTCGACACCACTGACGCGCGAGAAGTGGAATTCGCCGCCTCGGGAACCTCCGCGTTGCCCGCGCGTCTGAGAGAGTGAAGCAGGCTGACGGGCCACCTTCCGGCGGCTGCACGTCCCGTTGAAGAGAACATCCGGGAACATCGTCCCGCCCGAGGTGCGCGCCGAGCCCGAGCGAGAATATCGGACGGCGCCCCCCTTACTGGAACGGTTCCAGGTTCATTGGGTCATCGATGAATGGGGGGCGCCGTTTCTTCTGCGCAGATCGCCCGATCAGCTGGTGCTGTAACGTCGCAGCTGCGGGGGTTGTTCCGTACAATGTAGCTTTTCCACCGCACCGGGAGCAACCATGGCGAAGCGATCCGCCCAACTGACGCGGGGAGCGTCCCGGCCCGGGTTGGTGGAGCCTACTTCTCCTCCGGTAGCAGGGGCTTGTAGCGCTTCACGTGCTGCCACTGTCCTTTTGTGATGGCTGCCCGGAAGGCGTCGACCTGCTCGGTCGCGCCGGGGTTGTCAGCCAGCAGCGCCTTGATCGCCTTGTCGGCCGACTTGTCGCCCAGCAGCGACAGCACCAGCTGCGCCTCGGGCGAAGCCGGGTTCGCCTCCGCCAGCTTGGCGGCCAGCTTGGTGTCCTTGGTCCAATATGCCACCGCCAGCCGCGGGCGGTACACCGTCGGGCGCTTATCGATGAGCCTGCGAACCCACGCAATGGCTTTGTCCTTCCGGCCCTCCTGCAGCGCCAGCAGCGCGCGGTGGTAGTACGAGTCCACGCCGGCCGAGCCGAAGTCCACCGTCTCCCCGCGCTCCCAGGCGATGAGCCCTTCGAGCAGATCGGTCTGCTCGCTGTGGGGGTCTGCCAGTTTCGCCAGCGCCAAGGCCTTCTCGAAGTGCCCGTAGCGGTAGCACCCGCGGGCGATCGACAGGGCGTATTCCGTGTCCGGGGCCTTGCCGGCTTTGAGCGTTTTCTTCGCTTCGCGGATGGCGTGCCAGATGCGCGGCGCCCCGCGGTGGTTGGAGATCTCCTCCAGTTCGATGCGGAACTTGCCGCCCAACGCTTTGACCTTCCCGTGCCGGCCTCGCGGGTCGTTGAACGTCTTCGGCCAGCTCAGCTGCGCGACGATTTGGCCGTCGAGCTTGACGGTCATCGCTTTGGCTTTGTCCACCGTCAGCGGGGTGTGCGGGCCGACGGGCCCCTCACCGAGCGTCTTGCCGTTGGCGTCGGTCACCGTTGCCTTCGCGTCGCGCGGAGCGATGAGTGTGACCTTCTCCTCATGTTCTGCCGCGGCGATGAACTCGTTGGCGAAGTCCACGCGCCCGATGCCCTGGACGTTGTAGAACGTCAGCGTGTACTCGGCAGGGATATATCCGGGCGTCAGCTCGCCGGGATACTCGAACAGCGTCGTGCTGCCGGTCCACAGTTCCAGGAAGCCCCCCTCACCGCGTTGGGTGTAGAGCTTCATCCCCGGAGCAGTGTCCCCCGGGCGGATGATGAGGCAGTTGTTGTCGCGTTTCGGCGAGTAGACCCCGCAGTACTCCTGCTCCGGGTAGAGCGCGAAATGCGAGACGCCCTGCCACGCCTGCTCGCCGCCTTTGGCGTAGAAGGGTTTGGCCCAGCCACCGTTGTGGGGCATGATGAAGCCGGCCGGGAAGAGAATGTGCTCGCCGTCGTACTTCTCGGCCTCCAAGAGGATGTTGGTCCACGCCCGCGGGCTTCGCGGCAGCGGGTTGGGGTTGTCAACACGATACGTCGCCGTGTAAGCGCTCTGCCCGGGGCGAAGCGTAACCCACACCGACGCGTGGCGCTGGGAGTATCGCCCGTAACGGGCCATGTGCCGGCGATGCTGGTGCTCGGTGAAACGCATGTTCATTGCCACGGTCACGCTGCCGTCGTCCCGCTCGATGATGCGGTACCCCGCCGACTGGCGCACGCCCATTCCGTGCTCGAAATACGGGAAGCTCAGCTCCTGGTAGCCGGCGGTCCAGCCGATGATGTCCCGCCAGACGTCCTTCTCATACTGACGCGGATCGCCCGTGCCCGAGAAGCTCAGACCCGTCTTGAGGTCCACCGCGTTGAGCACCCGCATTCCGAGGGTGGGCAGAATCTTTACCTCGACCAGACCGTTGTTGAGTGTCACAAGCTTGGCGTTGGCGTCGATGGTCCGCTCGTGGAAATCGCGCGGCCTGCCCTTGCTGCGCAGCGGATAGAGGCTTTCTTCCTCCAGCGGGGCGACCTCCATCTTGTGGGTGATGGTGGCCTCGGTGACCTTCACGGGCCCGGGCCTGTCTGCCGACCGTGCAACGGACAGGGCCGCCAACAGGCAGACCGCCGTCAACGTGAGATTGTGCGTGCGTTTCATTC
>CAZFPT010000202.1:0-5555 GCA_964521005.1 uncultured Planctomycetaceae bacterium | reverse complement strand
TCCCAACGCCGCGGCAGAGCAGGGTATGGCCGGTTCGTGCGGAACCCGCTATCCTGAGTGTGTTGCACAAGGGGAAGGACCGACGTGAACCGAAGCAGAGAGGACACATCATGACACTCATGAAGCGAACAATGTGGTTGGCCGGTACGAGCGTGATTCTTCTGTGCGCGCTGCATGCCGGCGCCGAGGCAAACGACCTGGAGAGCTGGACGGAGAAGCTTTCCTCCGACGACGTCAAGACGCGCGTCCACGCCGTCGAATCGCTGGGGGAAATGGGAGCCGACGCCGCCCCGGCAGCCGACCAGATCGCCAGGCGCCTGAGCGACCCCTACTGGGACGTCCGCAAAGCCGCCGCCCGCGCGCTGGCGAAGATCGGGCCCAAGGCGACCGACGCCATCGGCAAGGCGCTGCGATCGGACGATTACTGGACGCCGCTCTACGCCGCCGAAGCCGCCGGACGAATGGGCCCAGCCGCCGCTGCCGTCGTCCCCGACCTGGTCGCCGCCATGGACGACGCGGACAGCGAGCGCATGGTGTGGATCGGCTGGGCGCTGTCGAAGATGGGCTCTCACGCCGCGCCGGCCGTCCCCGCGATGGTGCGGGAATTCAAGCAGGCGGACACCTTCGCCGCACACTATCTCGCCGAAGCCATCGGCGGCGTGGGTCCTGACGCCATCGAAGCTGCCCCCGCCCTGCTCAGCCGCGTTTCAGAATGTGAGCAGGCTGGCAAGGCCTTGGGAGACCTCGGTCCCGAGGCGGTGAATATGGTCATCCGCAGATGGAAGAACAGCAAGGACAAGAAGAAGACCTGGGCCCTGATGGAGGCCGTCGCCACGATGGGACCGGCCGCCAAGGCAGCGGTCCCCCTGTACGAAAAGCAACTCACCGACGGGATCGACCAGTGGTTTACCGCATTGGCTGCCCGTTGCCTGGGCAAGATCGGCCCGCCCGCCGAAGCCGCCACCGACGAACTGGTCGGCGTACTCACCAGCCATGGCTACGCCGACGCCCGCCAGGCCGCCGCCGAAGCGCTGGGTAGGATCGGGCAGGACGACGAGAACATCCGCGATGCGCTGCGGAAGGCAACGAAGGACAAGAGCGACGCCGTCGCCGCCGAGGCGAAACAGGCCCTGGAGTCGCTCAACAAGGTGGAAGAGTAACCCCGCCCCGAATGGAGAACCGTAATGAGACGCAAGATCGCGAATCGCACAACCCCCAGGGTTGTGTCATTTCTGGCGTTCCTGGCGATGACGACGTGCTGCTTCGCCCAGGGCGCTGAGTCGGGACAGTCGGACGCGCAGCCCGACACGCCCGAAGCCAAGGTAAGCGTGGGCGGGTTTATCGAGGTCAACGGCCAATCGCAGATTCCTCGCGGGCTGTTCGGCGTGCACGCCTTCAAGCTCACCGAGCAGGCCATCGAGGAGTACGGCATCGAGTGCATCCGCCAGATTCACTTCTCGCCCGGCAGCGCGTGCGCCGCGATCGGGCGGGACGGGGAGGTCAAACCGCTCTACAGGAAGCTCTCGGTGGTCATCGACTGCCCCGGCGACCGCTACGCACCGCCCAGCGTGCTCAAGACGAAGAACTACGAGGAGAAGTTCCGCCGGATCGGCCAGGCGTACGCGCGGAGATGCAAGGACGCCAATTGGCCCGGCTACGCGGAGTTCTGGAACGAGCCCTACCTGAACTGGGCGTCGCGCTCACACGGGTCGGGGCGGAACGTGTATCATCCCAAGTGGTACGAAACCGAAGGCAGGAAGCCCGGCGGAAAGGTGACCATCAAGGGGTGGGACAAGCCGCTGGAGCATCTGCGATGGCGCAACCGCTGGGCCAGGGGGGAGGACGGCAAGCTCTACTACGGCGTGGAGATTCCCGAGGGCCTGGAGGTGGGCGACACGTTCGGCGGCCATTCTCCGAAGGGCTGGTACTTCACCAACCGCAAGGAGCAGACGTTTACCGTCGTCGAGCAGTGGGGCATCTGGGACCCGACGCAGGTGGGGTTCTGGTCAGGCCGGCAGAACCGCGATTTCTACCTCTGGATGTTCCTGCCCTACGCCAAGGCGATCAAGGAAACCAACCCGAAGGTGCAGGTGCTGGGCGGCTGGGATTTCGGCTTCTCGCACGGCGACTGGAAGGCGTTCACCGAGCTGTACGTCCCGGTGATCGACAAGGCCCACAAATACATGGACGGCGTGACCGAGCACCACTACGGGATCAACTCGCGCTGGGTGCCGGTGTGGTACGAGGTCGCCTGCGCGTACTCGATGAGCAAGTACGACAAATGGCTGAAGGGCTACAACACCGAGACCGCCGGCCATCTCGACCCGGCCGTCCATGGGCTGGCCGGGGGCGAGAAGCGCACCGGCCTGGCAAAGCAATGGGGATCAGCCACCTACCTGCTGCGCGACGTACTGGAACTGATCTACCATGCGCCCGCCAAGAGCGGCTCGCGGACGTCCCATCACGTCGGCCACGGGGAGAAGACCGCTCTGAAGTTCCTCAAGAACCTTCGAGGCCGACTGATGCGAACCGGCAGCGACGATCGCGACGTTTGGCCGGTGGCGAGCCTGAATGAGGACACCGGCGAGTTGGTCGTGGTGGTGTTCAACGACGCCAAAGACGCCCGGCAGGTGAACCTGACGGTCGAGGCGCCCGACGGTACGACGTTCGCCCACGTCATCCGCGGGCACCTGCAGCAGGCCCCCAAGGGCGGACAACTGGATATCCGAACGGAGAAGGTCCCGATCGCCGACAAACGGGCGGCGAAGCTGTCGCAGGTCGTCGGCGGCCGACAGGCTGTGAGGCTGGTCTTTGCGCTGGCAGGCAAACCCAAGAGCGATGTTCAGTGGAAGCGCGAACAGTTCTTCGCGGCCGAGGGTCCGCTGGTGAACGTCAAGCCCGGGGAACACCACCGGTTCACCATCAACATGCCAGCCGCCTTCGCTGCCGGCGCGGAGAAGGCCGTCCTTCGACTGGTGCTGGAAGGATCCATCCAAGAGGCCCAGCCGGTGCTCAACGGTCAGGCCGTCAAGATCCACGCCAGGCCGTTCGTGATGGATCTGCCGGTGGACCCAGCCGATCTCAAGGCGACGAACGTCCTGGAGCTGAGCTCAAAGGCGAAAGAAGGCAAGGGTTTCCGCGTGGTTACCGCCAGCCTCATCGTGGACCAGCGACAGAGATAACCCCCCGGCAGGGCCTCCCGCTGTGAGCGGGAGGCCAATCGCAGCAAAAGCAGCTCAGCAACGGGTTGCTAGAGCAGGTGCGTCTGCTGGCGATACTCGCTGGGCTTGAGCCCGGTGAGCTTCTGGAAGACGGCGCTGAATCGCTTGGCCGAGCGGAACCCGCTGGCGGCGGCAACCTCGCTGACCGTCATGTCCGTGCGCGAGAGATACTGCTTGCCCAGCTCGATCCGCACGCGATGGATCTCCTCCAGAGGCGTGTGGCCGGTGATCTTCTTGAAGCGGTTCTCCAGCGACCGGCGCGACACCTGGGCCGCCTCGATGACCTCCTTGACGCTGATGGGCTGATCCGCGTTCTCACGGATGAACTCCATCGCCGCGGAGATCGCCTCGTCCTCGACGGCGACCACGTCCGTGCTCTGCCGGGCGACCACGTGCGGCGGTTGAATCAGCAGAGGCTTCTGGGGCGGGTCCTCGCCGTTGAGCATGCGATCCAGCGCTCGGGCAGCCCGCTTGCCGACGCGTCGGAAGGGCAACTCGACCGAGGAGATCGTGGGCGTACCCATCTCGCAGAAGGTCTCGTCGTTGTCGATCCCGACGATGGACACGTCCCCGGGAACGGAGAGGTCCGCCTGGATGCAGGCTTCGGTGAGCCCCTGGGCGGTCAGGTCGCGCCAGGCGAGAATTCCCACCGGTCGTGGCAGCGAGAGCAACCATTCCACACCCTGACGGTCCAGCTGGGCCCACGGTTTGGGAATGCCGCTCAACACCGTCGCGTCGTCCAGAGCGGTGATGAGACAGTCCTTCCCGTGGCGGCGGAGCTCCCCGCGGAACCCCTGCAGGCGAAGGTCGCTGACCAGGTTCCCCGCAGCCGCGGCAAACCCGAACTGCTCGAATCCCCTGTCCAGCAGGTGACGTGCCGCCAACCGACCGGCTTCGCGGTTGTCGTACGTCACGCAGGCAGCGGCAGGATGGCGGCCATGCTCGTTGACCGTCACCACCGGAATGCCCAACTCGACCATCGCCTCGAGTTCGTCCTGGTTGTTCACGTAGGCGATGATCCCGTCGGCGCCCCACTGGATGGCGTCGGCGGCATTGGATGCATCTCGTCCGAACCGGAAGGTCCATGGCTTGCCCGGGCGGGCGTAGTCACAGATCCCACGGATCGTCTTTGCACTGTTGACCAGCGCAGGCGGCATCAGAATGGCTATCTTCGTCAGTTTACTCATGGCATCTCTCCCGTCATGCTCCTCGTTGAGCGCGAGATGCCCCCAAAGAAGTATACAATCCATCGGCCTCACGGGCCCAGTCTTTCAGCCTGCGGGGTATATCACGTACATACCCGGCTTCAGGTTCGACCCACGAATTTTCGTTTTGCTTCAGATCCCAGTACATCTGCGGACCCCCGAGATGGCTGAGGCACGTTGTCAGGTCGCACCACCTGCTTAGCTCTTACCCACACAACCCCACGTATTCAAGAGAGTTCCGGGCCTGGAATGCCCGGTTTTGATGAAATATCGTCGCACCGGATGCTGAGCGAGCGCATTTCTGGCCATCCGTGGCGAAATTGCCCTCCCGGATTGCGTAAAAGGTTCCCCGCCGCACCGTTGGCGCATGACGCGAGATTTCCCGGTCAAGGAAGCAAGACGGCCAGCCCAGCGATCAGTCAGACCATTCACAGATGTAGCCGCTGGGCGACCACCAGTCGTCGCCTTCCACAGCCGCGTCGTTCCAGTCGCCCCCCTCGAAGGTGGACAGATAGTGCTCCGACCCGTACGAGTTGTTGGGTTGGCCGCCGACCCAGGCGGTGAAGTCCCACTCGGTCCCGTCCACCCAGACCCACTGGCCCTCTTCCTTCTCGTCGGTCGCTCCGAGATAGAGAAACCGTCCGTCCGCCAGCTCGGCGAGGAAGGCGTGCTCCTTCGCGTCGCCAACCGTCGCGAGATGGCCTCCGAGCTTCTCGCAGCGTTTCTTCGCCTCGTGCCATGACACGTTCTCCTCGTCGTAGACCTTGTAATGATGTCCGCCGAAGGCTGTGGCGTCCGCAGGGGCCTTCAGGAGGCCATCAGCTGCCGGGTCGACGATCGGCTCGTTCGGCTCACTGGGGGCATTCTGACAGCCGCTCACGCAGACCGAGGCGACTGCGCAGAACAACAGACAAGACGAAATTCTCATGGACAGCTCCTTTTGGTTGACGGGCCATTGTAGGCGCCTGGGCCCTTGCTGCGCACAAAGAAGCGGGGACGGCCGGGCCTGGCCCGGTCGTCCCCGCCAAGGGTTGATCCCGCCCTGCTGAGGACAGGTATGGTATTCACCTTCTACTTGCGACGCTTGCGACGCAGCACAGCCAGTCCGCCGATGGCCAGCAGACTCAGC
>CAZFPT010000201.1:0-5581 GCA_964521005.1 uncultured Planctomycetaceae bacterium | reverse complement strand
CTAGAGTGGACCAGACACCTGCCTGCAGGTTTTTGCGGGCGATGTTCGTGCCGGAATCGATGCTTGCACCGTCGAACCTGAGACTGCTTTTCCCCGAACTCAAACCGACGACGAAAATCCGCTTCTGATCGGTAGATCTTTGCAGCCCGGGCGGCGATCTGCTAGCCTGCGGCATCGGAGCGGGTTTCACTGTGCGGGCAGATCGCGGTACGGGAGCAATGATGGAGAACTTCTGGCTGGCATTGGGTTTGACGACATTCGCGGGCCTGTCCACCGGGGTAGGCAGCGCGATCGCCTTCTTCGCCAGCAAGACCAACTATCGCTTCCTCTCGGTGGCGACGGGGTTCTCCGCCGGCGTGATGCTCTACGTCTCGTTTGTGGAGATTCTCCCCAAGGCCGTGGAAAGCCTCTCCGAGGGAAATGGCCAGGCCGCCGGTAACTGGTACGCCGCAGCGGCGTTCTTCGGAGGAATCGTGCTGATCCTGGTGATCGACCGGTTCATTCCCTCGGCTGAGAACCCCCACGAGATTCGCGGAAGGAAGCAGGTGGACGCCGTCCACGCCGGCGCGACCCCCCAGGAACTCCAGGAAGCCACCCCCGAGAACCTCCATCGCATGGGGTTGTTCACCGCCCTGGCGATCGCGATCCACAACTTCCCCGAGGGCCTGGCGACCTTCATGGCCACCCTCGACGACCCGACGGTCGGGCTGGCCATCGCCATCGCGGTGGCGCTGCACAACATTCCGGAGGGCATCAGCGTGTCTGTGCCGATCTACTTCGCCACGGGCAACAAGCGGCGGGCGTTTCTCTACTCGCTGCTTTCGGGCCTGGCCGAGCCGGTCGGAGCGGTGATCGGCTATCTCGCGCTGCGGGCCATCCTCGGCCCCGGAATCATGGGTACGCTGTTCGGTGCGGTGGCCGGGATCATGGTCTACATCTCCCTGGACGAACTGCTGCCCACCTCCCGGGCGTACGGGAAAGGGCACGACTCGCTCTACGGCCTGCTGGCGGGGATGGCGATCATGGCCCTGAGCCTGCTGCTGCTGCAGTAGAAAGACGAAGTCAGGTTGATTTGATCGTCGCTCTCGTGTAAACCACTGCCTTGCCGGAATCGGCCGACCTTCCTACCCCAAGCAAGCAACGGAGCAGACGATGCACAGCGACGAGACGAAGTCCACGTTTACCAGCCCCAACATCAGCGGTGTGTTTCCGCACCTGGCCGTCAAGGCCGGCCACGCCCCGCAACGCAGCGAAACCGGCATCGGCGCCCTGATGCCCTGGGCCCAGAAGCTCTGGATGGTCACGTACGTCGCCCACAAGTCCCACACCGGATCGGGGACGGGGCTGTTCGTGATCGACGACGATCTGTCCATCGAGAAGCACCAGGCCAGCGTGGTCGGAACCTACGCCAACCGAATGATTCACGCCGCGACCAACCAGTGCATCATCGGCCCGCACGTGATTGACGTCGACGGCAACGTCCGCACCTTCGAGACGCTCGTGGACATCCGCCTCACCGCCACCTGCGAGCACCTCACCGACCCGGAGAACAAGGTTTACTTCCTGGGCATGGAGGGCGAGTTCGTCGAGGCTGACGTGAACACCCTGGAGACGACCGTCCTGGCGGATCTCAAGAAGGACCTGGCGATGGGCGAGAAGTGTCGTCCCCACTTCAAGGACGCCTTCACCGCGCACGGCCGGGTGGTGGTCTGCAACAACAGCTACTACGGCAGCGACTTCGACCGTGGCTACAGCGACGGGCGGCTGGCCGAGTGGGACGGGTCCAACTGGACGGTGCTGGCCAAGACGCAGTTCAACACCGCCACCGGGCGGGACGCCGGCGACCTGGGCGAGGCGATTTTCACCGTCGGGCAGGATCGCGCCTCGACGCTGCTGAAGGTCTATCTCCCCGAGACCGGCTGGCGGAACTATCGCCTGCCCAAGGCCACCCACACCCAGGACCACGCATGGACCACCGAATGGCCCCGCATCCGCGAGGTGGAGTCCGAGCGGTGGATGATGAACGCCGGCGGGATGTTCTACGAGCTGCCGGCGATGACGTACGCCAACAGCGTCTGGGGCGTTCGTCCGGTCTGCTCGCATCTGCGGATCATCGGCGATTACTGCAGCTGGAACGGCCTGCTGGTAATGGCGGGCGACCAGACCACCCCGATCCACGATTCCAACATCTTCGTCGGTCAGCCCCAGGCGAACCTCTGGCTGGGCAAGACCGACGACCTGTGGAGCTGGGGCAAGCCCAGCGGCTGGGGCGGCCCGTGGTGGGAGACGACCGTCGAGGCCGAGGAACCCTCCGACCCATACCTGATGACCGGGTTCGACCAGAAATGCCTCCACGTACATCACGATGGCGGACGGGGCTGCCGCGTGGATATCCAGGTGGATTTCATGGGCCAGGGACAGTTCCAACCCTACGAGTCGCTGGAGACCGGCGAGAACGGGTATGTCTGGCACGTTTTCCCGGCCGGCTTCAGCGCCCACTGGGTGCGCCTGGTGACCGACTACGGCGGCGTGGTGACCGCGCAGTTCCTGTACACCTGAATCGGCCCGCCCGCGTCGTCGCCGGTGATGTTCGCTCTACCCCTCGTCGAGGGCTTCGCGCGTCTTGGCGGCGAGGTCGGCGTGGGTGAAGGGTTTCTGCATGAAGTGGACGCCGTCGTCGAGCACTCCGCGATGGGCGATGACGTTGGCGGTGTAGCCCGAAACGAACAGCCGGCTGAGGTCGGGGTAGCGTTCCCGGAGTCGCTCGGAGAGGTCCTTGCCGTTCATCCCGGGCATGACCACGTCGGTAATCAGCAGGTCGATCGGTCGGCCGATCTTGCGGGTCAGTTCGATCGCTTCGTGGGGTGTCTTCGCGGTCAGGACGTCGTAGCCGAGCTGGTCGAGCATGGTCTTGCCCAGCTGCAGGATGGCCGGCTCGTCCTCGACGAATAGGATCGTCTCATGGCCGCGATGGGGCAGCGTATCGTCGTCCTCGCTCTGGGTTTGTTTCGTCTCGGGGGACTGTTCCTGGCGCGGCAGGTAGATCTTGAATGTGGTTCCTTCGCCGGGCTCGCTGTAAACGTCGATGAAACCGCTGTTCTGCTTGACGATGCCGTACACCGTCGCCAGCCCCAGGCCCGTGCCCTGGTTGGGTTTTTTGGTGGTGAAGAACGGCTCGAAGATGTTCGACAGCGTCTCGGCGTCCATGCCCGGCCCGTTGTCGCTGACGGCCAGGAGCACATACTCTCCGGGTGTTGCTTCGGGGTTGGAGGCGCAGTATTCGCGGTCGATCTCGACGTTGCCCGTTTCGATGGTGATCTTGCCGCCGCTGGTGAGGGCGTCGCGGGCGTTGACAACGAGATTCGCCAGGATCTGATCCAGCTGGGTGGGGTCGATCCGCACGGGCCCCTGGCCGTCCGGCTTCCAGAGCAGGTCGATATCCTCGCCGATGAGGCGTTTGAGCATTCGGAGCATGCCCTCGATGGTCTGGTTGATGTCCAGGATGCGCGGGGCCACCGTCTGGCGACGGGCAAAGGCCAGCAGTTGGGCGGTCAGCTCGGCCGATCTCTGAGCGGCGGTGCGGATTTCTCGAACGTCGTCGCGGAACTCGTGGTTCTCGTCCATGCGTTCCAGAAGCAGCTCGGAGTAGCCCAGGATGGACTGGAGCTTGTTGTTGAAGTCGTGGGCCACCCCGCCGGCGAGCCGTCCGATGGCCTCCATCTTCTGCGACTGGATCAGATCCGCCTGCAGGCGACGGGTTTCGGTCTGGTCGTTGACCACGCAGATCGCGTAGCGAGGGGTTCCGTCCTCGTTCCGCACGACGGCTGAGCTCATCAGCACCCAGAACACGCCGCCGTCGCGGTGTATGTATCGTTTCTCGATCTGGTAGGTGTCGATCTCGCCAGCCAGTACACGCGCAATGGAAGGCTCTTCCTTCACAAGGTCCTCGGTGAGCGTGATCTCGCGGAAGTTCTTCTTCAGCAACTCCTCCTCGCTGTAGCCCAGCATCCCGGCCAGGGCGTGGTTGACCATGAGAAGCTGTCCGTCCGGCGTGACCTGGGCGATGCCCGCCGAGGCAGAATCGAACAGCAGCCGAAGGCGCTGCTCGCTGTCGCGGAGTGTCTCCTCCGCCCGTTTCCGCTGACGGATGTTGACGCCCATCAGCGTGATCAGCGCCAGCAGGACGGCCACCACCGACGCCACCGTCCAGGCCAGCACGCGGTTTTCCTCATAGAATGATGGCGTGCGATAGAGCACCGTGCTGTCTGCCGGCAGGCGCGAGAGGGGAATCCCGAACCGCTGCAACTGGCGGGCGTCGAACATGGTGCGGTTGGCGCCCTCCCACATCACGGGGATGTCCTCGGCCTTCTCGCCATCGAGGATTCGCCCGGCCATGGTCGCCGCGATGTGCGCCTGGTCGTACGCCCGGGTGATCCTGCCGCCCACAATCCCCTTGCCGAGATAGTGGCTGCCCATCGAGTACACCGGGGCCGGGCTCACGCGCGAAACGGTGGCGATCGTGTCGGCAGGGTCCAGGTAACTTCCGTCGCGCTGGCGGAAGAAATCCATGTACAGCACCACGGTGTCCTCGGGAAGGGCCCGAAGCTGCCGGAGGAGCTCATCGAGCATCAGCCCGTCCCCGTCCGGATCCAAAAACACCAGCGGCGCCGTGTCGGCGTAGAGCGGCGCCAGTTCCTTGAGATACGCGAGATTCTCCAGACCCGTTGGAGAGGTGTCGGTAACGACGGCGACGCGTTTGGCGTTGGGGCTCAGCTGCAGTGCCAGGTCGATGGTGGCCTTCTGGTCGAGCTTCTCCACCACCCCGGTCACGCCGGAGACGCCGCGGATCATTGAGCGATCGAAGCTGTTGACCCCGCAGAACACCACCGGCGTGCCGGGGAACAGCTCATCCCGCCGACGCAGAAGGAACTGGAAGGCGTTGTCATCGGTCGAGACGATCACGTCAGGCTGGTAGTCGGCGTACTTGCGTTTGTACATCGCCGCCAGCTCCCGCGCGAAGACGCCGTCCTGCCCGTCCCAGAAACGCTTGGAGTCCATGTACTCGATGTACAGCAGCAGGTTCGGGTCGCGTTGCTCGAAGGCATCCTTCGCCCCGGCGACCATGTTGGCGGTCCATTCGTACGCCTGGCTGTAGGAGTTCAGCAGGAGCACTCGCGTGACGCTCTCGCCGTTGGGGTCCTGTTGCTGGGCGCGGGCGTCGGCCGCGCCGGCGAGCAGGACGCTGGCCGCTCCCCATGCGACCAGCAAGAATGTCCGGGACATCGGCATTGGTAAATTCCTTGCCGGCAGGTTGCTTCAAATACGGCAGAAAGGTCATGTCGCCGAGGCAAGCGACACTACTGCTATGTTCGTGCAGAGACGTGCGATCTGTCAACGACAATCGCCGCATTCGGACGTTTCAGTGTTCGATGTGAATCGGGGGCACCCTCCAGGTATCGAGCGACACGCGAATCGCGACACGCGGTGAAACGAAGTTGAAGCTCCATCTGGAGCTTCGCGACAGGAGGGGGTAGAGAAGTGAAAAGCAGCGACAAGCGAATCGCGACAAGCGACAAGTGGT
>CAZFPT010000200.1:0-5646 GCA_964521005.1 uncultured Planctomycetaceae bacterium | reverse complement strand
GGCTGGAAGCCCATGCGACGCGATCGCCGTAGGGCTCGCAACTTGTTGCGGGCGCAACGCCGAAGGGAAGAATACAACAGACCATGGGCAGGATGCTCATGCGACGCGCAGGCCCATGCGATGATTGCCGTCTCTCGGCACCCGTTGGTCAATCACGGGCTTCAGGTCAAAACGCTCGTCCATACCCGCTGCGGCTCTGAGCGTTTCCCGCCCAGCGTGTCGCCCTTTACGCTTCCGGGAAGCCCGTGGCACGATCGTGGTGGAGTGGCACGATCGCGACGTCAGGGACGACACCCAACTGGTCTGCGTCGAGGACGTCGAAGGCGCCCGGCGCATCCTCAACGAGCTCGCCCCGGGCAAGGAAGAGGATCTGTAGCCGAGGTGTGTTCGTCTCAGCCGTGGGGGCTGTTCGCGCCGTCGAGTCTGCCCTGCTGGCAGAGCTTGAACAGCTCCCTCGCGCCGGTGTCGACGACGGCTGGCGACAGGGGCCGGCGGATGTACACTGAAGAACAGGAACACGCCGCCATCTGGTGAGTTGAAGCTATTGTAAGCGTACACGCAGCTCAAGGAGAGCATCATGGAATACCGTGCAGGACGAATCGCTGGACTGTTGATTCTTGCGCTGGCTGTCTCAGCCGGCTGGGCCGCCGATGCCGAGAAGGCCGAGGAAGACAAGTCCCTCGCCGAGTTGCCGAAATGGCCGGTGGGCTTCAAGCTCAAGCCCGAGATGTACAAGGGCTGGAAACACGCCAGCCGGATGCAGAAACGGCCCCAGGCCCACGTGCTGGTCTGGACGCCGCCAAAGGTCAAGAAGCTCCGCGCCGTGTTCCTGATTCCCAATAACACCGACTCCAAGAACGCCGCAGAGCACGACGCCGTCCGCAAGGTGGCTGCCAAACACCAGATCGGCATCGTCTACCTCCGAAACTTCGACGGCAGCATCGTCGAGCGGACCAACCCGCCCAAGGACGCCAACGAAGCCTTCGCCGACGTGCTCGACCTGGTCGCCGAAAAGACCGGCATCGAGACCTACCGCCACGCCCCCTGGATCACGTTCGGAAAGTCCTCGCGCGGGCGGTTCCCCTTCCGCACCACCTGGTGGTTCCCCAAGCGAGTGATCTCGTCGATCTCCTATCACGCCGAGACGCCAAGCTGGCCGATGAAGGACTGGTCGAAGGTCAAGGACGAGTCGGTCCTGCACGTGGCCATCAACGGCCAGGACGAATGGTCCGGCACGTGGTACCGCCACGTCCGCCCGAGCCTGCTGAACTACCACCACAATACCAACTGGCTGACCCACCAGGTCGTCCTGCACGGCGTGGGGCACGGCAACTACGCCGACAAGCACGGCAGCAAGGGCTGGGGCAAGCCCGTCCCCGAGGGCAAAATGAGCGTCCTGCGCGTGTGGGATTACATCGCCCTGCACATCGATAAGGCGATGGAACTCCGCGTGCCCAAAGACACCTACGCCACCGCCAAGACGCCCGTGACACTCAAGCAGGTCGACCGCTCCAAAGGCATTCTGATCCACCCCCGCGCTCCGGAAGAACTGCTGGACATGAAGTGGATGGCGTGGCGTCTCAAGGACGGGAAGTACCAGATCATCCCCTGGCCGCAGGAGAAACACCCCGTGCTGGACACCAAGCAGGGCTCGATCGACAAGAAGCTCCTGATGCAGTACGCCTGCGACGTCCCCAAGGACGAACGGGCCGATTACCTCTGGGTGGCCGACCACGAACAGGCGGCCGCCTGGCTGAAGCTGCACAACATCCAGGACATGGAAAACGTCCTGCCTCCGAAGAAGGACGACGACAAGACGGACCCGAAAGACTGACCCGCGAGAAAGCCCCTGTCACCGCGCAGATACCCCGCCAGCGGCCGGGACGGTCCCCTCGGACCATCCCGGCCGCTGTCGTTTTTTGTCGGGAGGTCGCCGGTACGAGGCATCGTCCGGCAGAACAGCGGTCAGCCTGTCGGTCTCCGCAGCCGGGCGACGATCTCATCGCCCTCGCGCTGGGGGGTCTCCACGAAACCGATCGACGTGTACAGGTGGCGGGCCACCGCGTTGGCGGGCTGATAGCTCAGCGCGAACTCATCGCAGCCGACCCGCCCGGCAAGCCGATCAATCGCCTTCATGACGGCCGACCTGCCGATCCCGCCGCCCTGGTGCTCCCGGTCGACCAGAATCCCGCCCAGCCAGCAACTGCCGTCCTCGTCGTCCACCGCCCACATCAGGAACCCCACGACCGCACCGTCCCGGCAGATCGCCAGCGGCTTCCACAACCCGCCGTACGCGCAGAGGCACAGGTAGCGGGTCGGCGTGGCGACGAACTCCTGCTGGTCCTCCGCCACGCTCAGGTCGGCCACGTCCCGCCAGTTTTCACCGGTGACCTCCACCAACTCAACGCTATCGTTCATCTCGATCCTTTTGCCACCTTCCTCGCTTGGTCTGATCGTACTACAGGGCGGCCGAATCGGCGCAGACTTATTTACGCTGCATGGTACTCTCAAGAAACTCGGATCAATCGCGCCGGTGCTCTCTCGCGGCGACCGTCGCATCACCCTTACACCGTCTCGACGATCACGAGTTTGCCCTGGGCACGGAGCTGGTCGGCGAGGCGTTCGATGATGGTTTCGCGCTGGAGGACGCCGAGTTGCTTGAGCGACACGTCGCCGGCGGCCGGGTTGCGCGCCAGACCTGCCAGAATGCGGACGCGGTCGGCTTCGATCAGCCGACGGACGAGGTCGGCCACCGGGCCTTCGCGCGGCAATTCTTCCGGCTCGACGTCCAGCAGGTTGGCCACTTGGTTGAGCGTGACGGCCCCTTCGGTAACCAGATCGACCCCTTCGATGCGTGAAGCCGGCGGGGCGAGCGCATCTCGGCTGTCGCGATCGATCTGAACGTCCCGCCCGCTCGCCCGGGCCACGACCGACGCCGTCGTGCCCCCGCAGACCACCTTGTCGCCATCGCGCCCCAGGAACCGTTGCACGATGGCGGCGTCTTCTCGCTTGTCGGTGGGCGGGCCGGTCAGCAGGTTCAGCGTCAGCCCGCTGCGCAGGCGAAGCAGGCAGGCGGTTACGTCGTCCCCGCTGGGGTTGCCCCAGTACCGCAGGGCCTGTCGGTGGACCGCGTCGGGAATCGCATCGGGCCCAAGCCCGGCCTGGCGGTGACGCTCCACGAACCGGGCGACCTCGTCGACCGGCCAGCCGCGAGGGCGGGCGTCTCCCAGACCGGCCTGCGTCACGCCGTCGCTGAGCAGCAGCAGCCCGTCGCCTCGCCCCAGCCGAACCGTCGCCTCGTGCACCAGCGCCCGGCCGATGCTTTCGGTGCGGGTGGCCGGCGCACTCGCCTCGCCGTGGGCCAAGACGTAAATCGCCCCCGGCGCTTCGTAGCTCAGCACGGTGGCCGATCCGTCCGGAAGCACAGACGCCACGGAGAAGGCTGCATACGTCGTCCCGCGGGACTTGTACCGCTCGGTGGTCTCCACGCATCGCGCGAACGCCCGTCGCAGGGACACGCCCCGCTCGATCAGCTCGGTCAGGCGCGATACCAGCATGCGGGCGGCCAGGTTCGCCTTGAGACCCTTGCCGATCCCGTCGCAGACGATCACCGTCGACGCTCGCGCGCCGCGACGCACGCTCACCTGGTCGCCACACACGTCGCCCGCCCGGCGGGCGCTCTGGGCGACCGTCACCTCGACATGTAAGTAGGCGGGTTCCACTTTCCCGGCCTTCCTGCCTTGGGGGCGGCGGGCGTCTCGGCGTCGTAGGGGTCGCGCGTCATCTCCATGAGCTGTTCGAGCAGCTGCTCGCCCTGGGCGGTGGATTCCCCGAGGTACTCCGCGATCCGCTGGGCCATGCTCACCTGGTGGTCCAGCAGCTCCCGGGCCTGTTCGACCGTCTGGCGGCGCAGGGCGTCCAACTGCTTCTGGTTCTCGCGGAGGTTGGTGATGTTCACGAAGATACCCACCAGCTGCCGCTCCTCGCGCAGGGCGTAGACCACCTGGTGGCAGGTCACGTGATAGCTTTCGTGTTTCACGACGGCTTCGAGCAGATCGGCTTCGCCGCCGGCGAGACGCTCGAACATCTCCGGATTCATCAGGCAGGAGACGTCTCGCCCGCAGGTGGACTCGGAGCACATGAACATCTTGCGGAATGCGGGGTTCATGCTCAGGATCGTTCGGTTCTCGTCGAGAATCACGATGCCATTGGGCGAGGTCTCGATGATGCGGTCTGTCCGCCGCTCGGCGAGGCGGCGCATGTACGGGATGCACATCTCGGGCTCAGCCAGGCCCTGCAGGACGGCGATGGCCTTGTCGCGGCAGGTGTCGTACCCGCACGCGCCGCAGTTGAGTTGCTGGTCGCGGGTGGCCTTGCCGGTCTGGTCGAGAACGCGCTGGATCTCCGCCTCGTCGGGCGTCTCGTCGTTGGCGGGCGGACGGGCTGCGAACGCGCCGTCGGGCGCGGAGACGTCCGCCTCGGCCGGGGGCAGATCGGCCGGGGTCGGGGCGGTCTCATGGCGGTCTCGGGCGTACTCCAGAACGCCCAATCGCCGCTGGAAGGCGTTGGTTTTGCTGTTGGCGGCCGGGCCGTTCACGCAGCCGTGATGGCAGAACAGCGCCTCGACCAACACGCCGCGCGGGTTGGCGAGAAGGTCGTCCATTGCCTCGGCGAGTTCGTCGAACCCGTGGATCGCCACAGCCTCGGTGGCGAGCATGTCCGGGACAATCTCGGCGGTTCGCAGCGCCCCGCCGGCCAGCGGGAACAGCGCCGCCTCGGGCCCGGGAGTCTGGTCGAACCCGCTCTCTTCGCAGGAGGCCAGGTCCACGCCCTCTTCGAGCATCCACTCGGCGAGTTCCTCGAAGGTGAGCACGACGTCCACCTCTCCGCGCATCGCCTCGCGGTCGGCTTCGTCTTTCTTCGTCACGCACGGGCCGACAAACACGACGCGCCCGCCTTCGCCCATCGCCTGCCGCAACAGCCGGGCGTGGGCGACCATGGGGGACACCACCGGCGTGAGCCACCGGACGCACTCGGGGCGGGTCCGCTCGATGTAGTTCACCACGGCCGGGCAGGCCGTTGCGACGTGCGGGCGGTCGGGGTCGGCCTCCACCTGGCGGGCAATCTCCCGGGCGACGTGATACGCCCCGACGGCCGTCTCTGCCACCAGCGAGAACCCCAGCGCCCGCAGCGCCGACGGCAACCGACGCGCCGCCCAAGGCTCCAGGAGGCCGGCAAAGGACGGCGCGACACTGACGGCCACCGGAGCGTCGCCGACGACGAGTCGCCGGGCGCTCTCCACATCGTGACGGTACTGCTTGGCCTGCTGGGGACACTCCCGCACGCACGTTCCGCAACGAATGCACCGCTCGGGGTCGATGGACGCCTGGCCATCGCGAACGCGGATCGCCTTGACGGGGCAGGCGCGCACGCAGCGGTTGCAGTCGCGGCAGTGGGCGGTGTGGGTCCAGACGACCAGGCCGTCGCCGGGCGGGATGTCGTGTTCACCGTCGGCCATGGGTTACTCTCCTGCGACAACCTTCAACCTGGCGAGGATGGCGTCCCGGATGTCCTGGAACCGGGCGTGGGTTATCACTGGGCTACGCGGCAGTTCACGCTGCACAGAGCTTGCTCGCCCTTTGGAGG
>CAZFPT010000199.1:0-5663 GCA_964521005.1 uncultured Planctomycetaceae bacterium | reverse complement strand
CTATGGTACTCAAGGATGCCCTCTCTTCATATCTTCACGGCCGTCTCGGCCGTGCAAAGCGTGAAATCCCTGTCCGGGGTGCCACGGCCGTCTCGGCCGTGCCTCGCTTACCGACCTCGACCGACTACCGGCCGGGCGTCCAGTTCCGAAGGTGGGGCACCCTTCGGAACGCTCAGGGCAGGCAAGTGGCCCGACCGGTGGACTCTTGAAGCCCCTTCCTGAGTGACAGGAAGAGAGGGGTTCGGCTGTAGGGCCCGCAACCTGCTTGCGGGCGTCCCTGTGAAACTGCCCGCTGACGGCGCTGGAATGAAGCAGCGAGTGTTGTCGTCGGGGGAGAAGGCCCCGGCAATGCCTCTGCCCCGAGAGCTGGGCTTTCTCTGGTTGCGCACGTCCTAGCACATCCGGAGCGTAGCGCTGCGAACGCCTTGCCTGGGCTTTGGGCAGATGGGGGCGCCTGCCCGCTTCTGTAACTGTGTTCAATAGCAATGTCTATGGCTGTGACGACCCGGCTGGGGTTTCGCCGCGGCAGAGGGTTGTCTGGGCTTCAGGCGGTGAGCTTTTCGATGCGCAGCACGGCCGGCCAAACGGAGAGGACTTCGTCGGTGGTGTAGGTCCGTGCGGGGTAGTCGGGGTTGAGCGGCTGAAGGCGGATGCGGCTGGGGTCGTCCTGGTACATGCGTTTGAAGGTGGTCCCGCCGCCCTCGAAGCGGACGAAGCAGTCGCTGCCGTTGGTGGGGGCGGTGTTGGGCGAGAACACCACGATGTCGCCCTCGCGGTATCGCGGTTCCATCGAGTCGCCCACCACGCGGGCCCCGAATGCCTGGGCGTCCTGGACGTCGGTGCATTGCACGTATTCGTCGGCCACCCCGGCCGGGTAGTCCAGGTCGGTGAAGTCCTGCGGGTAGCCAGCGGCGACGTTGTTGATCACGGGCACCGAGCCACCCAGCGAAAGCTTCGCGCCCAGGGCGCTGGGCGGGTCCTCCAGCAGGGCGGCCAGGTCGTTTTCGTCGCCGCCCCCGTCGCTGTCCCGCTGGTCCATCATGCGGCGGATGGCGGAGGTGAGCTTCTGGAGGCGCTGCTCGAGTTGCTGGTGCTCCTCGCGCACGTCGGGGGGCGTGCGGGCCAGGTGGGCCAGGCGCATGAGTTGGCCGGTCTCGAAGGACAGGGCCCGCTCCAGCGCCTCCAGCACGCCGTCGGTGGGGGGGTTGCGGGCCTTGCCCGTCTCGATGTTGCTCAGGTAGGGCTTGGAAATGCCCGCCCGCTCGGCAACCTGGTCCTGGGTGTGTCCCAGCTCATGCCGACGCGCCCGTATGATGCTGCCCAGACTCATTCGATCCGTCCTTCCGTTCTCGACGATCCATGTCCTGCCGATGCCCGGTTTCCCGCCCTGCGTGGACATCCTCCGCAGTAGCCTTCACTGAACAATATAGCTCAATATGTTATTCAGACAACAAATTTCTCAGAAAGTTTCTTGACGCGTCGTGTTTACTGACTATCATACAAGGCGACATCGTTAGTCGGACATGTATTTCGGTACCAGGGACGCCTTGGCGTTCCGCAGGGGATCGCCGGGCTCCATGGGGCCCGGTCCGGTCAGGAGGTTGCTCATGCCCCTCACGCTTCGCGAGCACATCTGTCGCGCACGCAAACTGCCGCGCAACGACGAACTCATCATGGCCCGGGCGGAGTTGCTCTTGCCCGAGGACCGCGACCTCATCGAGGCCGTCTTCGTGCACGGCCAATCCGCCGTCACGCTGGGGCGTCTTCTCGGGGTCGACGCCCGGCGCATTCGCCGCCGCGTGCATCTGCTGGCCCGGCGGATGGCGTCCCGGAGGTTCATGAACGCCGCCCGCGCGTTGCCCTACCTCGACGGCAGCGACGCGGGCATTGCCCGGATGGCCTTCTGCCAGCATCTCTCCCAGCGGGACATCGCCAAACGCACCGGCCTGAAGCGCCACGAAGTGCGCCGCAAGCTGGATCGTCTCTCCGTGCGGATCTCGATGATCCGCCGTCTCTCGCGGCCGGAAGAACTCATCGCCGGTCGATACGCCACGAAATAGGAGCAATCCATGTCCCACGTTCTGTGTTCCGGGGGTTGGCCGCTGCGCGTCTGCGCCCGTGCCGACCGCCCCGCGCCGCGCGGCGGATCCGCCCTCGCCGTCGCCGAGATGTTCGGCCTGTCTCTTGGCCGACGCGAATCGCTGTACGACCAGTTCCAGCTCACGCTGCGCCCGGGGCAGATTACCGCGGTCGTCGGGCCCTCCGGGGCGGGAAAGACCGTGCTGCTGCGCGAGGCGGCCCGCTCGCTGGGCGAATCGGCCCTCTGGCTGGATGCCGCGTCTCTTCGCGACGAAACGCGAACCGCCCTCGATTGCATGCCTGCCGGGTCCAGCGAGGATCGCCTCGCGATGCTCTCCCGGTGTGGCCTGGCGGACGCAGCCGCCCTGATCACGCCCGCGGGGCGACTCTCCGGTGGGCAGCAGTACCGCCTCGCCCTGGCGATGGTCCTGGGGGAGGCCCACCTGCGCGACGAGCCCACACTGGTGCTGGCCGACGAGTTCTGTGCCACGCTGGACGCCGTGTCGGCCACGCTGGTGGCCCGGCGCGTTCGGCGCCTCATCGCCCGCTCGGGCAAGGTGGGGTTGCTCCTGGCGACCCCTACGCCTGCGCTGCTGGGGGCGATCAGGCCGACCCAGGTCGTCGCCAAGCCGCTCGGTCAGCCGGCGGAACTGCACGTCGGCGGCAGGCCCCGGCGCGACTTGGGCGTGCGCCCCGAGCGATGGCGCATCTCGCCGGGGACCATTCACGATTACGATCGGCTGGGCGTGTTTCATTATCTCGCGGGGCGACCTGCCGCTCACAAGCGGGTGTACACCGTGCGCACACCGCGGTCGGCCCGTCGGGCCCAGCCCGGCCTTCCGGACGTGGCGGCCGTCGCGGTGGTCTCGCCGCCGGTGTTGCAGTGTCGCGGCCGAAATGAGGCCACCGGCGGGCGCTACTGCGGCTGCGATCGGAAGGCCGCCGTCGCCCGCCTCAACGCGGAGATGGAATGCATCTCTCGCGTGGTGGTGCACCCGATGGTGCGCGGAGCGCATCTGGCGGTGCGGCTGGTGAAGCACGTGCTGAAGACGGCGGGCACGCCGCGTGTCGAGGCGCTGGCGGCGATGGGGGCGGTGCATCCGTTTTTCCGCCTGGCGGGGATGAGCGACCATGGCCGATACGCCGGGCGGCGCGGCGAGTATTCCTACTACCTCTGGGACGCCCGTGAGGCGGAAGGGGGTGGCTCGTGAGTCGGCTTCGCCGAACCCCGTCCGAGATCGTCACGTCCCGCCGCAGGCTCCAGAGGCTGGTCCACAAGCTGCTCGGCGTTAAAGTTCCCGCCCGGGCGATGTGCCCGCATCACCACGCGCCGCTGGATTATCTTGTCGGCAGCTTCGTCGACCAGCGCGACCTGCTGGTCTGGGCCAACCGCGGCGGCGGCAAGACCATGCTGGCCGCCATCGCGACGCTGCTGGACGCGCTCTATCGCGCTCCGGTGAGCATCTGCGTGCTGGGCGGGAGCTTCGATCAATCCGATCGATTGGCCGACTACATCCGCACCATGCTGCGCGATCGCCCGGGCCTGGGGGAGGCGAAGATCGGGCGCGAGAAGGTGCGCCTGGCCAGTGGTTCGGAGATCCGCATTCTCGCCCAGTCCCAGCGGGCGGTTCGCGGCCAACACGTCCAGAAGGTCCGCTGCGACGAGGTGGATCTTTTCGACGAGGGCGTCTGGCGGGCGGTGCAGTTCGCCACGCGATCCGAGGCCGACACGAAGGGCAGCATCGAGGTGCTCTCGACGCTCCACCGGGCCGGGGGGTTGATGGATCAGTTGGTCACCCAGGCGCCGCGGTATGTTCCGTCGTTGTCGGCGGAGTGCTCTGCCCAGAACGCCGCCCGAGCGGAGGCCGGCGGGTTCGCGATGGTCGGCTGGTGTCTGTGGGAGGTCATCGAGCGCTGCGGGCCGCAGCGGGAATGCGAACATTGTCCGCTGGCGGAGGATTGCGGCGGAATCGCGCGCCAGGCCGAGGGGTTCTTCTCGATCGACGACGCGATCGCCATCAAGGCCCGGTCGTCGCGTTCGGCGTGGAACTCCGAGATGCTCTGCCGCGGGGCGGTGCGCGACTGGCTGGTCTTCGACGAGTTCAGCAGATCGCGCCACGTGGACGAGGTGATCTATCGACCTGGCTGGCCGACGTTCCGCGCGATCGATTTCGGCTACCGCAGCCCGCTGGTGTGCCTGTGGATTCAACTGGCGCCCGAGGGGCGCGTCCACGTGGTCGACGAGTACGTCCGTGCGCGTCGACCGCTGGCCCAGCACGCAGCGGCGATTCTCGCCCGCGACCGCGGGCCGGTGCAGATGACCTACGTGGACCCGGCAGGTCGACAGCGGGAAGCCACCAGCGGCTCGGCGTGTACCGAGATCCTGACGGCCTCGGGCATTCCCTGCGCGTGGCGCGGCAGCACCATCGCCGAGGGGCTCGAACTGCTCCGCGGCGCGCTGGATCCGGCCGTCGGTGAGCCGACCCTGACGATTCACCCGCGCTGCACGAAGCTCATCGAGAGTTTCCAGACCTACCACTACCCCGCCCCGGGAGCGGGCAACCCCAACGTCCCGGTCAAGGACGGCCCGGACCACGCCATCGACGCCCTGCGGTATTTCTTCGTGAACCGCTGTCGGCCTCGCCACCAGACCCACCGCGTGAAGTATTGACCGCTCGCCGCCGGCAGAGGCGGGCGTTAGAATGCTCCCATGCGAGCCTATCAGGAAAAGCCGATCCGCTACCGCGTGCTGCGACGGGCTACGTCGTTCGGGTTCAGCTGCCTGGGCCCGGCCATCGCGGCGGGGTTGGCGCTGACGGCGGTGCTGATCGTGGTTGAGCAGGGGATCGGTCCGCTTTCGCTGGGGCTGGCTGCGCTGGCGGGGTTCGGGGCGTTGCTGGCGTGGCGCAGCGCCCGGTGGTTTCTTCGCAGCGTCGAACTCACCGGCGAGGCGGTGACGTTGGTCTTCGCCGCCCGGCGGGTGCGCATCCCGCTGGCGGAGGTGCGCGAGGCATTCGTGGCCGGCGAGGATCTGCGCCAGGCCGTCCAGCGCGGAGCCCTGCGGGTCTCTCGGCCAAGGTCGCACCTGGAGGCGCTGGGCATGGTGGACGTCTTCGCCGTCAGCCACGAGGAACTGGTGGTTCTGCGGTGCGAGGGTCGGCTCCCGCTGGTGCTGGGAATCGAGTTTCCCCACGAATTCGTGGACGACCTGGCCTCCTTCGCCCCGCATGTAAAGAGGTTATGAGCACCCCCCGAAAAACCCGAAAAAATCGGGCCAGATGAGGTTGCCTCGTGGCCGATAGTTTTACTAGACTCAGACTGTCGAGCAGGGCAACACCTCGCCTGCTCGGCCCTGCCGGCGGGATGAACGTGTCGGCAGGATCGGACCCTCGAAGACGTTCGGGGGACAGGTAGTCCGGCGGCCTGAAGACGTGGGCGACGGTCGGGCAGGAACCGATATCAGAGAGGAGGTGGTCTGTGCAACATTACGACATAGGTGGCCTGCGTTAGCAGGGAACGTGCCTGCTAGACGCAGGACGCAACACACGGCGGGCTCGCGATTGCGATCGCGGGCCCGCTCTTTT
>CAZFPT010000198.1:0-5735 GCA_964521005.1 uncultured Planctomycetaceae bacterium | reverse complement strand
CGCCCGACGCAGGCCTCTGGCATCGCGGGGGGCGCGTCGCTACAATGCAGCCTGACCTGCAAGATAAAGGAATCCGACGATGTGCGCGACTCGTGGCAAAGCTTTCGTGGTGGGAAACAACATCGACACCGATCAGATCATTCCCGCCGAGTTTCTCAGCTACAACCCAGCCGACCCGGAAGAACGTAAATTCTTCGGGCGATACGCCATGAACGGCGTGCCGGCAGACCAGTCGGGCCTGCCGCAAGGCAACGTGCCCTTCGTGGGCGAGGGCGAGTTCACCACCGACTACGCCGTCATCATCGGCGGACGCAACTTCGGGTGCGGCTCGTCGCGCGAGCACGCGCCGCTGGCGATTGCCGAAGCCGGCTGCCACATGGTCATCGCCGAGAGCTTCGCCCGCATCTTCTACCGCAACAGCGTCAACGGCGGCTACCTCGCCCCGCTGGAGGCGGACGACTCGATCGAAGGGGCCTTCTCCACCGGCGACGAGGTCGAGGTCGACCCGCACGGCATTCAGATCACCAACGTGACCACCGGGGAAACCTACGCCCTCAAGCCTCTCGGCGACGTGGGCCCGATCGTGGCGGCAGGGGGAATCTTCGAGTACGCCAGGGAAAAAGGCATGCTCGATGCCTCCGTGCATTAGGAACCACATGAAACCGTCGGCTGTCATCCTGCTGCTCGTGACGCTCCTGCTGATGGCAGGCTGCGGGAGGACCCCAGCCGACGCCGCCGGCCGGGTCGATGCCAACACCGCCGCCGCGGCGAACCACGCCCGATCCTCGGACGCCAACGAGCCCGCCCGCGTCCAGAGCCTCGTGCTCGCGCGGGCCTGGAGCGACTTCCTTGCCGATGCGGTGATCGCCCACAAGAAGCGAACCGGCGCGTTTCCGCCCGGCGCGAAGGATCCGAACTATCCGCTCGAGGTGGCCCGCCGGATGCACCGTCGGCACAACTGGGTGTTCCTCGTATCGCCCCGGCGAGAGCGGGCGTATTCGCGCGGCCAGTTCGATCAGACCGACGAAGCCGCCGCCCTGGACGAGCGAATCGCCGAGGTCCGCAAACTCAACCTGCGCCTCGGGTGGCTGGGCGAATCGGTCATCCACCTCCGCCAGGCCGACAAGCTCCGGGGGGCCTCGCTGATGCTGGGCCGCCGCGTTCTCGACGCGCATCTGATGGACGTGATCGCCGACCTCCGCAGACGTCACCGCCGCAACACGACCGATCCCAATGGGCCACGCTGAGTCCATCCGGATTCGATCGTGCCCCGGCGGGGCGATTCTCGCCGTCAAGGCCGTCCCCAACGCCTCGCGCGACAAGGTCGCCGGACCACTCGGCGAGGCGCTGAAAGTCACCACCGCCGCCCCGCCTGAAAAGGGCAAAGCCAACGCCACCATCGCGCGGATCCTCGCCAGGGCGTTGCAGGTCGGCCGAAAGGACGTCGAAATCGTCGCCGGTCAAAGCAGCGCGATCAAAGAATTCCGCATCGTCGGCCTCGACGCCGATGAACTGCGACGACGCATCGAGCAACTCTGAGACAGGTCCGCGAACCGGCGCCCCACCTCGCACGGCCTTCCAGGCCTTGCCTGCCGACAGGCAGGTTCGCCAAAGGCGAAACGGAGCAGCTGTAGGGCTCGCAACTTGTTGCGGGCGCAACGCCGAAGACGCAACAGAACAGAACATGGGCAAGATGCCCATGCGACGTTTGGTGTCGCACGGCCTTCCAGGCCGTGTCTGCCGACAGGCAGGTTCGCCAAAGGCGAAACGGAGCAGCTGTAGGGCCCGCAACTTGTTGCGGGCGCAACGCCGAAGACGCAACAGAACAGAACATGGGCTGGAAGCCCATGCGACGCGCAGGTCCCCGTCTTGCAGCGGGCAAGCCGGCCGGCGGGTCAGGAGAACTCGCGTTTGCGTCGTTGGCCTCGTTCCAGGAGCGACTCGATGGCTTCGGCGTTTCCGGAGCGGATCAGCTCCCGCAGCGTGCCCAGGGCGGCCGACAGATCGTTCAGGGCGTCACAGACGGGGTGGACGTTCGTCAGCAGGATGTCGCGCCACATCTCGGGGTCGCCCTCGGCGAGGCGCGTCATGCTCTCAAACCCCGTCGCCGCCACCGCCAGCTCGCGGTCGCGGGGCAGGAGCGTCAGCAGGGTCGCCAGCACGTGCGGCAGGTGCGAGACGCGTGCCACCGCCCGGTCGTGTTCTTCCGGGTCCAGCTGCACGCAGCACATCTGCAGCGTTTCCCAGAATGCCGCTGCCGTCGCCGTCACCTCCGGCGGGGTGTACTCGCAGGGGGTCAGCACGCAGGTGGCCCCGGCGTAGAGGTCCGCCCGGGCGAAGGACGGCCCCTTCTTTTCGCTGCCGGCCATCGGATGACTGCCGACGAATCGGGCATCCTCGCCGAGGACCTCCCTTGCCGTCCGTACGACGTCGGCCTTGGTGGAGCCCACGTCGGTGACCCAGGCCGAATCCTTCAGCACCGGACGGATCGTCTCGAGCATGCCCCCAAACGCCCGCACGGGGGTACACAGAAGCACCAGATCGCTGCCGGCGGCGGGCTCCTCGGGCGAGAGATGCGCCTCGTCGATGGCGCCGGCTGCCAATGCCTCATCCAGCGACGATTGCCGGCGACCCACCCCGGCGATCCGGGCGTCGGGCCAATGCTGCTTGATCGCCAGACCCGCCGACCCGCCCAGCAGGCCGACCCCGACGATCGTCACGTGTTGGAGGCTCACCTCGCTCATGGCGCTCAGCCTAGTCGCTGCCGACCTCCGGGTCAACGAGGCAGACGCGCGCGAATCGCTCGCCGCCCGACAGACGCGGTGGTTCGGCGCTAGTCACCCAGCGTGTCGATCAGGTCGAAGATCGACTCGATCGGGTCCCGCTCCTTCTCCGCCGGTCGGGTAGTGGGCGCGTTGGGGTCGTCGGTCTGTGGGGCGTCGCCGTCGTCGCTCTGGCGTCGGCCGTTCAGGAGGTTCTCCAGCGCCCGGGCAGCCTCTTTGCGGAGGACATCCGCGGCGACCTGCTTGAGCAGCTGCCGCGTGTCGATGGCGGACAGGTCCAGCCGCGGGCGCGTCCGCGTGCCCCGCAGCGGAATGCGAACGACCGTGCCCTCCAGCAACCTCGCGTAAGTGGCGGCCTTGCCCTTCACACCCAGCCGCTCGAGCAGGCCTGCGTGGATCGGAACGCCCACCGCCAGGTCCAACGTGCCGTCCAGCCCCGCCGAGCCCGAGAACTCCAGGGCATACTGGCGCGGGAACGTCATCCGGAAATCGCGATAGTGAATCCGCCCGTCGCGCAGGGCGAACTTCATCGTATTCATCGAAACCGGCAGCGACTCGCCGGGCTGAAGGTAGCGGCCGGGAATCAGTCGGCCCAGCAGCCCGCGGGGAATCAGTTGCGTCTTGCTCAGGTCCAGCTGACCGCTTCCGCTGCCACGCGAAAGGGCGTTGGCATCCAGCGGAATCACGAGGTCCTGCGTCTTGAGCGACACGGTTCCGCTGACGTTGGCGGTCTGCATGAACACCGGGTTCATCCGACCCAGCAGCTCGGTCAGCAGCG
The DNA here is from genome assembly GCA_964521005.1 of uncultured Planctomycetaceae bacterium. GTDB lineage: Bacteria > Planctomycetota > Phycisphaerae > SM23-33 > SM23-33 > CAZFPT01. The sequence goes on along the minus strand of CAZFPT010000198.1, from coordinate 2,174 downwards.
GCTGGGTGATGGCGATCTTCTCCAGGGGCTGAGCCGTCCCTCCCAGGCGATACACGGGGACGTCTCCGGTGAGATCCACCACGCCGCCCACGCGGAATTTGCCCTCGCCCGAGGCAATCTCCCGGACCGGCAGCCGAACCGTTCCGTCGACCAGTTTCGCCTCGATGTCGGCCTCCTCCAGCGGGATGCCGTACACCCGTCCGGACGCCCACCCCACGCGAACCGTGCCGGTGGCTTTGCGGAACGACGGGGTCAGCTCGGGCTGGTGCAACGGCCCGCGAATCGCCAGCGGCCCGGAGCTTCGTCCTTTGAACGTCACATTCTCGGTGGCCCCGGGCGACAGCTCGGCCAGCACGACGTTGACCGCCTCCCACCACGCTTCGTACTCACCGGACAGATCGGCCAGCCGACGCGTGCGCAGCTCGGTGATTTCGCCGCTCAATGTGACCGTGAGCAACTGCGGGGCAACCAGCTCGAACGCTTCCAGCCTCACGCGCGACCCGTCCCGCGCCAGCAGCGCTTCGTGGCCTACCCGCACCGTCTCACGACGCACAGCCTGCCGGCCTCGCCCCACGCGCAGATCGGCTACGCTGCCCCCACCGACCAACCGCACGCCATCGGGCTCCGAGCGGACCGAGGCCGTCCACCGCAGCTTGCCCCACACCGCCGGGGGCTGGGGGCGACCCAGCAACGGGGCGATCATCACCATCGCCTCGTGCAGATCGGCGTTGGCGTCGAACGTGCCCGAGGCGGCCTGGCCGTCCTTGCCGGGCCAGCGCCCATCCGTGAGCGTGAGCGTCCCAGCCGGGCCGGCCAGATCGAGCCTCGCCACCCGCACCCCGCCGTCAGTGTCGCGCGCCAGACGCCGCAGCTGCAGCGTGATCGCCCGATTGCCCACCCGCTTGCGGTCGGCGGAGAGGTCGCTCAGGCGGGCCTCGGCCGTAGAGACCATCGGCGAGCCGTTGGCGTCGCGGGAAAGCGTCGCGCTGCTGCGGGCAACTCCCGCAAACGTCGGTCGACCGGCGCCCGGATCGATGTCGAAATCCACCAGGCCGGCCAGCTCGGCGCGTCGACCTGTGAAAGTTGCATTGGCGTCGATCCTGAACGAGCCGGTCAGGCTTGGGCTCCCGCCGACCAGGGCGGCGAAAGGACCAGCCGCCAGGGGCCCGTCCAGCGTGCGGATGCTCGCCGAACCCGATGCCCCCGTCAGGTCGAGTCGGCCGGCGCGGACGAGGTTCTTGATGTCCGCCCGCAGCTGCAGCGAACTGCCCTCCGGGGTGGCTACATTCATGTCCGCGACGATGTCGCTCAATGTCTGCAGAGTCAGCTTCCCCTCGATGGGGCCGATGGTCCGTCGGCTGCCGTCGCTGCGCACAACGGTCACCATCGCGTCGCGAACGGTGATTCGGCCGATGGGCTCGGGCAGCTCGCCCGGCTCGTCCCGTTCGTCGGGCTCGCCGCGGCCTTTCGAGGGGGGCAGCAGCGGCGAGGGACGATCCGCCCACACCGTCAGACGGACGCCCGTAAGCGTCAGTTCGCCGAAGTCCTGGGCATTCCACGCCAGGCCCCAAAGCCCGCGGGTGAGGGTGGCTCGACGCAGCTCGATCCGCTCCCTGCCCTCCAGATCGCGCAGGAGAAAGCCCCGGATCTCCGTCGGCCCGCCCCAACTGATCGAAAGGTCCTCCAGCGAGACCTGCCCGTTGAGCGAATTGCCCGCGATCGAGGCGATGATCGACTCGCCCCAGCCGCTGGACGCCATCGCCGGCGCCAGCAGCGTCAGCGCCACCAGCAGAACGATCAGCCCCGCGGCGATCCAGACCCCGCGACGACGACGAATCGGTTTCTTCTGCTCATCAGCCATCGTGCCTCCCCGCCCCCCTCATCGCGACCCGCCGCAACGGCGGCCCGACATCCAACGAATTATAGGGGCACCGGGTCGACCATCCCGGCTGCTGTCTTCCCCGCCCACAAAGCCGATCTGCAGCGCTTCCGTGAGGCCACGAGCCTGAACAACCCACCGCCGCCGTGCGTCGTGGCTGGCGTGGTCGATGATCAGCCAGAGAAGGTTCCTGACCCCCTTTCCTTCCTGGCCCCCACATGCCGATCTCCGCCTGCTGCCCCAGTTCCTCGGGCCTGGAGACGGCGAAACCAACGCAAGGCCCTGCCCACAGTCA
>CAZFPT010000197.1:2807-5758 GCA_964521005.1 uncultured Planctomycetaceae bacterium | reverse complement strand
GGTTGCTCAGCTCGCTTGGGCTCGCTGCACAAACCGGGGCACCCTTGGTTGGGGGATCGGTCGAAACGACACAAACCCGGACGTCCTTGTCGCTTGTCGCGATTCGCGTGTCGCTCGATACCTGAAGCGTGCCCCGAATTCATGTCGCCAACTTCTTCAATAGAGCTGCACCAAGGCCGATCCTTTCGTCGGCGTGGCACAACGGCTACAATCTCGCCGTTCCCGGAGCGGACCATGACCAGGCAAACCCGCAAGATCATCCTGACCACCGGCAAAGTCGTCCTCGCGGCCGTCCTGCTGGCGTACGTCGTCAGCAAGGTCCCCTTCCACGATTACACCGACGCCCAGGGTCGAGACCGACAGGGGTTCCTCTCGACCCTTGCCACCGCCCGGTGGGATCTGGTCGCCCTCTCGGCCGGGGCGTTCCTGGGCTCGCTGCTGATCACCGGCCTGCGGTGGTGGTATCTGCTGCGGGTACAGGATATCCGCATTCCGCTGTGGGAAGGGACAAGGCTGACGTTCCTGGGGTTGTTCTTCAATGCGGTCATTCCCGGAACCGTCGGCGGCGACCTGGTCAAGGCGTACTACGCCGCCCGCCACACGCCGAAAAAGGCAGCCGTCCTGGTCACCGGGTTCGTGGACCGCGTTCTCGGGCTGGCGGAGCTGACATGCCTCGGGGCCGTGATGATCTCGGCGGCCTGGCTGGTGGGTGTCGGCGAGTTCGCCTCGCTGCGTCTGGCGGCAATGATCACAGCGGGCATCTCTGCCGGGCTGGTGGTGGCGCTGGTGTTTCTGCTCTCACCCCGCGTGCGCCGGGTTCTGCACCTTCAGAAGATCTACCGCCGATTGCCCATCGCCCACCACATCGAGGCAGCCGGCTCGGCGGCGCGGGTGTTCGGCAACCGTATCACGTCGTTGCTCAAGGCGATCGGGATCACCTTCGTAACCCACTGCCTGTTCATCTCGGCGATCGGCCTGCTGGGTGCTGCCGTCGGCGTGCCGGCCCCGTGGTACGCCTATTTCCTGTTCATCCCCGTCATTTACATCGTGGGCGCCGTCCCGGTGACTCCGGGGGGGGTGGGCATCATCGAGAGTTTCTATCTGTTGTTCTTCAGCGGGTACTTCGCCGGGGTCGACAGCGGCCATGGCGAGGGGAAAATCTTTGCTCTGGCGCTGCTTGCGAGATTCATTCCGTTTCTGTGGGGCCTGCCCGGTGCGCTGGTTGCGGTCACCGGTGCCCGCCTGCCCAAGGCCGAGGCGATGGAGGCAGAGCTGGGCATCACCGGGGACGTCACGCCCCTGGAGCACGTTCCGCCCCAGGAATAGCACCGAGCTTGCTCAAGTCGCTCTGCTGGCCTGTCGAAATGAACAACGAGCAGGTCGCCGCCGGGCGGCCGACATGGGGGATCAAGCACGGGACGTCAGATCATGGCTCGACTTCAGGAATTGGACCTGGGACAGATCAACGACGCGCTGCAGGCCGCCGTCGAGAAAGCCGTACCGCTGACGGTTACCGTCCGTCACGACGGCCGATGGGTCACCCTTCGAAGCCGATTCGTCGCGGTGGACGGCTCGAACCTGATGATCGAGATGCCCCAGGAATTCGAGACCGACACCCCCTGGGAATTCGCGCCTGCCGACAAGATCGCCCTGAGCTTCAAACTCAAGCACTACAAGCACCTGGCCTCCGCGACCGTCGTGGGCGTCAAACAGATGGAGTTGGTCGACGGCCAGGCCGTCCCGGTTCTTGGTCTCTGTGCTCCGACGAAAATGCAGCGGGCCCAGCGACGTGCCTACCTCCGTGCCGACGTGCCGGACGGGCGCATCGTGCGTGCGTCATTCTGGCTGGGCGGCGTGGAAGTGGAGCCCGTCGGCAGCGAGCCGGACACCCCCGTCTGGTCGGCCACCGTGGGCAACATCTCCGCCGGCGGCGTGCAGGTTCGCGCGTCCCAGGACGTTGCCGACGCCATGGACGTGGGCGAGACGGTGGGCATGCACGTGAACTTCGGACCCGGACAGGGCTCGATCCGTGCCGACGCCCAGTTCCGCCACGCCGAACCGGTCGACGGGGATGGAGTTCTCATGGGCTTCCAGTTCCTCGGCCTCGAGGCCACCGACGAGGGCAAGGACACGCTCATGCAGATCGCCCGGAAGGTCTCCGATCTCCGCGCCGACGGCACCCGCGTGGACCGACGACGCGCCCGCGCCTGAGTCCTTCACCCGCAGGGCTCGCAACTTGTTGCGGGCGAAACCGGGCCGTGTGGGACGACCACTCAGTCGCTAGTTGCTAGTTGCTCGTTGCTTCTCTACCCGCCACCTTGTTGCGCGCTTGGCCGGTCGCTATCATCGGCTGCATGAGCAAGACCAGCAAATCCACGAAATGGTACGCCGTTTGGCCCACCGCCTGGGGCCCCATCGGCGCAGCCGCCACCGACGCCGGCGTCTCGTCGCTCGTACTGCCGCACTATCAACCCGACGACCTCAAAGCCCTCCTGGCGTGGAACCACCCCAACGCCGTCGAGGACAACAAGCCCTTCTCCGAGTTGATCGAACTCTCGCAGGCGTATTTCGATGCCAACGTCGTGGACTTCTCGCCGATCGTGTGCGACCTGCCCAAAGCGTTTGCCGGCAAGGTCTACACCGCCCTTCGGGAAATCCCCCTCGGCCGAACGCGGAGCTACAAAGACGTCTCGCTGGAGATCGGCCGGGAGGACGCCGCTCGCGCCGTGGCGTCGGCCGTCGGGAAAAACCCCGTCCCGCTGGTGGTTCCCTGTCACCGCGTGATCTACGCCGACGGACGCCTGGGCGGCTTCAGCGCCGAGGGCGGACCCGCCCTCAAGAAACGCATGCTGGACCTGGAACAGCGGGCAATCCGCCAATAGCGACAAACCCGTCCCGGCGAGGCCGGACCCGCCTCCTTTCGCTGCCGCTCAAGAAGGGGCTTCAGGAAA
>CAZFPT010000197.1:0-2707 GCA_964521005.1 uncultured Planctomycetaceae bacterium | reverse complement strand
CGGCGAGGCCGGACCCGCCTCCTTTCGCTGCCGCTCAAGAAGGGGCTTCAGGAAATTGCGAACACCTCGCGTGTCGCTCTTGGGGGCGGACCCGCCTCCTTTCGCTGCCGCTCAAGAAGGGGCTTCAGGAAAACCCGAACACCTCGCGTGGCGATCAGAAGCTTTTGATCACTTTCGAGACCGAGTCTTCGTGCTTCCACTCGGTGAAGCGCCACCAGTCCTTCATGTCCGCGGGCGGGTCGATTTCATCCTGGATGGCGGCCGCGTCCATGCCCTGTTCCTTGAGCTTGGGGACCTGCTCGATGAGATCATGGAAGTACGTCACCCAGCGCTGCAGCTCCGCCTTGGTGCAGGTGGGCCCGTGGCCGGGGATGACCGTCTGGGGGTCCAGATCGATCATCCGCTGGTAGACCTGGTCGATCCGCTCGACGACGGCGTCCTTCAGGGGGCGGGAGGTGGGAATCAGCCCCCAGCCGAAAATGTCACCGGTAAACAGGACGTGATCGTCGGGCACCCAGACGATGCAATCCTCAGCCGTGTGCGTACCGCCCATGGGGATCATGTGGACCTTGCGTTCGGGCCCTTCGAACCATCGCCCCCCGGAGGGTATCTCGGCGATGCGGGCGTTGAACACCTTCGCCCCGAAATGCTCGGCGAAGGCGTTGTTCAGCGCGACGTGGTCGTAGTGCGGGTGGGTGTTGAGCACGTACTCCACGGGCCGATCGCCCATCGTATCGCGAATGGCGGCGATGACTTCGCTCTCCAGGCGTTCCTGCTCGAGGGCATCGACGATCAACACACCGTCGCCCATGTCCATCCAGGCGATGTTGTCCACCGCCTGACGGAGATAGAACCCCTCGGCGATTTCGATGATTTCTGCCGACTCTACGGACTTCTCAGACATGAATCGCTCCTTTGGCGTCGTTGGCGTCTCTACAGTTTATCGGCGCCCCGGCCTCTTATCGAACATCTCTTGAGCTCGCCTGTCGGGAAGGCCGGCAGGACGAAGCGGCGTTCACCACAAATTGACAACCGACTCGCATCCCGCTATCAATACACAGCCCATGGAACGACTCGAAGAAAAGCCGGCAGCCGAGGTGCTCATCGTCGAGGACGAGGAAGCCCACGCCGAGGCAATGACCGAAGGACTCACCCGCCAGGGACACCACTGCTCGGTCGCCTACAGCGGCGAGGAGGGCGTCGCCAAGCTCCAGTCCCAGCGCGTGGACATCGTCGTGACCGACCTCATGCTCGGCGGCGAGATCGACGGGCTCGGCGTGCTGGCCGCTGCCCGCAAACACGCCCCCGGGGCGAAGGTCATCCTCGTGACGGCCCATTCGTCGGTGGACACCTGCCGGTCGGCCCTGCAGCGGGGCGCGTTCGACTACATCGAAAAACCCCTCAACCTCGACGAACTCCGCACCGTCGTGGACCGGGCCGCCACCGACACCGCCCAGAAGCGGACCATCCGCGAACTGCGCGAAAGGCTCGACGAGACCTTCTCCTTCGAGCACATCATCGGGCGAAGTCCGGTGATGCTCAAGATCCTCGACAAGGTCCGGCGCATCGCCCGCTCCGACCTGCCGGTGCTCATCCTGGGCGAATCGGGCACGGGCAAAGACCTCGTCGCCAACGCGATTCACCAGAACTCCCCCCGCAGCGACGGACGGTTCGTGCCCGTCAACTGCGCCGGACTCAGCGAGACGCTCCTGGAGGATGAACTTTTCGGCCACGTCAAGGGCGCATTCACCGGCGCCGGCGGCGAGAGGCCAGGCCGATTCGAGCACGCCGACGGGGGCACGATGTTCCTCGACGAGGTGGGCGACATGCCCCTGAACATGCAGGCCAAGCTGCTGCGCGTGCTGGAAAACGGCGAGATCGTCCGCGTCGGCAGCAACGAGCCCATGCAGGTGGACGTGCGGGTGATCTCCGCGACCAATTCCGACCTCTCGGCCCGCGTGGAAGACAAGGAGTTCCGCGAGGACCTCTACTTCCGCATCAAGGGCGCCACGATCGACATGCCCCCCCTGCGGCAGCGACGGGACGACATCCCCCTGCTGATCGAGCATTTCATCCAGTTGGCCAACAGAACGCACGGCACGAACGTCAAGGACGTCACCGCCGAGGCGCGCAGGCTGCTGGTGAGCTACCCCTGGCCGGGCAACGTGCGACAGCTCAAGAACGTCATCGAGAACATGGTCGTGTTGGCCGGCGGCAATCGGCTGAGCGTGGACGACCTGCCCGAGGAAATCCACAACCCGCCCGAGTCGCTCCGCGGCGAGGGGTTCGACGCACTGGCCGGGCTCAGCGTGGAAGAGGTCGAGAAAGAGCACATCCGCGCCACGCTCAAAATGGTCGACGGAAAACGCGAGCAGGCCGCCAAACTCCTGGGCATGGGCGAACGCACCCTCTACCGCAAGATCAAAGAGTACGGGCTGAAAGACTGACGCGCCCCTCGCGAAGTTCCAGATCCTCGACCTCAGACCCGGACACCCGGTTGTCGATCGATCAGGCCGTAGGGCTCGCAACTTGTTGCGGGCGCGATCGCAGGTCGATGCGGGACGGCCACTCCTTGGAACTTGTCATTTGGAATTTGGAGCTTGTCGATACCCCCACGGTTCGCGGAGCTCACCATGGGGCTTCAATTGCGGCCCACCGGGTGCCACCGGCGTCTCCGCACGCCGGTGCCGTAGGGCTCGCAACTTGT
>CAZFPT010000196.1:0-5774 GCA_964521005.1 uncultured Planctomycetaceae bacterium | reverse complement strand
GCTGCTTACCCCCACGGTTCGCGGAGCTCACCATGGGGCTTCACCGATATTCCGGACACCCTTGTCGCGATTCGCGATTCGCGTGTCGCTCAATACCTGGAGCGTGCCCCCAATTCATGTCGCACACCACTCTCGCCCCCCTGCCCGATCCCCGGAACGCCTTCGGCCGCCAAGCCGTTTGAAGAATGGAATCCCGAAAGGAGCACGCCATGAGCACTCCCCAGCACACACACGAACAGACCGGCAAACCGGACGGCGAACGGGAAGAGCACTCTCCCCCGAAGCGGGTCAGCGTTCGCCCGGCCCGGAGCAACGAATCGGACGAGCACAAGCTCCACTGGTGGAACGCCTGCCCCTGCCACAGCGGGCTGCGATTCGGGAAATGCTGCGGCTCGACGGGCGAAGACACCTGCCGTTACGAATCAACGTAGCATCGCCGTTCATCATTCGCTATACTGTTGCCCGTCGGGTCGTGCGAGCGGCCCGGCGTTTGGGAAAAGGACCGGCGCAGAGATCCGTAACCGTGTCTCTGTGCCGTCGTTGTATCCCGTCGGAACCAGCCAGCCGCGACGCATTACGAACGGAAGCGCACCCCATGAAACAACCCGTGACCTGCAAACTCGCCCTGGAAGACGGGCTCGTATTCACCGGCACCGCCTTCGGCGCCGAGGGAACCGCCGTCGGTGAAGTGGTTTTCAACACCGGCATGAGCGGCTACCAGGAAGTGCTCACCGACCCTTCCTACGCCGGACAGATCGTCACGATGACGTACCCGCAGATCGGCAACTACGGCGTGAACGTCGAGGACATCGAGAGCAAGAACCGGAAGGTCCAGGTGCGGGCGTTCGTCATCAAGGAGCTCTCGCCGGTGGTGAGCAACTTCCGGGCCGACCGCTCGCTGGGGCAGTATCTCACGGAGGAAGGCATCCTGGGCATCGCGGGGATCGACACCCGCGCCCTGACCCGCCACATCCGCACTGCCGGCGCGATGAACGGCGCGATCTCCACCGAGACACTCGACGATTCCAAGCTCGTGGAACTCGCCCGATCCGCCCCGGCAATGACCGGCGCGGACTACGTCAAAACCGTCGTCCCGCCGGCCGACTACGATTGGCCGGAAGGCTACATCAGCACCTTCGCCCAGGGGCACCGGGAGCACGGCGAGACCGTCTTCGACGTGGTCGCCATCGACTGCGGCGCAAAAACCAACATCTTCCGCAATCTCGTCGAGTGTGGCTGCCGGGTGCAGGTCGTGCCGGCCGGCACGCCGGCAGAGGAGATCCTCGCCCGCCCGTGCGACGGGGTATTCGTGTCCAACGGACCCGGCGACCCGCAGGCCGTCACTTACGCCATCGACACCCTGCGCGAGATCGTGGGCAAAAAGCCGATGTTCGGCATCTGCCTCGGCCATCAACTGCTGACCTGGGCGCTGGGCGGCAAGACGTACAAGCTCAAGTTCGGCCATCGCGGCGCGAACCAGCCCGTCCGCAACGTAAACACCGGCAAGGTGGAGATCACATCGCAGAACCACGGGTTCGCCGCCGACGCCGACAGCCTGACAAACGCCGGGGCCCTCGTCACGCACGTCAACCTCAACGACGACACGGTCGAGGGGTTCACTCATCCGGACAAGGCTCTCTTCAGCGTGCAGTACCACCCCGAGGCCTCGCCCGGCCCGCATGACGCGACGTACCTGTTCGACTGCTTCCGGGACATGATGGAAACCGGGGCCGCCCCGACGGCAGAGCAGATGCACGCCGCCCAGGAACGACTCGCCCAAGCCGGCGCGAAGCGCTAGCGGATCAGCGATCCGGATCTTCGCGAAGGGCCCCCGTCTTGCGTAACACCAAAGGCGGGGGATCCGCCCGTCCTACCTGTTCCGCACGCGCATCGCCAGCACGGTGCGGTCGTCGGTCTGAGGAGCGTCTTCGGTGAATCGTCCGACGTCCTCGTTGACCCGCTTGACGAGGTGGTCGGCGTTGTCCACGGGGTGGGTCTCCAGCAGCCTTACCAGCCGCTCCTGCGTATACATTTCGCGGTCGGGGTTGATCGCCTCGATGAGCCCGTCGGTCACCATCAGCAGCATATCGCCCGCGTGCAGCGTGACGTGCTGCCCGTTGAAACCCACCTCGTCGGCCACCCCCAGAAGCAGGACGCGGGCGTCGCTGAGTTGATCCAGGCGGCCTCCGTTGTCCGCGCGGACCACCCACGCCTCGGGGTTGTGGCCGGCGTTGACATACTCCAGCCGACCGGTGTCGGTATCGAACACGCCGGCAAAGACGGCGGCATACCAGCCATCGGGGGTCAGGCGGCAGAGCGAATCGTTCGTCCGCTGGATGAACGTCTCCAGCGACCAGCCGTCGTCCACCCAGGCCTTGAACTCGCTTTTGAGAATCGCCGTGATGAACGCTGCAGCCATCCCGTGCCCGCTGACGTCGCAGAAGACGATGGCCGCCCGGTTCTCGTCCAGCTTGGCCACGTCGTAGTAATCGCCGCCGACCTCCTCTTCGGGCACGAACGTGAACGCCCACTCGACCCGATCGCCGAACGGCATCTGCTCCAGCGACGGCAACATCTTCTTCTGCACCGCCTCGGCACGTTGGAGGTCGGCGCGGATGCGCCTGGCGTAGCTGTCCACCCGCTCGTACGCCTCGGCCAACCGATGGGCCTTCTCCTCGTTGTCGTACTCGACGCTTCCGACCGTCATCAGCGCCAGGTACACCAGCGCGAACAGCGCGAACACCTCCAGAACAGTCGCGGCGACGAGCACCGCCTGGTAAGGCCAGGCCCAGTACAGCAGAAACGGCGCCACGGCCACCACGGCGGTGACAACCGCATAGCGCGGGGCGGCCGTGAAGATCGCCCGGTGATCGCTGAAGTGTCGGTGGCGCCTCTCGAACCACTGCACCGCCCGGGAAAAGCGCGTCAGGCAGTAGCTGTAGTCCACCTCCAACTGCCCCTGGGCCAGCCGTGTCAGCGTGCAACTGAAGCGAACCCCCTCACCGGCGAGCATATTCACAAGCGTGCCGGCGCAGTCGCTGGCGGGCCGATCGGCCAGCCGCCGGCGGAACCCCCAGAGCAGCGTGAGCACGTCGGAGACCTGGTTGCCCTCCAGCCGCGAGTCCAGAACGATGCGCCGAATTCCCATTCCCGCCAGGAACTCCGCCAGCGAGCGGCATGCATCCAGCTCACCGCCCTCCCATGAAAACAGCATCTGACCGCTGCGATCCTCTTCGATGCGCAGCGTCACCGTCGTCTCGTGGCGAGTGACTGCCTCGGGAAGGGATTCGCTCTCCAACCAGCGGGCGAAATGTTTGATCTCGCTCCACAATGGGCTGAAGCGCACCATGAACTTCGCCCCGCGAAGGCACGCCAGGTGCGTCATGGTCAGTCCGCAGCTGTCATGGCTGGGACCTGGTTTGGCCGCGTCGTCAGAAATGTCCAGCTCCTTCCGTCTGTCTCAACGGACAGGACAGCCGAAGCGGTTCCTGCCTTACCGGGGCTATTCGGTGGTCAGGTTCTCGCCGCTGACTTCCAGCAGGACCACTTCGAGTGGATCGAGCTGAATGTCCGGGCCCATTTCCCGCCCGGTGAGACGGTCGACACCGCTGGCGGGTACGGTCACCTGCTGGGGCTTCTCGGAGATATTCACCACGCCGAAGCCCGCCACCTCGCCCGGCCGCGGGCCACGCGGAACGACGATGACCTCCTCGGAGCCCATCGCGAAGGGTTCAACGCCGGCCGACCGCATGAGCTGCTCGACCAGCCAGATGTACGACTCGGGATCCACCTGGCAACCCAGCGTGATGACCTCGCCATCGCCCACCTTGTTGTGCACCGCCGCCACCTGCCCGTCGCCGTAGGTGCCCGGACCTTTGTAGCAGGCGATGGCCTGGCCGTCGGTGAGCTCGAACCCCTCGCACCAGTTCCGCGTGGGGCAGTCGACCCCTTCGGTGAAGTCCACCTCGACGCGATCTTCCTGCCACTGCGCGGTGAACCGCAGCGCACTGCGCGCGCCGATGAGTTCCTCCAGGCCGGTGAATTCGTTCTCGCGCGGCATGGTCATTTCCTCGGTGCGAATACCCGTCAGCGGACCCAGCAGCAGCTTTCCGCCGCCGCGAACCCATTCGCCGAGACGCTTTTTCGTGTCTTCGGTAAGCATGGGCATCATCGGCAGGCAGAGGATGCGGTAACGTGAGAAGTCCGCGCTTTCGTGGATAACGTCGCGCCAGATGTGCGAACGCACCAGCGGCAGGTAGTAATCGTCGCGCCAGCGGACGCCGTATCCCATGTTGTCATCGATGGGGTCGATGCTGAACACCCACGCCGCTTCGTTGCTCATGCAGATCCCGAGCTCGGCCGCCAGGGGCGGATTGGCCATCAGCCACTCGCTCTGCTGGTCGTATTGACTGGCGAGGGTCTTCCAGGCCTCCACGTTCGGGCGCCATTTGCCGGTGGCGGTCACGTGCGTTCCGTGCTGCATCTCCTGACCGGCCCAGTGCTGGCGCCACTGCCAGAACAGCGTCATCGAGCCGCCCAGCATGGTGCTGGTCCACGAGATATTCTTCACGCCGTCGGCGTTGTGGTGGATGTTCCATTGCCGCCCGCCGCCCGACCAGTTCGGCGCGGTCTCCAGCAGCCAGTACGGCGCAGGCTTCTCGGCCCGCATGCGATCGAAGTTCTGCAGGTTCCAGTGATAGTGATCCACGTCCTTGTACATGCTGTGGCCGACGCGGTCCATCAGGCGGTTGTGCTGGAACCAGTACATCCCGAGGCTGGGCGTCATGTTCGAGGTGATGGGCTTGTCGGACCCGGTGCGGATCGCGTCGATCTGGTTCTTCATGAACTCGGTCCAGGCGTCGTTGCTGAACCGCGTGATCGCGACGATCAGCGACGGGTGATGGCGCTCGGGGATCTCTCGGCTGCCAACGGTGGCAACGGGCATGGGGATCTGGTCGAACGAATCGTACGCCTGCGACCAGAAGTTCAGCCCCCACGTTTCGTTGAGCTTCTCGATGCTGCCGTACCGCTCCTTCAGCCAGGCGTGGAACTTCTCGACCGTCTCGGGCCCGTAGTCCCGGCCGGACATTTCGTTGTCGATCTGCCAACTGTGCAGCGCCGGATGGCCGGCGAACGCGTCGACCATTTTCTCGACGATCGTCCGGGACAGCTCCAGGTACTTCGACGAGTGATGGTTGAAATGCTTGCGCTTGCCGTGGATGGCCTGGGTTCCATCGTGCCTGACCTGCAGGACCTCGGGGTATTTCGTCGTCAGCCATGCCGGCGGAGCGGCCGTGGGCGTACCCACCTGCACGCCGATGCCCGCCTCGCCGCAGAGATCCATCACGCGCCTGGCCCAGTCGAAGTCGAACTCACCCTCGCCGGGCTCGAACCGCTTCCAGGCGAACTCGAACATCCGCACCGTGTTGAAGCCAAGCTCCTGCATCCGGGCCACGTCTTTGGGCCATTCCTCTTGGGGCCACATCTCCGGATACCAGCTGGCGCCGATGCGTACCTTGTCGTCCGGTTCGTATGTCCAGTCCGTCACGGTTCTGTCCTTCCGTATCGTGTCTCAGGGGGGATGCCCAGCCAGCGCAGAAAACCACAGCCGGGCCGTCACCTCAACAGACGTCCCGACGAAGGCCCATCTTCGCAGCAAGAACCCCCGCCTGCAAGAGGGAGCGCAGAGGAACAACGATGCTGGCCGTAAACGGCATTAGAGAAAGAGATCTACTCGACAAGGTGACCCGCGCGGATCAGATGCTGCGTGTAAT
>CAZFPT010000195.1:0-5804 GCA_964521005.1 uncultured Planctomycetaceae bacterium | reverse complement strand
ACGCGTCGGCCCGGACAGGCTGCTTATCGCGATGTCCCACCACTGCCTGGCGAGCAATCCGGACCAACCGGCTTGCTCCCGTCTCCGCCCTGCGGGCTCCGTCGTGGCAGGCAGCTCGCCTGGGCTCGCTGCATAAGCCGGGGCACCCTTGGTTTGGAGCTCGATCGAAACGCCACAACCCCGGGCACCCGCGTGTCGCGATTCGCTTGTCGCTGCCTTTTGCTTATCGCTGCATCCCACTGGATGTTGTGCTACAGGTTCAGCGGTTTGATGACCATGCCGGTAGCCAGCTTCGGGTAGAAGTAGGTGCTCTTGTGGGGCATGGAGGCTTCGGCGTCGGCGATGGCCGAGACCGCCTCAAGCGGCGTTCCGCGGAGAATCACCGACAGCTGCGCCTCGCCGGACTCTGCCGCCTGGCGGGCCCGTTCGCCGTCGGGGGTGTATCCGATCTCCGGCTCGCCGTCGGTCCAGTCGGCCAGCAGCGTCTCGATCACCAGTCGATGCAGGATCGCCACGTCCAGCTCGCGCCACGCGTCGCACTGCTCGGGCGCGAGAGTCTTCATGCTCTCGACGTCCTTGAGCACGCCGACGTGCACCGTCCCGTCGCCACCGACAAACGCCATCGCATGCGGGCCGAACTCCGAGAGGAACGCGTCGGCATCGGTGATCGCATCGGCCGGGGCGTCTTTCGTGGTCAGCTCGAAATACTCGCCAGCCTTGTCCAGGAACGCCTCCATCGAGAAACCCTCGCCCAGACCCGAGATCACCCGGTGGGTCGGCAGGATGATGAGGCCTTCGTCCTGGTCGGACACCAGCGCGAACATCACGAAGTTCGCCTCGTGGGAGTTGTCGATTTTGCCTGCTTCCCGCAGCGACTTGGCGTAATTCATGGCCGTGGTGTAGCGGTGATGCCCGTCGGCGATGTACGCCTTGACCCCGCACAGCAAGGCCGCCACGTGGGCGATGACGTCGGCGTCGTCCACGACCCAGAGCTTCTCTTCCACGCCGTTGAGCTGTCCGCTGGCTGTGGGTTCCTCGCGGGTGACTTTCGCCAGGGTCTTGTCGACAGCGCCTTGCGGGTCGCGGTAGAACCCGAAAATCGGCGAGAGCTGACAGCCCGTGTGCTCGGTGAGCTTCAACCGGTCGGCCTTCGGGCCGGCGAAGGTGTGCTCGTGGGGCATGATGTCCTCGCCGAACTCGGTGGCCCGCACGCCGCAGAGCATCGCCCGGCGGGTGTGGGTCTTGCCGGCCCATTCGTAGGTCTGCTCGTAGACGTAGATCGCAGGTTGCCTGTCCTGGACCATCACGCCCTTGCTCTGCCACTGTTTCAGTCGCTGGGCGGCCTGCTGGTAGGCACTCTCCGGGCCGACATCCTTGGGCGGAACGTGCGGCAGGTCGACCGCGACGATGTTGTGCTCGTCGGCAGAGAGCAGGTTGTCCTTGTCCTCGGCGGACAGAACGTCGTAAGGCGGCGCGATGCGATCGCTCAGCTTGCCGGAGTTGGTGTTGTATCGCCATCCGTGAAACGGCCTGATGTCCATTGCATGTCTCCTGGGAGTTTCGGGGGAAGTACACAGCTTACGCGCACCAGAGCGATCTTCAAGGAAGAAGCCCGTCCCGCCGCTTCGCCGGAATACAAAGAGACCCGCCGGACCGTCCGGCGGGTCTCCTGATCGTGTCCCTGAGGCCGCGAGTTCAGGGACGTGATTGTCTCAGCGATGAGTCGTTACTTCTTCAACGACTCCTGCAGGGCGAGCACCGAGTAGGTCGTCGCCAGCTCGGGAATGTTCTCGTACCAGCGCTTGTCGCCGGTCCACGAACCGTTGTCGTTGATGCGTTCCCCCAAGGCCGCGATCAACTCGTGTCGCCAGTTATGCTCCTGGCCGGAGGTATCCTTCAGAACCGGCTCGCCCCACGCCCGCAGCGCCTTGGCGAACATGTGATAGTAGTAGTACAGCCCCTCGCGGGTCTGGTTGGTCTCGGCGGGCATCGCCGGGTTCTTGTCCAGCGTCCAGTGCGAGAGGATCCACTGCCTGGCCCGCTGGACGCGCTTGTCCTGGCGATCGACCCCGGCGTAGAGCAGACTCTTGAAGCCCGTGTAGGTCATGCTGCCGTAGCTGCGCAGGCCGGTCTTTACCTTCGACTCGGGGGTCACGCCGTCTCGCTTGGCGGGGGCGTAGATGAATCCGCCATCGTCCTCGACGGTATCGGCCCAGCCCAGCGGGTTGGTCTCGCTGAGGTTCTGTGTGCGGGTCACGAAAATCAGGGCCCGCTGCACGTGGGGGTCGTCGGAGGGCACGCCGGCCTCCTGCAGCGCCATGAGGTTGAAGCCCATGTTGCTCAGGTCCGGTCGGCCATGCTTGCCGTAACTCACGCCACCGACGAACGGGTGATTGGCGTCGACCAGGTCGTCGTCCTGCGTCCTGGAGCCGGGCAGGATCTGCAGGCTCTTGAGATAGGCCACGCCCTTGTCCATCTCGTCCTGCCATGCGGGGTTGTCGGCCGCCGCCAGCGCCATCACCGCCACAGCCGTCGTGTAGTTCTCCTGCTTGTGGGGCGAATCGTCGTTGTACACCCCGCCGTTGGGCTGCTGGTAGGACAGCAGCACCTCGTAGCCCTTGGCGACGGCGGGCGTCTCATAGGTCAAGTCCGGGTGCTGCACCAGCGCCTTGAGCGCCAGGCCGGTCAGCGCCGGGTCGGAGGGCATCTGCGGAGCGAACGACCAGCCGCCATCTTCCCGCTGCTGCGAGAGCAGAAACTTCAGCCCGCGATTGATCAGCCGCTGGGCATCTTCCAGGTGCGAGGGGGCGATGTACTCGGTCTGGGCGGGCATCGCCGACAGCGCCATACCGTCCTGGCCGTTCGGGTCGCCGGTCTGGCTGTCCGGCTCGGAGCAGCCAACGAGCAACACGAGACCTGCGAGCATCCATCCTGTCAAAACGCGGCCGAGATTCATGATCCATCTCCTTCGGGGCTCGGGATATCAAAGTAACCACTTCATCTTATGCAAGGCACGTGCCGCCTGAGGAACAATTCTTCACAGATGCGCAGGTGAATGCAGGGTACAGACTTAGATAGGAACCAGCAGGAAGTCGCCGCCGCGACAGAGCCCGTGACGCACCGCGCATGTGCGAAGCATGCACACACCAGGTGCAGGCCGGGCTCACCGCAGGCGGTTCATGACGTACAGCGTCAAGGCCATCGTCTGCAGGGCAGCGGCGATCACCGCCCAAAGCGTAGCCAGCTCCACTCGTCCCCCCACGCCCTGCCAGATCGCCCCAGCCAGCGCCAGGACCACCAGCATCTGCACGACGCCGGCGAGCATCTTGGTGATGGAGAACTCTTCGTCCACCCCCTGGGCGTTGATGAGTTGCTGCAACTGCTGCTGAATCCGCTGCAGGACAGCCGCCGAGGGACCGGCCGTTCCCGACTCCATCGGACGGGTGGGCACGGTATTGGCAGATCGCGACTCGCTGGACGCTGCCGTCTCGTCGGCCTGCAGCCCCAGGCGGGAGACTCCCCGCCTCGACGCCTCCGGCTCGGGCGCTTTCGCCCCGCCCTGGTCGGCGGACGAGTTGGCGGGATTTGCTTGGTCCGCTTCGGTCTCGACGGGGCTTTCGGGCTGCCCCGAAGCCAGTTGCATCGCGGTGGCGACGACGGCGTCGCGCCTCTCGGCGGGCGCACCGGCCTTGACGGCCTGGGGGTCGTCGTGGCGTTTCTCCTCGCGGATGATGACCCGCGCGGCGTCCACGAGATTCCGCACGATAAAGTCCGCCTGCGGCGTGTCCACGCTGTCCTTGCGGTTCTCGGCCTTGGGCAAGCGCAGACGCACCGTACGCGTTCCGGCGCGTTGACCGGCCTCGACGTCCCGCGGCGAGTCGCCCACCATCCAGCTGCGCTCCAGGTCGATGCCCAGCTCGTCGGCAGCCTGCAGAAGCATCCCGGGCTTGGGCTTGCGCAGGTCCGAGTCCACGGCGTACTGCTCGACCGGGCCTTCCGGAAGGAACGGGCAGTAGTAGATTCCGTCGATGCGGGCGCCCTTCTCGTGCAGCAGCTCCCGCAGCCGATCGTGGATGAGGTCCAGCGTCTCCTCGGTGAACATCCCCCGGGCGATGCCCGACTGGTTCGTGACCACCACCACAAGATAGCCGGCCTGCGAGAGCGACTTGATCGCCAGCTCGACCCCGGGAAGGAGCTTCACCTCGTCCGGGTCGCTCAGATAGCCCGGGTCTTCGATGATCGTTCCGTCCCGGTCCAGAAAGACTGCTTTCCTGGCCATCGGTATCTCCCGCTGTGGGGGTTCAGCCCCCGCCCTGGCCGGAAATCCGGCTGATGATTTCACTGGTGCTCACGCCCTCAAGCGGCGGGGTGGTGACCACCTCTCCGCCGTATCGCTCCACGAGGTCGCGCCCCACCACGTCGGTGGTGACCGACCCCTTGACCAGCACGTCGGGCTTGAGCAACTCTACCAGACCCAGCGGGGTGTCCTCGTTGAACACCGTCACGTAGTCCACGCATTCCATGGCCGCCAGGATCTCCTGCCGCTGGGCGGAGTCCAGCACCGGGCGACCCTCGCCCTTGACGCGGCGGACGCTGTCGTCGGAGTTGATCGCGACGACGAGGCATGAACCCAGTTCGCGGGCCTGCTGAAGGAATTTCACGTGCCCCAGGTGCAGCAGGTCGAAACAGCCGTTGGTGAACACCACCGTCTCGCCCCGCGCGCGGCGACGTTCCAGCTCGCCGGCCAACAGGCCCGGGGCAAGCGTCTTCGAGCCCCGCAGGCCGACCTGCCTGCCGATCTCCTGGAGCATCTCTTCGCGACTGACCGGAACCACGCCGAACCGCTCCACCTCCAGCCCGCCGGCGACGTTCGCCAGCTGGGCGGCCTCGACGAGACTCGCGCCCTCGGCCACCGCCAGCGACAGCACGGCAAGGACCATATCCCCCGCCCCGGTAATATCGTAGACCGATCGTGGCTGGGCGTGCCAGACCCGCTCGAGCCCGTCGGAGGACGCGATGGCCATCCCCTCGCGATCCAGCGTGATGATGATCGCCTCGGCGCCGGTCACCTCCAGCAGGCGACGGCCGGCCTGGGCGAGGCTGTCTTCGTCGACGATCTCCACGCCACTGGCGACGGAGGCTTCGTAGCGGTTGGGGGTCAGCAGCGTCGCGCCGCGGTATCGGCTGAAATCGTCCAGCAACGCCGGATCCACCAGCACGGGCTTACCGGCGGCGCGAGCGGCGGCGATCAGTTGCGGGGTAGCATGGTCGGTGAGCACGCCCTTGTTGTAGTCTTCCAGGGCGACGACGTTTACACGAGGCAGTTGGGCTTCCAGGGCTGAGCGGAGCTCTTCGAGGGTGCTTCCGGTCAGCGGGGCGCCGTCTTCCTCGTCCACGCGGATGATGTGCTGCGGGTGGCGGTGCTGGGCGAGTCCGACGTATCGCGTCTTGCGGGAGGTCGGTCGGTCGCTGCTGCGGATCACGCCGGCCGTCTCGGCAGCGGCGTCGGCGAGCATCGCCAGGACCTCCGCGCCGGGTCGATCGTCACCGAGCACGCCCAGGCAGGAGACATCCACGCCCAGCCCACGCAACGCCAGTGCGACGTTGCCCGCCCCGCCGACGCGTTGTTCGGTGCGGTCGGTGCGGACGCGAAGCACGGGCACGGGGGCTTCCTGGCTCATGCGTTCGGCGTCGCCGTAGACATAGCGATCCAGCATGAAGTCGCCCACCAGCGCCACGGCCGGCGTGCCGAACTGCTCCAGTCGTTCCATCAGTCGGTGCATGCCCGGATTCTACCGACCCCA
>CAZFPT010000194.1:0-5838 GCA_964521005.1 uncultured Planctomycetaceae bacterium | reverse complement strand
GCACGGGCTTCCAGCCCGTGTGCGAAGACGAAGTCCTTCGCGCAAGCGAGCACGGTAGAACATGGGCAGGATGCCCATGCGACGGTAAACCATGGGCAAGATGCCCATGCGACGGCGAATGTAGTACGGGCGGCCACGTCGTGAACAGGTCTCAGGCAACCAGGATTTCGGAGCAACCTCATGAAACGCCTTGCTGTCGTTCTCTCTTTGTGTTTCCTGGCGAACGTCGCGTTCGCCCAGAACGTCGAGTCCGGGCCGGTCACCCCCAACGATCCGGTCGCCCAACCCGTATCTTCCGACGCCAATGGCCCGCTGAGCGTGAAGGTCTCGCGCGAAAAGGCCCTGGCGGCAGAGTCGTTACGGCTGGCGGCGCGCGGGGTCCTTCAGATCCCCGACGCGAAGGTTCCCGGCAGCAGGGCGGCCTTGCTGGCGATGGCTTCGGAGCAGCTGGATCCTACCGATTGCGGCGTGCATCGCATGCTGGCGGATTTCATGGAGATCACCGGCTTTCGGCAGAAGGCTGCCTACCAGGCGATGCTCTGTCTGCGGGCAGACCCGAACGACTATTCCGCGGGATTGCGCTGGCTGGACCGCAGTTTGGTATTGATGCAGGGCGCCCAGGCCCGTCACGACTTCCTTGCCGATGTCGCCCAGCGCGAGCAGCTCCCCCAGCCCTTGCGGGCTGAGGCGAGGGCGCGACAGGGGCTTCTGCTTTCGCGGCAGGGCCTCCAGCGGGCGGCCATCTCCGCCCTGGAAGAGGCGCTGGAGCAGGATCCGCTGAATCCCACCGCCATCAGCGAGCTGGTCCGGATCCGTGGCGAAAACGACCCGACCCGCCTGGTGCCTCTGAACGTCAAGATGCTCCGGGGAAACCCGATGAGCGCCCAGGCGGCGTGGTCGCTGGGCAGCACGCTGGGCAGCGAGGGCGTCCACGACGACGCGCTGGCGTTTCTGGACTACGCCTGGCTGGTCTCCCAGCGCAAGACCTCCAGCGGCGAGGTGCCCATGGAGTACGTGCTGACCTACGCCGGGGCGATGCTCGATGCCAACCAGCCGACCCGCGCGGTGGAAACCTTCGGCGGCCGACTCGACGGGTACGAGCCGGTCTTCATGGTCAAGAACATCCACGAGCCCTGGGACCTGCGGCTGCAGATGATCGAGGCCTATCGGTCGGCCGGCAAGGACGCCAACGCCGCCAAGCTGGTCGAGCTCGTCGCGAGCGATTACGAATCCCGCGGCGAGAAGGCTGAGACGTCCATCCAACTGGCCCGCCAGATCGCGATGTTCCACGCGATCACCGTGGACAACTGGAGCGCCGCCGCCCCGTTCATCCGCATTTCCGAGCGGATCGACGCGGACAACCCGGACGTCCAGGCGCTGGCGGGCATGCTGCGCATCAAGAACGGCCAATCCGACGCCGGCGAGAAACTCCTGCGCGAGGCGATGCCCACCTCGGTCTGGGCGAATGCGTTCCTGGCCGACTACTACTTCGGCGAGTCGAAGCTCCGTGACGCCACCAAGGCGGTGGCCCAGGCGGCGCGCATGACGCGACGGGGCTGGGCGTTCCGGCATCTGCGGAGAGTGGTGGCGAAGTACGACGCCGAGGTTCCGCCCAGCGAGTCGGCCGATCGACTCAGGGCGGACGTCAAGGAACTCGTCGAGACGTACCTGCCCGCCTGGACCCAGCCGGAGAAGCTGTTGGCGGTGACGGTCACACCTGTGCGCGAGGCGGTGTATCCCACCGAGAATATCGCGGTGGACATTACCCTGAAGAACACCGGAAAGCTGGCGATTCCCATGGGCAATTGGGGCCTGCTGAGCCCGGCATTCGCTTTGCGTGTCTCCCTGGCCGACCCTGCCGGTAAGGAGATCACGTTCGATCGGCTGCCGATGGTCATGCTGCCCTCTCCGCGATACCTTCAGCCGGGCGAGTCGATCTCCCAGCGCGGGCACGTGAACGTCGGGCCGCTCCGGGCTGAGCTGATGAGTCGACCGATGGAGTCGATCACGCTGACGATCGAGGCGATCATGGACCCGGTCGTCGTCGAGAAGAAGGACGCCACGAAGCTTTACACCCCGCTTCCGTCGGTTGCGGTTGCGCCGGTGAAGGTCACCCGCCGCCCGTTGGCGGAGCTCTACCCCACAGCCAAACGAGACAGCGCGAAGGATTCCTTCCTGTATCTCGTAGCCCACGTCGTACGGGACATGCGCCGGGGCGACCTGCCCAAGCGGATGCGGTCGGCCCGTATCGCCGGGAGTCTGCTGGCGATGGCCCAGCGCATCGACGCCGGCAAGCTCAGCGCCCCCGAGGGCGTTCGCAGGCAGTGGCTCAGCGGTTATGCGATGTCCATGATGCGCGAACTGCTGGACCCCGACAAACAGCCCTCCTTCGCCGTGCGGGCTGAGCTGCTCGGGGCGATGCGGTATGTGAAGCTCAACTCCACCACCAAGAAGCTGCTGGGCGGCACGTTCGACGACCCGTCGCCGCACGTGCGCCTCCGCCTGGTGGAGGTCGTCGGCAGCGACGATCAGGTCTCGTTCCGCCGCAATATCCGCCGATTGGCCGAGGACGACAGCGAACTGGTCCGGTCGTTGGTGGCTGCCTTCCAGCAGGCGCGATAGAACAATTCGTCCTGCGTCGGCCCGTCGTGCCTACGATGGGGAAATGGGAATCGCCGGACAGAACCACGTCGGGCCCGAAGCATCGCGGGGCGATCAGACTGCGGGGCGGGAGATGGACATGCTGCGAGCAACAGCCTTGATGATGATCCTGCTGTCGGCCGTCGCCGTCGCGGACGGTCAGGGCGTGCGCGTCAGGGGCCAGGCTCTTCAGGACGGACGGCGTGTCTCGATCGACCCTGCCGTGCAGGACAATTCCCCCTCGGGCAGCCCGAAGCGGGCCCGTGAGTTTCTGAAATTCGCCGACGAGAGCTTCCGGGAAAAACGCTACCGCCGGGCCCGCATCCAGACCGACAAAGCCGCCGCCAACGCCGTGACGAAGGAACTCCGCGAGAAGGTGCTCGATCTCTACGAGAAGCTCGAACGCGTCGGCCGAGAGCAACTCGTCCGGGCCGAGGACCTCGAGGCCGCCGGTTCCAGCCGCGATGCGATCCGCGAGTATCGCGCGATCATCGCCCGGTTCGGCAAGCTCCCCTGCGCCGACAAGGCCCGCACCGCCTTTATCCGCATGCGGAAGGAGTCCCGCCGCGACGGCTACGACCCCGAGAAACGCGCCGCGCTCATGCTGGTCGACGCCAACGAGATCCTCGCCGTACAGCGCGCCGAGCTGCTTGAGACGCGATCGAAACGCTCCTCCGACCCGAGCGATCCGAACGACGCCAACGCCCCGAGCCAGATCCCGCGCGTCGAGGTCATTCGTCGGCTGGATGGTGAAAAGCTGCTCGCCGTGATCGAGGCGATGGAGGCCGTCGTGAACCGCTACCCCGCCACCGACACCGGCGGGGCCGCCCTGGAAGACCTGCTGTCTTTGCGCGACGACGAAGCCTTCGTCGCCAGGCTTGCAAAGCTCCGCCGCCGCCAGGCGATCGAGGAACTCTACCAGGCGGGCAAGGCGCTCGAGAAGGCCGGCGCCCGCAAGGCGGCCATCCGGAAGTATCGCCAACTCATCCGAACGTATCCCGAATCGCCCTACGCCAAGGTCCTCCGGGATCGCTACGGCGGCTCGGAACACAGGGAAAAGGACTGACTCCTCGCAAAGAAAGGACCCACATGAACGCCAAACGACTGGTTGCTGCAGGGATGCTGCTGTGCCTGAGCTCCGCCGCTCTCGCCCAGGACGCCCGCTCGTGGCTGAACCCCAGGCTGGGCAACGCCAAAACCGAGATCACCTACACCTTCCGCGGCTACTGCGACCGCGACGCGAAGGACCAGCCCGAAGAAGTGGGCATGATGCGCCACGAGATGGGCGTCTCCGTCCCGCTGCATCAGGACCAGACGCAGGAATGGCTGATGTTCGCCAGCTACGGCGCCTGGGATATCGATACCGCGGCCCGGCTGCCCGACACCGATGACGAGTTCCCCTCCTGCCTGCATGACATCCGCGTGGGCACCAGCTACCGCGCGAAGCTGGACAACGGCTGGCTGTGGGGCGCCACCGTGTCGGTCGGTTCGCCGTCCGACAAGCCCTTCCACAGCGGCGACGAATTGGCCGTCTCGGCTCGGGGCTTCATCCGCATTCCGCACGGCGAGAAGAACGCCTTCCTGGGCTTTCTCGCCTGGAGCAACACGCGGGACTTCGCCCCGTACATCCCGCTGCCCGGAGCCGCCTACCAGTGGGTGCCCAACGACGATCTCACCATCGTGGCCGGCGTCCCGTTCTCATCGGTCCGGTGGACGCCCCTCGAGAAGCTCACCATCTCGGCCCGTTACATGGTCCTGCGGAACGTCCACGCGAAGGTCAGCTACGACCTGACCGACACCCTGCAGGTCTACGGCCTCTTCGAGTGGGACAACGAGCACTTCTTCCGCCACGACCGCCCCGACGACGACTGGAAGCTGACCTACTACGAGAAACGCGTCGGCGGCGGCGTGAAAATCGAGCTCATGGAGAACGTCACGCTGGATCTCTCCGGCGGCTGGGCGTTCGACCGCCACTGGTACGAGGAAGAGGAATACGAAGACCGCGACGTGAACCGCGTGAAACTCCGCGACGGGGCCTACGTCGGGGCCCAGGTGAGCTGGCGGTTCTGACGCCGAAAGAAGTGAGCTACTCCCGCAAGGCGGTTCTGCGCGGCAGGGCGTCGGTCGAGCTTCGCCAGAGGGTCAGCCGGCGTTGCATCGCGTGGAACCGCTTGCGTGCGCGCTCGGGAGGCTCGGCCAATCGCACCGGGTCCAGCCCGATCGTCAGTCGGTGGAGACGGGCGATGCGGTCCGTCGTCAGCGGGTGCGTGTGGAAGCGGACGGGTTCGCCGGCAAGGGCCCGGCGGCGATGTTGCTGCAGGACGGTGAGGGCCTCGGCCAACCCTCGCGGGTCGATGCCCGCCTCGGCGAGCAGGTTCAGTGCGATCGCGTCGGCCTGGTGTTCCTGGGCGGGGGTGAAGCGTCGTTCCAGCAGTTGCAGTGCCCGCCGATGGGCCGGCGAGAGCTCGCAGCGTTCCACCTCCAGCAGGGCCCCGACGTGCCCGGCGCGCACGTGTCCGATTTCGTGGGCCAGGACGGCCGCCATCGCTCGCTCCCGGGGCAGGGCGTCCAGCAGACCCGCGCAGAGCACAACGCAGCCATCGGGTGTGGCGAAGGCGTTCAGCCGACCGGAGCGAACCAGCACGAAGCGGCTCGGGCGAGCGTCGGACGATTCTCCGGCGAGTCGGCGTCCCAGCCAGGCCACGTAGGCCTGCAGGTCGGGTTGATCGACCGGACCGCCGAGCACCTCCAGCAGGGCCGATGACGTCTCGGCTGTGCTCGCGACGGGCGCAAGTGGCGACGGGCCACGGGGTTGGTCCTCGGCGCAGCCGACGATCACCAGCACCGTCAGCGCGCAGACAACGCCCCAGGCGGCTTTCCGCAAGGTGTCCATCCAGTCCTCCATCCCGCTCGAGGCGGGCCTCCAAGCCCTCCATCGACCAACCCGAGGCGATGCTTAAGCAAGACAAGCCCCCCAGAGCTCAGAACCCGGCAGTCGCGGTGTCCGACCACTACCTATCGCGCGATCCAGACCAACCGGGTTGCTCAGCTCGCTTGGGCTCGCTGCACAACGCCGGGCACCCTTGTTTGTGAGTGAAGTGGCAAACCTGCTTGTCGCGCGTCGCGATTCGCTTGTCGCTGCTTTTCGCTTCTCTACCCCCACCTGTAGCGGAGCTCCAGATGGGGCTTCAAATGCGT
>CAZFPT010000193.1:0-5871 GCA_964521005.1 uncultured Planctomycetaceae bacterium | reverse complement strand
TCGCTCCGACCGGCACAATCCCGGGCACCCGCAAACCGTAGGTCGGGCAGCATCGACCCGCGATCGCGCCCGCAACAAGTTGCGAGCCCTACGGCCCGACCGACCCCCAACCAAGGGTGCCCCGGTTTGTGCAGCGAGCCCCAACCAAGGGTGCCCGGCGTTGTGCAGCGAGCCTGAGCGAGCTGAGCAACCCGGTTGGTCCGGATCGCGTTCCATGTAGTGGTCGGACATCGCGACTGCCGGGTTGCTCCGTTCCTCCCTCGCTGCGCTCGCTCCGACCGGCACAAGCCCGGGCACCCGGAATATCGTTGAAGCCCCATCTTGAGCGAAGCGAAAGGTGGGGGTAAACAGCGAAATTCCAAATCACAAGCTCCAAGGAGTGCTTGTCCCGCATCGACCTGCGATCGCGCCCGCAACAAGTTGCGAGCCCTACGGCCCGACCGGCCCTTCGGGCCTCGATACCGAGTGGTCGCGGAACGAACCGGATCATCGCGAGAACCCACGCAGCCGAGCGACAGGTGGGGGTATTGAGTCATGGAAAAACGACGTATCTCGGCGGCCCCCAAGAAATGTCGCAAACGAACGGCTGGGGCACACCGTGGGCTGGGTCATCGCACGGCCGGCGGTTGTCGGCTGACGGGAGGCACGATGTCGCGGCTGGGCGGGCGACGGGGTCGTTCGGAAAAGCTCAAACGTAGCGGGCGGTTGGTCCGACTTGTACTAGAGTGGTTGACAGGGCGCTTCGGCTGTGCGCCGGGCGTTGTGATGACATGGCGGCGTGGGGCGGCCTGGGTCAATCGCTGCGTGTACGATGGTTTGCGGGCCGGGCGCTGAGCCCATCGCCATATCGGGAGAATCACATGTTCCACATCCGGGAGCGTCAGAGCACCGTCGGACGGGAAGTTCTCGGCGGGCTGACCACCTTCATGGCCATGAGCTACATCATCTTTGTACAGGTGAGCTTTCTTTCGGGTCCGTCGGTGGGTATGGATCCCGGGGGGGTGATGATGGCGACCTGCCTTGCCTCGGCGATCGCATGCATCCTCATGGGCATCTGGGCGAACTACCCGATCGGGCTGGCCCCGGGCATGGGCGAGAACGTCTATTTCGCCTTCACCCTGGTTCCCCTGATGGCCACCTGGGGTTACGGTGCCGGCTGGAAGATGGCATTGGCGCTGACCGCCACTGCCGGTGCGGTGTTCCTGCTGCTTTCGCTGGTGAACTTCCGGGCCAGGCTGCTCAACGCGATTCCCGACAGCCTCAAGAGCGGAATCGCCGCGGGGATCGGGTTGTTCATCGCCGTGGTCGGGCTGAACATGGGCAACGTCGTGGCCAAGAACCCCTACGGGCCGATGACCGCGCTGGTGGGTTTCCGCGACAACCCGGCCGCCTGGCTGACACTGGCGGGGCTGGCGATCATCATGATGCTCACCGCCTTTCGCGTTCGCGGGGCGATCCTCCTGGGTATCCTGTCGACCACAGCCGTCGCCATGCTCTGGGGGCACACCCAGGCGCAGGTGCCCGTGGCCATGCCCACCGGACTGACGAAAACCGCCGGCGGATTCATCGGCGGGTTCGCCTCGCTCTACCAGGGCCTTTCCGAGCACTGGGTGGAGATCCTCACCGCGCTGTTCATCCTGTTGTTCATGGACCTCTTCGACACCGTCGGCACGCTGGTGGGCGTCTCCCAGCGGGCCGGGCTCATGCAGGACGGCAGACTCCCCCGGGCCGAGCGCGCGTTGGCTGCCGACGCGAGCGGCACGCTGGCCGGGGCCATGCTCGGTACATCGACCGTCACGAGCTACATCGAGTCGATCACCGGCGTGCAGGCCGGTGCGCGAACCGGTCTTGCCGCCATCGTGGTGGGCATCTGTATGCTGGCGGCGATGTTCTTCCGCCCCCTGGTGGAAATGGTCATCGGAGACTTCACCGTCACCGTCGCCGGCAGCGAGGTGCAGAAATTCCCCACGATCGCCCCGGCCCTGATCGTCGTCGGGGCCCTGATGATGCGGGCCATCCGCGACATCGAGTGGGACGAGATCACCGAGTCCATCCCGGCCTTCCTGACGATGATCACCATTCCGCTGGCATACAGCATCGCCGACGGAATCGCGATCGGCTTTATCGCCTACGCGGCCGGCAAGCTGCTGGCGGGGCGACCCAAAGAGTGTCCGCTGCTGGTGTACCTCTTCGCGATCCTGCTGAGTCTCCGTTTCATGCTGCCCGGAATCGGCAGCTGACCGGACCGGTCAGTGGTCGGAGGAGGAATCCTTCGGCGCACCGAGGGGCTGGCGGATGGTGATCGATCGGCCGTTGCGTTTGAGAACCATGGTGACGGTACGCAGGGCACCGGCCTGGCGAACGGCGGCAAACAGGGCAGCCGTGTTGGCAATCGCCTTGCCGTTGAACTTCTCGATCACGTCGCCCACGCGGATCCGGCCGGCCGACTTGGCGGCGCCGCCCTTGACCAGGCCCACCACCTCGCATCCCTTGGTGGTATCCCGCACGCTCACGCCCAGGCGCCCCTGATCGGCCGATCGCTCGCGCCGCGGCAGCTTGAGCGTCTTCACCCACCGCGTCCAGGCCGGTTCGATGTTCCACAGGCGGTTGCCCAGCGCCGCCTCGAACGCCGCTCGGCCGGTGGGGTCCTTCGTATAGTTCTTCTTCAGGTGCGTGTAGAACTTCTTCAGGCGACCCTTCGTGTGGAGGTAGTACATCACGTACCGAACCTGCGGATACGTGATGGCTGAGCGTTTCATGAAATCCTTGTGGCCCAGGGCGAAGAGCTTCTCCAGCGGCAGAACGGTTTCGTCGCGGATCGCCTTCTTCATCGCCAGAATGCGGATGTCCACGAATGGCTCGAGTCCGCTGGGAGTAATGCGGCTGGACTCGAACAACGTCGCCAGCCCCTCGGTGACCCACACCGGGTGAATCTGCCGCGGGCTGGCGGTGTCCGCGGCGTGCAGGGCGTGGGTAAACTCGTGGACCAGGATGCGACCCCGATCCAGCGAGATCACCGTCCGGGTCCGCGGGCGGTAGAACCCGACGACCTTCTGCTTCATCAATTCCTCGCCCGCCAAGCCGGGGTAATCGTCGGTGGTCGGCAGGATGACCTTGATGTACTGCCGATCGTCGGGGTCCAGGAGCGTCCGCTTCTGGGCGTCGGTATAGGCAGAGAGCAGCAGGATCGCGCGTTTGAGCGATCGGCGGTCCAGTGCGGAGACAAACGCCAGCCGACGCGACTTGTCGATGTGGGCCGAGTACCCCTCGCCGAGATCTTTGCAGGCGGCAGAAGCGTCCGAGACGGCTTGGGCGTGGATATCTTCCGACGGGGCGGCCTCGACGAGCGGCAACTCCCGGCCTCGCAGAAGCAACAGCCCGACGCACAACGCCAGACCCACGATGGTTGTGATTCTCATCCGCAAAGGCACTTCCTCCAAATGACGGATCGGCACGTTGGGGCAGGGGCTTGAGTAACCCGGCGCTCGGAAGAAGGGGGGCTCAGCGGATCTGGAAGGAGATCAGCTCTTCGATATCATCGGCGAGGCGGGAGAGTTGCAGCGGATTCGACCGGCTGGGGAGATTGACCTGGTAGGTGGCGCGGATGACCTTTCGCTTCGCGTCGCGGGAGTAGCCCACGATCGAAACGCCCACATCCTTGCCTTTGAGGCGGTCGCGGAGGGTCTCTACGGCGCTTTCTGCACCGAAGGGCACCACGAGCGTCGCCTGCAGCGTCCGCCGGGAGGGAAACCACCGCTCCATGCGACCCAGCACAAGCAGGGCAAAGAGCACCAGTAGCGTGGTGAAGGCCGCCAGGGTGTACATTCCGAATCCGCACGCCAGTCCCACCGCCGCGGTACACCACAAACTGGCGGCCGTCGTGAGCCCCTGAACACCGTGCCCGCGAAGAAGAATCGCCCCGGCCCCGAGGAACCCCACGCCGCCCATCACGCCGTACGCCACGCGGGCGGGGTCCACCTGCACGTTCGGCAGGTGCGTGGCGCGGCCGAAAGCGTCCGAAAACTGCAGCGAAACCAGCATCACCAGGGCGGCACCGAGGGCGACCAGCAGGTGCGTTCGGAACCCCGCGCTGCGGCCATGGTGTTGACGTTCGATGCCGATCAGCCCGCCCAGCACGGCGGCCGTCGCGAGGCGCAGAATCATCGGCGCCTGGGGAAACGCAAACAGCCGCCAGATGTAATGGACATCGAAGACGACGGACAAGGTCGTGATGGAGGCTACCGGAGGCATCATCCCCTC
Organism: uncultured Planctomycetaceae bacterium; assembly: GCA_964521005.1. Taxonomy (GTDB): domain Bacteria; phylum Planctomycetota; class Phycisphaerae; order SM23-33; family SM23-33; genus CAZFPT01. The sequence goes on along the minus strand of CAZFPT010000193.1, from coordinate 1,611 downwards.
TCATCGACCCCGCCGACCGCCGGGCGCCAGTGTTTCTGGGGGTCGCCGGGGCAAGCGGGGCTGAAAGGCAGATTGTCCGAATTTTACCGGTTTGGGTTGACACACAAGATATAGGCGCGTAGACTCTGTATGTACCCATTATGTAGGTGCAGGGCTGCATGGTCGCCGTCGGGTGCCGCGGGCGGCGGTTGGCTGCATATCCGGCTTTTTTTGCAAGGGTTACATGCCATGCAATGTCCCTTCTGTGGACAGGACAACGACAAAGTGGTCGATTCCCGCAGTTCCGAGGGCGGGAAGGTGGTGCGACGGCGACGTCAATGCCTGTCCTGCGAGCGGCGATTCACCACGTATGAAAGGCCGGAAGAGGCGATTCGGCTGTACGTGCTGAAAAAGAGCGGCGTTCGCGAGCCCTACGATCGCAGCAAGCTGATCACCGGTCTGGAGCGGGCGTGCTACAAGCGTCCGGTGAAGGACGAGCAGATCCGCGGGATCGTGGAGGCGACCGAGGAGGACATCTACCGCCGCTTCGAGAAGGAAGTGCCCGCCGGGTTCATCGGTGACATCGCCAGCGGGCATCTGCGGCACATCGACAAAATCGCGTACGTCCGGTTCGCCAGCGTGTACCGGGAGTTCGCGGACGTGGGCGAGCTGATCAACGAAGCAAACGACGTCAAGGACGGACCGACGCACGGCCCGGAGCAGCCGGAACTGTTCCACACCGAATAACGGCCGATGGCGGCCCATGCAGGGAGGCGTGAGCATGAGCGAAGGCAAGGAAGTCCACATCCAGAAACGGGACGGGCAGTGGGAACCGTTCGACCGCCGTAAGCTCGCCGCCGCCATGTGGCGGGCGATGCCCCCGGCCAGCGGACGCTATCTCGACGTCTGCGACCTCTCTGCCGCCATCGAGATCTACCTCCAGCGCAAGGACCGCCACAGCATCACCAGCAGGGCGGTGTTCGAGATGACGCTGAAGGTGCTCCGCCGCGCGGGGTTCTGCGAGGCGGCCGAGGCGATGGAAGAATACGCCCTGCGACGGAGCCTGCGCCGCCGCGCGGTGACCGTCCTGCACGACGGCGGGCGACGCACCTGCTGGAACAAGCATTGGCTGGTCGAGAAGGTCCGCACCTCGTGGAACCTCTCGCGCCCGGTGAGCCGAATCATCGCCGGCCAGGTCGAAGGCGAGGTGCTTGCCTGCAGATCCCAGCAGATCGCCCGCGCCGAACTGATGATGCTGCTGAATCGCCGCGTCTCGCAGTTCGGCCTTGCCGACGCCGTGCCGGTTCGGCAGTAAGACGACAGGCGGAGGTAAGCAGCGACACGCGAATCGCGACAAGCGACACGCGGGTGCCACGGGCTTCCCGGAAGCGTAAAGGGCGAGGCTGCGGGGAGAAACGCTCAGAACCGCAGCGCGCATGGACGAGCGTCCTGGCCTGAAGCCCGTGCTCGTTCAACGGCTGCCACAGGCTTCCTTCCCGGGTTCGCGGAATCCGAATCGCGGCGTTGCTGTAGGGCCCGCAAACCAAGTTCCGGGCCCTACGCCTGACCGCCCCCCAAGCCAAGGGTGCCCCGGTTTGTGCAGCGAGCCCAAGCGAGCTGAGCAACCGGGTT
>CAZFPT010000192.1:0-5891 GCA_964521005.1 uncultured Planctomycetaceae bacterium | reverse complement strand
TTTCTAAACGGGCTGCTAGAACGCCAGCATCTGCGGTGTGGGCTGAGCGGTGGCGTCGCTGAGGCGCACGGCGATCTCGTGGAACTGATCGCTGATGCGCCCGAACGTCTCGGCGACGATCGGGTCGAAGTGGCCGGGCTCTTCGTTCACGATGATGTTGACGGCTACGTGGTGGTCGAACGCGCCCTTGTACACTCTCCTGGTGACCAGCGCGTCGTAGACATCGGCGATCGCGAAGATCCGTGCCGAGAGCGGAATCTCCTCGCCGGCGAGTCCCTGCGGGTAGCCCGTCCCGTCCCATCGTTCATGATGGGACAGCGCGATCTCCGTGGCGATTTCCAGGTACTCCGTGCCCGGGAACTTCTTCTTGGCGGCAGAGAGGGTGGCGGCTCCCTGGGCGGCGTGGGTCTTCATGATGTCCCATTCCCGCTCGTCCAGCCGACAGGGCTTGAGCAGGACGCAATCGGGAATGCCCACCTTTCCGATGTCGTGCAGCGGGCTGGTCAGGTAGATGTTCCGGATGAACTCCGGCGTGATCCGAGGGGCATAGGGCGAGTCGTCCGCCAGCGCCTCGGCGAGCAGGCGGCTGTAGTTCTGCACGCGCTCGATGTGCTGGCCTGTATCCGGATCGCGGGACTCGGCCATTTTGGCCATCGCGAAAATCGCTACGTCGCGCGTTTCGATGCTTACCACGCGCCGCGCTGCCTTGAGGCGGGCCCGCAGGCGCGTGTCACTCAACGGACGCACCGTGCAATCGTCGGCGCCGGCTTCGAAGGCGGCGGCAAAGGTCTCGTCGTCGTCACCCGCCAGTACCATGATCAGGTAGACGTATCGGCCCAGATCGCTGCGGCGGAGCGTTCGGGCGAACTCGACGCCATCCGGGGACCCGCAACTGACGTCCAGCAGCACCAGCCGGCAGGGCTCGCGCTGGAGAATCCCCATCGCCTGCGACGTCGTGTCGGCCTCCAGAACGGCGTAGCCCATCTCCTCCAGTGAGCACCGAATGTACTGCCGGGCGACAACATCCTCGTCCACCAGCAGAATCTGCATGGCTGTACTCATCGTATCTCCCCTGATGATTCCCCGCGAATCCAGGAAACAGTGTTCGCTCGTTCGTGCCCTGTCAGAACGCCTCGAGGGAGGCAGATTCCTTCTGCTGGTCGGCGTTCTCGCCCGGGCCCTGCGGAGCGCGCGACCCGGCAACGCGCGGACGTCGCAGCTGGGCACCTTGAGCGCGACCGGGCCGGAAGGTGGCGGTTTGGTTTGTCTGGCCGTCGATGAGCGTGCGCAGACCGACGACCCCGTCGCGCAGGCGGGCGCTGTGGTTCTTGAGTTCGTGTGCGTTCCCGGCCAATTCCTCCGCCGAAGCGGCGTTGGCCTGGGTGACCGTGTCGATCTGGACCACGCCGGCGTTGACCTGCTGCATCTTGGCGGCCTGGTCGGCGGTAGCGTCGTTGACTTCGCCCACCAGCGTCACCTGACGATCGGACGCGGCGGCGACTTTGCCGACCAGCTCAGCCAGCTGCGTCACGCGATCGACGATGTCCTGGAAGACACTTTCCACCCGACGCGTCGCCGAGACGCCCTGGTCGCTGTTGCGAACCGACTCGTCGATCAGCTGACCCGTCTCGCGGGCGGCGCGGGCACTGCGCCCTGCCAGCGAGCGGACCTCCTCAGCCACCACGGCGAAGCCCTTGCCCGCCTCTCCGGCGCGGGCGGCTTCCACGGCGGCATTGAGCGCCAGGAGGTTCGTCTGGAAGGCAATCTCGTCGATCGTGGTCACAATCTTGCCGGTCTTCTCGGCGGAGTCCTTCATTCCGTCGATCGTCCGGGCCATCTCCTGCATCGCCGTCATTCCCTCGGTGGCGTCGCGCTGGGCGTCGTCCACCAGGCCCCGGGCCTGCTCGGAGGTCTGCGAGTTGTCCTGGGAGGTGGCGTGGACCTGCTGGGTCCGCTGGGCACTTTCCTGGATCATGATCAGAATCTGTTCGATCGAGGCGGAGGTCTCTTCCAGGGCGGCGGCCTGTTTGCTGGCATTCTCGGCCAGCAGTTGACTGGCGGCAGAGACCTGCTCATTGCTGCTGCGGGTTTGCTCGACGTCGCCGGCGAGATCCTCGGCAATCGCCCGCAGCTGACGCTGGATTCGGCTGCGGACCCACCACCATGCCGAGGCGGCCACGATGACCGACACCCCGGCCGAGATGATCGGTCCGGGAGAGACGATGAACAAGGCGATTGTCACGATGGCCACCGCGATGAACCCCATGGTGATCCGACGAGTGATGGCAAGTTCGCTCACTGATTCCCACTCCCACGTTGCCCGCTGAACCGGCACCTGACCGCACGAGCGGATGGCTCGCCGGACGTCCATGACGTGTTCCCCGCAGCCGGGCCGGCCGGGTGACCCCGACGCGCTCGGCCGCGCCACGACATCCCCTGGAGGTGTGACGGCGTTTCTGGATCCCCCCGTGAGGATCCGTCTACTCACTCGAAATATCGTCGCCAAGGAAGGGGGGGTTTACTGCTTTTTTCGGAGAATTGCCGAACTTGGAAGTCGAATTCCGTGCCCGCAAAGGTCAACCCGCGACGCGATTGCGTCGATGCTATACGGGGCGCGTATGGGAACCCGGGCCCGCCGCACTCAAGCAATGAACGGCGCTGCTGTGCCGACACACGCAAAGCCCGTCTCCGGGCCAAAGGGGAAACGTCATGGAACCGAAGGTGTTGGTCGTGGACGACGATCCGTCGGTGCTGTACACCGTCGAGGCCGTCCTGGACGAGGCGGAGGTTCCCGTCTCCACCGTACCGTCGGGGGCGGACTGCCTGGATCGCCTGGAAAAGGGGTTCCGGGGGCTGATCCTCCTGGACATCATGATGCCCGGGATGGACGGCTGCCAGACGATTCGCGAGATGAGAAAAAGGGGCTGGATCGACGGGAACCTCGTGTGCATGCTCACCGCGGTGACCGACCCCGCCGGTGCGCTGGATCCGGTCAGGGACGTCGTCGTCGAGTATGTCCAGAAGCCCTTTCAGCCGCACGAACTGGTCAGCACGGTGCGGGAGTACCTGGCGTATCTGGCGTAGATCGGAGCCGACATGAAGCTGGCAGTCATCGCGGTATCCACGGGCGGACCTCGCACGCTGGGCAGGCTCTTTCGGGCGTTTCCCCGGCTGGAGGCGGGGATCGTCCTGGTCCAGCACATGCCCCGTTTCATCGCCGAAGCCGTGGTCCGCACGCTCAACGCCGCTACCGAGATGGAGGTCGTCCTGGCAGAGCAAGGCAGCGAGGTGCAGCCCGGACGCATGCTGGTGGCACCCGGCGAGCGCCACCTGCACCTGGAGGGCAACCGGCGCGTGAAGCTCTCCAACGGGCCGAAAGTCAATTACGTCAAACCCTCCGCCGACGTGACGATGATGTCGCTGACGGACACGCCGAAAGACGAGCTGGCCGCGATCGTCCTGACCGGGCTGGGGGCGGACGGCGCACAAGGGGCCGCCCACATGAAGACGCTCGGCGCTGCCGTTCTCGCCCAGGACCGCGGCAGCTCGGTGATCTACGGCATGCCCAAGGCCGCGGTGGACACCGGAGCCGTCGACCGCTCCGGGCCGCCGGAGATGATCCGGGACTGGTTGATTCGATGGGGCCGTTCCGCGAAACGGGCGACGAAACAACGTCCTCGCCGGGGGGTAACACGATGAACGCGATGTTGAACTGTCGAGACGATCGGCTGCGGAACCAATGCGAGCGGACGCTGAGCTCGCTGGACTTTCACGTCAGCCAGGCGTCCGGCGCAGCGGAGATGTGGTCGATGCTGCTTTCGCCCCAGCCGCCGACGCTGCTGATTGCCGACATGGACGAGGAAGACTTCTCGGGGATCGAGCTCTGCCGGAGTTTCGCGGCAGACCCGTTCCGTGTGCAGGTGCACATCATGCTCACCGCGCCGGGGCAGAACGAACAGGCGATGGTCACTGCCCTGCAGGCCGGCGCCGACGACGTCCTGCCGGTCGACTCGAGCGACGCCCTGATCGACGCGAGGTTGACCGCCGCCCACCGGGTGATCGCCGCGCGACAGGAACTGACAGCCATCTATGAGACCGCCCCCCTGGCGATGCTGTTGTTTGACCAGGAAGGCAGGTTGAGCCGGATCAATCCTGCCGGTGCGTTTCTCTCCAGCCCCGCCGAGGGGCGATCGGCGCCCCTGCGATGCTTCAACGCGCTGAACAACCCCACCGGCTGCGGGGCCGGCCCGCACTGCGGCAACTGCGCGCTGCGAAGTCTCGTTCTGGACGCGATCCGGACCGGTCGCCGACACCTCCGCGAGGAGGTGGCCATCCCGGACGTGGAGTCGGCCGACGAGGAGGCGGTATTCCTCGCCTCGGCCACCCCCATGCCCTGCGAGGAAGGTCGCGCCGTACTGGTGTGCCTGGAAGACATCACGCCGCAGAAACAGACCGAGCTCTGCCTGCGCGACAGCCAGGCCGACCTGCTGCACACCCGCGAGCAGCTTCACGTGCTCAACCAGGATCTGGAGGACAAGGTCCAGCAGCGAACCGCCGAGGTCCGCGACCTGTTGCAGCAGAAGGATCGCTTCGTCAGCCAGCTCGGCCACGACCTGAAAACGCCGCTCACTCCGCTGGTGGGTCTGCTGCCTCTACTGGAGCGGATGGTGGAAGACCCGCGCGCCCGGCGGATGCTGGCCGTCCTGCAGGACAACGTGACGTACATGAACCACCTTGTCGAGCAGACGCTCGACCTGGCGCGCATGAATACCGGCGGGCTGGGGTTGCAGTGGTCGCGGGTGGACCTGCAGACGCTCACGCGCAACGTCATCGCCTCCCTGGCAGATCCGCTGAGCCAACGGGAGATTCGCGTGGACAATCTCATCGTCGGGCCGGTCTCCGTCTGGGCCGACCCGATGCGCCTGCGCGAGGTCCTGACGAATCTGCTGGACAACGCCATGAAATACACCGAGGGGCCCGGGGCGATTACCTTCTCGGCCCGGCGGTGCGGGCAGCAGGTGGAGTTGTCCATCGCCGATACGGGCATCGGGATGACCCCCGAGCAGGCCGACCACGCCTTCGACGAGTTCTACAAGGCCGACTCCTCGCGCCACGACCGCCAGTCGAACGGCCTGGGCCTGACGATCTGCCGGCGGATCATCGAAGCCCACGGCGGATCGATCCACCTCACCAGTGACGGGGAGGGCAAGGGAACCACCGCCCGCCTCCTCCTGCCCGCCCACGAAGCCGAACAGGCCCCCTCGGCCGAGCGGTAAACCGCCCGAGCCCGGCACGCCCAGCGCGCGTCAGCGGGGTGGACGGATCTCGGCGGCAAAGCCCTTCGACAAGCTCAGGACAGGCTCCAGAGAAGGCCGCAGCGTCGCAGAGCCCTCTGCCGGATTTGGCCCCATACAAGAAGCGGGCACCGCTCCCGTGGGAACGATGCCCGCCTCAGCTCTATCGATTCCGGAATCGGCTAGAACTTCGCCAGTTCCTTATCGTCATCCATCGGGATGGTCTCGTCCTGCTCGCTTCCCCTGTGGCTGGAAGCGGAGTTGCTCTGGGCGGACGAACCAGCGTTTCCCGAGCCCTGCGACGGCGATCGCCCGACGCGGTAGTTGCTCTGGCTGGACTCGCTGTGCGTCGTCGCCTGATCGCTGGTTCCGCCGACCATGTTCTGCAGCTCCTTGACGATCTGCGAGAGTTCTTCCGCCTGGGCGGAGAGTTCCTCGCTGGCGCTGGCAGATTCTTCGGCGTTGGCGGCGTTGGACTGGGTCACCTGGTCCATCTGCGTGATGGCCGTCGAGATCTGGTCGATCCCCTGTGCCTGCTCGTTGCTGGCGGCGGCAATCTCGGTGACCAGGTCGTTGACCTTCTTGGACCCGTCGGCG
>CAZFPT010000191.1:0-5898 GCA_964521005.1 uncultured Planctomycetaceae bacterium | reverse complement strand
ACTTCTCGGGCCAGATCTCCCGGCTTTCGCGCCAGGCGTGGATGATGGGCTTAAGCCCGGCGGCCATGCTGTTTCCGATGGTGTAGTGGAAGGATTCTTCCAGCGAGAAGCTCAGGATGTGCGACTTGTCGGCCATCCATGCATCCAGGTCGTCAATCCAGTTCTCCTGGAAGTGGATCTTCTCCCGCAGCTTCAGCTCATCCACCATCGTCATCACGCCAAGACGGTATTTCGGATCCTGCCACTTGCCCCGGATGGTCAACTGAAACGAATCGTCCACCTTGAGAAGCTGATTATAGCACTGCACCAGCATGGGCAGCCCCTTCCTCGCATTGAGGTGTCCGATCAGCAGCAGATGCCGCGTGTTCTGCTTGCCAGGCGGAACGCTGAAGCGCGACATGTCCACGCCGTTGCGGATGACCGTACGTCGAACGCCGATACCGGGGTTGTACTGGTCGAAGATCTCCTCCTTGTGTCGGGCGACAAACACGAGACGGTCGACCACGTCCCAGTTGATCTTCCCGGGCATATTCGTGAAGGCCTCGAACCCATGGAGACGACAGAGAACCGGACGGCCTTGAAGCTTCTCGGCGAGCTTGTTGGTCACTTCAATCGCCATGGCATTGGCCCACTCCAGCCAGACGATGTCCGACCAGTCAACTCCCCTGGTGATCTCATCCATCGATCGCGATTTCAGGTATCGGATCTCATAGCGATCGGCCAGATCGCGGACAACGTGATCGAGGTGACCGCCGGTGCTCTGGCCGGGCAGTTCCAGGAACAGAAGTTTCGGCTTGGTGCTGGTTTGCCTGGGTTGGTGGCGCATCTCGGAGGCGAGGGGCGGTGTTGACTGGTAAACAACGCTCGCATCGCGTTTGCCTGCTTGTCGGGAAGATGGCCCGTGGGGTGGGGGGTCTTGTGAGCGAGTGTACCCCAGTTGCTCGGCGATGTCTCCGCAGTGTTTCCAGAGGATGTCTCGCATCGCGTCGGACCACTGATCGGGGTGTGGGAACTCGCCGGAGGTCTGCTCGTTATACCGCGTCTGGAGCACTTTGGAGGCCGCCGACTCCTCGAACCCTTCCAGTGAGAGGAACTCGAATGTTTCCCTGGCCAGCGACAGATCTTCCACAAGGTCTTCGAATCGCAGGATCTTCACCCGATCTGATCCGATCTGATCGCGGGCATCCAGTATACGGCGGTACGTCTCCGCCCACAGCCAGCAGACCTTTTCGAAGGGCTCCCACCGTGCCCATTTCCCGGCGGCAGGGTTTTCGGGGGCCGGACGGAGACGCCCGATGTCCCAGGCGTGTCCCCGGTAGTATCCCCGACGCATGCCGCTGCGAACGAACCGGGCCGGGTCACGGATCAGCACAAGGAAGCGCGCCTCTGGAAGATCCTCGGCGATGGTGGTCGCGAAGGGGGTCATGTTCATGTCTGTTTCGCCATGAATCAGGCCCTTGGACCAGCTTTGTCGGAGGAATGTTCCTCGGCTGTCCCAGAAGATCCGACGCGGGTCGATGCATCCCAACCAGGCCCCGAGGGCTTCCTGTACAAGGAATGGCTGAGGGTGGTGCCACACCTTCGCATTGGTTGCCAGATCCAGCAATCGAGACAGTGTCTGTGTACCGCACCGCCCTGAGGAGAGGACAAAGAAGGACTTGCCCCGCGCCCGGGCGGTGGCCGTTCCGCCGTAAACCAACGACGAATCGCCTTTGTCCAGTCGACCCGTTGCTCGGGAGAATCCCTCCAGCGTGGCGTCCTGGCAACCGTTGGCCAGGGGAGGGGTCAGGTACACCAGCGGGGCTGTGGCGCTTTCGTAGCCGCCCTCGGTCACGATTTCGTCAGTCGGCAGATAGCCTGCAACGCTGCCGGTGCATCCAAGTACGAATCCCATGCGGCCTGCGCCCAACTTCTCCTGGATTTGCTGACCCATCTCAGCTACCGGTTCCATGGGGATTCCGGCCAGACGGACCTCGTTTCCGATGTCAGCCACCTGCAGGCGAATGGGCAGTGACTGCTTCTGTGGGTCCCGGCGGAGCATCTTGGCGGCCCACTGTCTGACCAGGCTCGGACGTGAGGGATCGTCCTTGACTTGCTTCAGCACCTCTGGGTGGGGCAACTCACGGAGTGGAAGCTCAATGTCCACCCCACAGGCCGAGAGCGTCCCCCTTACTGGCGTCAGGGGTCGGTTGAGTGCAGCCCGGACGTCTTCGGCCAGTTTCTCGCCGGCCCTTCTGGCGTCCGTTGAACCCATGGCAAAGCGGTCGGGTTGCTCTGTCGAAGCCTCTTTGACGTCCCCGCAGGCCCCTTGAAGATACATCACCGCATCCACGTCGGCCGTTCCGGTGAGGGCCTCGCGAAGGTACCCCGGGAAGTCCGAAGAAACTACGTCCTCCGCCCCCAGCCCGGTCGGGTGACAGCCGTGGTTGACCAGCAGGACATTCTGGTCGATCTCAGGAAAATGAACCCCGAGAAGAGGAGTGTGCCGGAAAACCGGTCCGTCAGGATTCGGTCCGAAGCTGACTCCCCGGGGCGAGGAGAGGCGTCGATTCACGCCAATGCAACTGTCTGCGCTGGCCGCATGGATCTCACAGCGACGAAGATTGCCCATCAACTTCGGCAAGCTCGATACAATCTGGTTCAGAATGTTCTGAAGGTACTTCGTATCGCACCGGCCCAGGCACTCGGGCATGTTCGTCAGCACGCCCGGGCCGTAGTGGGTATGGGATGCATTGAGGAAGATCGCCTCGGGCGCAACGCCCCAGGAGCCGGCGTACTTCTCGATCGCTTCCACGATCTGGGCGTCAAATCCCAGCAGGTCGGCCGTGATGAACAACAGCTTTGTCCCACCGACGTCTTCCAGAACCAGAAACTGCATCTTCAAAGGGGTACCGACCTGGGTGGCCAAGCGGGGTCGCCCTCCAAGCCCCTGTAACATGACCGGCTGGGCCTGCGAGATCTCAGGGGTGATATCCAGCTCGCCGTAGGCGGCACGGAAATCGGCGGGTTCGGTCATCGAAGACTGCCCTTCGTTGGGGTTGTGTCTTTCGCAATGGCTCGTTACGAATACCACAGACGTCCGATCAGGTACGAAGTCTCCTCAACGCGAGGGTCTGGCGTTGGAAGCCCCCCGATTGACGTTGCTTCTCCAATCGGATCGCGTATAGACCATCTTCAAGGAATTCGCGGCGACCCTCGGGGCTCTCGATTCGGATCGGCCAGGCGGGGTCTTGATGAATAAATCCCCCTCGGACCGCAGCCGTGAGTACCTCCCCGAGGCGCTGGTCTCGCACGGATCGGCCGTTCGTGGCGTGATCCGCAATCTTCCCACAACCGATTGCGATTTGACGTGTTGGGGTAGATAGGCGGCGGCCGAGACCACCGGCGGCCCCGCGGTTCGCGAGGGACGCGGGCCGGGCAGCGTCGGAATCCTATTTGCGGGTGAATCATGTTGGGAAATCTGCGAGTGCTGCATTGGGCGGGTCTGCTGGGGTGTGCCTGGGCGCCTCTGTGCGGCAGCGTTTCCTCCGGCAGCGCATGACAACGCCCCGAGGCGAACCCCGGGGCGTCGGTCAATCATACAATCGGCCGCCTGAAGGAGGCAGGGGCAGCCGATAGAGGAGGTCCTGTTACGAACGCTTCCGCTTCAGCAAAGCACCCAGCCCGCCGATCGCCAGCAGACTCATCGTCGCCGGCTCGGGGACGATGGCGATAACGCTGTGGGCGCCCTCGCCATCATTTTGGGCAGCAAAATCCCAGCCCATGGTGTTCGTGCCGGCCGAGACGATCTTATAGCTCGAGCCGGTGGACTGATCGCCATCGACATCCAGCAGGACGGTCTGTCCGCTTTGGGCAGTGATGCCATCGGCGTCGTCGGTAGTGATGAAGTCGATCAGAATGGTGTTACTGGCCGAGGCGGCAATTTCGGACTCCATCGAAGTGGCGGAACTCTCCAGCGTATTCACTTCTGCGGTGACGTCGCTGATGGTTGCTCCCTGGATGCTGTAGGCCACCAAGCCGGCGTCCTGATTGGTACGGCTACCACTGCTGAAGGAGATGTCGGCGGTCAGGTCGCCGGGGTTCTCCAGAGTAGTACCACGCAGTGTGCTGGTCCCATCCTACCGTTCCATCCTGGGCATAGCTGCTGCTCAGTTGGGTCAGAGCCGTCGTCCCGAACTTGGGTCCGTCCGTGATCAGCGTGTCCAAGGTTCCGCTGTTCTTGAACATGCCACCAAGGGCCACCAGCAGCAGGTCGGTATCGGCGCCCGTAGTGAACCCGGTGAGGGTCAGCGATCCTCCACTTTCACCAAAACCGCCGGACGTCTCAGCGCTGCTCTCGATCACTGCCGCCTGGGCACCCACGGCCAAGACGAGTACAACCATTGCTGTCAATACTAAGTTCTTCATTGTGCTGCCTCCTGATGAGAGTTGTAAAATCCGGGCATATACCCACGGGCCGTGCTCCTTGCCGACCCTGGCCGCCGCCTTGTCCTGCCCCTCGCCGGCCGTTCTTCGTTGCTTCTGCCCCCCATCGTATGCGAGTTGCGGAAAAACGTCTATACGATCGATCGTATTTGTGTTACGCTGTATCGTCAGACTTTCAGGCCTCATCGAACGCGATCGGAGACACGATGCCGGAACCGCCTCATATCGTTCTGCGAATTGGCTTTACAACGGACTACCTCCGCGAGGTCATCACCGGCGTGGTGGACTTTTCGCGCGGAAGCGACTGGATTTACGCCGAACAACCATGGCGGCGAAGGCTGACTGGCACGCCCTTTCCCAAGCGCTGCGACGGTGCCATCATCAGTTGGCAGAACTACGAGGATATCGAGGCAGCCGTCGATCGGGGGATTCGCGTGGTCTGCGTGACCGGGGCCCGGGCGAGCGAGCCGGCGCCGCGCGTGATCCCGGACAACGTCGAGATCGGCCGACGGGCCGGGGAGTATCTGCTGGGCAAGGGGTTCAAGACGCTGGCGTACGTCGGCGAGGGAAACGTCCACTGGTCGGCGCTGCGGGCGGAGGGGTTCTGCCAGGCCGCCAAGGCCGCCGGGGCGGCGTGCTACTCCCGGACCCGCGCCACCGGCGATCAGCTTCCTGCCCTGAACGAATGGCTGAGCGATATGGACGGGCCCGTCGGCCTGCTGGCCGGGAATGACTCGGTCGCCGTCCAGTGTTTGCAGCTCTGCCGCAATGCAACGCTGCGCGTGCCGGAAGATGTCGCCATCCTGGGCGTGGACAACAGCCCGCTGATCTGCGAATTCGCCCGCCCGACGATTTCCAGCGTGGACCCCCGCCCGCGACGGGTGGGCTACGAAGCCGCCGCCCTGCTGGACCGTCTCCTGCAGGGCGAGCCCGCCCCGCAGTCCGACCAGATCGTCGAGCCCGGGCAGATCATCGAACGCGGCTCGACGGACATGCTTGCGATGGCCGACCGGACGCTGGGCGAGGCGATCCGCGCCGTACGGACCGGGGCGCTCGACGGCCGGGGGCTCAAGGAGATCCTGGCGAAGATCCCCATGAGTCGCAGTTCCATCGAGCGGGGCTTCAAAGAAACCCTCGGCCGAACGCCGGGGGCGGAGCTTCGCCGGGTGCACCTCGAAAACGCACGCACCCTCCTGCGGGAGACTGACCTGCCCATCAAACAGATCGCGTCGCGGTGCGGCTTTTCCACGCAGCGACACCTCTCCGACGCCTTCCACCAGGAACTCGGCCAGCGCCCCACAGACTACCGCACGTCCCACCGATAGTGTGCTCCGCCTCTCGCGAAGCCCTTCGACACACTCCCGCCCGGCTCACCATGGGGCTTCACGCGTCGCACGGGCGTCCTGCCCGTGTCTGCCGACAGGCAGATTTCGCCGAAGGCGAAACGGGATCACGGAGTTGGTTCGGAAAGAG
>CAZFPT010000190.1:0-5943 GCA_964521005.1 uncultured Planctomycetaceae bacterium | reverse complement strand
CGATGGGTCAGAGAGAATTGTTTTGACTTCTCGCTCTTCATAGGTGGCACCCCGCCGGGCGGCAAGGGAAATCGGGCGGCGTTTCACCGCGCTGGGATGAAGGCACGGCCGACACGGCCGTGGCAGCCCGCACACGGGATTTCGCGCTTCGCACGGCCGACACGGCCGGGGCACGCCGCACCTGTGGCGCTGGCATGCTACGTGGGGGATCCCTGTATTGACATGCCGGGCTTGTTCGCGTTGATCGGTTGCGGCTGAGAACGCCGGCCGATTTCTCCTTGCTGATGCGCGGAGTGGTTCTGGCTCTTCGCAGCTGTTGCGGTTGGCGTCGGTAGTTCAGACGTGATCCCGCGGGATTTTCACGTTCCAGTTGCGGGAGAAGACCCGCCGCTGGTGTTCGTAGGCGTCGAGCGTGGCGTGGATGTAAAAGTTCTCTTCGTCGCAGGAGAGGATGGTTCTCGTCTCGGTGCGGGCGTCCCAGTCGTCGCGGTGAAAGCTGCGGACCGATTCGACTTCACCGACGGCAGAGGTGACATCGTCGCCGAGGCAGGCGTACCGCTCGAACGTGCGGCGTTCCACTTCGGTACCGATCTCATCCAGCCGTTGGATGCCGTTATCGTCCGTCACTTCCAGGGCGGCTTCGTCGGTGGCGAGATTCCGTCGGACCTCCCATGTATGCTCGCCGGGGTCGATCGTGCTCGTCGATGCCGGCTGACCCGTCTCGGGCGGGGCGAAGGAGATCTGTTCGTCGATCGGCTGGGGCTCGCGCACCGGAAGCGTCAGTTGGCTGCCTTCGGTGTGGATGGTCAGATGCGCCGGCCGCGGCGACGGCCAGGCCAGAGGCCAATAGGACGTCGAGACCGACACACGGATCTTGTGTCCGGCGGGGAATCGCTGGGCGATGTCGTTCATGTCCACGCGCACGGTGTAGCGTTGGCCGGGTTTGAGGGGTTCGGGCTGCTCATGGCCGTCGCGATGGGTGAGGTTCAGCAGGCCATAGGTTACGCGGGTGGCCTGGCCGCCGGGTCGGACGTCTGAAAGGCGAATCGCCGCCATTGCCTGGGGTTGATCGGAGGAAATCTCCAGGTCCACGAACGGAGCCCCGAAGATTTCGAGATCCTCGTTCAGCTCGGCCGTCTCGAAGACGACCGCGCCGCCGTCCTCCTCGCGTTGGTCGTGGGGTAGGTCGGGGGCGCCCGAGTAGCTGCACCACTTGCCCGCATAGAGCCCGACGCTCAGGGGCGAGAGCGTTCTCACGTCGGCCGGCGGGAGTGTCTGTCCCGGCGCGCCGATGAAGCCCTCGCCCAGCGGGCGGGTGACGTGTTCGACGCTCGCCGACGGCCAGGCGTCCACCCCGACCCACCGTCCTGGGCGGGACTCGTAGGCGGTCGAGGGCGGAGCGGTGTCCTGCATGTACGCGCGGATCATCGGCTCGTCCATGATGCCGGTGTCCTTGCCCTTGAGCCAGTGGTCCCACCAGCGCAGGGTCTCCTGCAGGAAGCCGATTGCCGGGCCGGGAATGCCCATGTGCGGGTAGCGATGGCTCCATGGTCCGACCAGTCCCTGGCGGGGCCCGTCGAGGTGCTTCATCAATCGGAATACGGCGTTGGAGTATCCGTCCGCCCAGCCGCTGACGGCCAGGACGGGCGTTTTCACGGCAGAGAAGTTTTCGCAGACCGAGCCATGCTTCCAGAATTCGTCGCGTCGCTGGTGGCGAAGCCAGTTATCGATCCACAGGCCGCTGCCTTCGAGGCGCTGTTGCCACATGTCCCGCCAGCGGTCTTCGCCGACAACGGCCGGGTCGGGCGGGCAGGAGTTGTAGGCGAACATGACCGACGCCCACGAGAGGTTGTCGCCCAGCAGGCAGCCGCCCATGTAGTGGATGTCGTCGGCGTATCGGTCGTCGGTGGAGCAGACGGTGACGATCGCCTTGAGCGGGGCCGGTTGGCGTGCAGCCACCTGCAGGCCGTTGAACCCGCCCCAGGAGATGCCCCGCATTCCGACGTTTCCGTCGCACCAGGACTGGTCGGCGAGCCACTGGATCGCGTCGATGGCGTCGTCCTGTTCGAGTTTGAGGTATTCGTCGGTGAGTGTGCCCTCGCTGTCGCCGCTGCCTCGGATGTCCAGCCGAACGCAGGCGTAGCCGTGTCCGGCGAGGTAGCCATGATCGGCGTTGTCGCGCTCGCGCGTGCCGTCTCGCTTGCGATAGGGGATGTATTCGAGAATCGCCGGGACCGGGTTGTCCTCGGCGTCGTCGGGCATCCAGACGCGCGCGGCAAGCTTCACGCCGTCGGACATCGGGATCCAGAGGTTTTCAATCGTGCGGACGTTTCGCGGCAAATCGCTGCGGTGATTCATGTCTGCTCTTGGGCTCCTTCTTTCAGCTGGGATCCTTCGTACTGTCCGCTGTCGAGTTCCTCGGGGGTCAGCACGGCGAAATCCAGCTCGCCGATGACCTCCTGGAATCGCTGCAGCATGTCGTGTTCGTCCCGGCCGCCGAGATAGATCGCAGCCAGTTTGTAGCTGTAACTTTCCTGGTATTGCAGGTCGTGCAGCCACGTGTTCGGATCGACCAGCACGTCGACGATCGTTCGCGGGACGATCTCGCGGACCTTCTGCACCTGGGTGGCTGTGGGTGTCCGGACGACCTTGCCGTCGGTGAACTTTCGGACGAAGAACTTGCCCGCGACGGGATACTTTCCGTCGCCTCTGCGCCAGTCGGGCTCTTCGCCCAACGCCGAGGCGATGACCACCTCGTGGTTCGACTGCCCGTCGACCTTGTGGAACAGATCGCTGTGCGACACCGAGATCCGACCGTTGACCTCCAGCAGGCGGATCTCGTCGGTTTCGGGGTCGTGGAAGTATTCGATGTTCCAGCCGCCCACGTCGAACCCGACGTGCTCCATGAATCGTCGGCTGGCGTCGCTGATCCGATCGTGGATCTCCTCGGGCAGGTCGGAGGGATACTGGTATCGCGAGAACGTCGAGAGGTTCGGAAACCGGTGGGAGTCCACGATCCCGTGTCTCCGCACGTCCCCGTCGATGGAATACCCCTCCACGGTGCACTGGTTGCCGGTCATGGGCTTCTCGGCGAGGGCGAACCCGCCGTCGGTGCCCGGGTAGTCCGTATCGTCCGGAAGCCGGTTGGCGAAATACTCGAAGGGCTCGGCGAATCGGTCGATGCCCTCGCGCATGGCCTCGATTCCTTCACGGAAGTCCTCGTCCGACTCGATCCTGTAGCCGAGATGACCGCCGAACGAGATCATCGGCTTGATCCAGAAGGGGTACTCCAGATCGATCTGCCGGCGGGGCTTTTCGTCGTGCGGGTCGAACCGGCAGAACTCAGGGACAAACTCGGGGATGACCTGCTGCTGGTTGCATCGGGACCAGTACTTGTGCTCGCATTTCAGAGCAGTCTCCAGGGAATGCCACTTCGTCCCGTATCGCTCCGCCAGCAGCGGCGTCATGCACATCACCGGGAAGTCCCAGAACGACACGATCGCGTCGATGGGTTCCTCGGCGCTGTCGAGAATGTCCACCGCCTTGTTCATCAGATCGTCGGGGTGATACGCCTTGGCCCCGTGAGACTCGGCGTAGGTGAGCACCGGGTGAAACTCGCATTCGTCCGACCGGCGCAACGCGTCGAGCTTCTGGCGGATCAGGTCGTACATGCCAATGACCCAGATGTGTCTCTTCTCACTCATACCCGTTTCCTTTCCATGGCCCGCCAGGGTCTGTCCGGGCAATGTCCGCTGAAAAGCCGTCTAAAGAAGGATATTGCCTCGCCGCGGTGTTCCCCAGTTTGCCTGCCCTCGGCCCATACAATGGACAAGAGCAAAACGAGTCGATCCCGCACAGAAAGCAGAGGTCTGTTCCGTATGTCGCCGTCGCCTGTGACGATCCCCGTTACGTACTATCCCCACCATGCCCGTCACGACCCTGCCGTCGTGTTGGCCCACGGCGAGCGTGAAGAGGCGATCGAACGCGCCCGTCGCCTGGAGCAGGTTCTGGACACTCTCCGGCAGGAGGACGCCTGCGAGCTCCACCCGGTAGACCCGCTGGGGCTCGACGAGTTAACCCGGATCCATCGATCCGACTATCTTGAGTTCATCCGCCAGATGAGCAAACGGGCGCGCGACGCGGGTACGGATGGCACCGATGCGATTCCGTACGCCTTCTCCCGGCGCGGGCCGGTTACTCCGCCCAAGGAGTTCCATCCGCTCCAGGCGGGTTGGTACTGCGCCGATACGATCACGCCGATCGGGCCCGGGGCGTGGGAGGCGGCCCGCGGATCGGCAGCCGCGGCAAAACGCGGCGCCGAGTTCCTCCGCGAAGGACACCGCCTGGCGTACGCCGCCTGTCGACCCCCGGGTCACCACGCCGGACGCAGGCTTTGCGGGGGCTTCTGCTATGTCAACAATGCTGCCGTCGCCGCCGACGTATTGCGGGGCGACGGGCCCGTGGCGATCCTGGATATCGACACGCATCACGGTAACGGGACGCAGGAAATCTTCTACGACCTGCCCGATGTGCTGTTCGTCTCCATCCACGGAGACCCGGCTGAGACGTTCCCGTTTTTCTGGGGATACGCCGAAGAGACGGGCATGGGCGCCGGCGAAGGGGCCACCCTCAACCTGCCCCTGCCCCCCGGCAGCAGCGCCGAAACGTGGTTCGACGCCCTGGAACAGGCGTTGGAGGTCATCGACAGCTACCAGGCCGAGACGCTCATCGTCTCGCTGGGCGTCGATGTCGATGCCGACGAGCCCGTCACCGGCGGATTCGCCATGCGGCGGACACTGCTCAGCGACGCGGGAAAACGCATCGCACGCGAGGGGCTGCCCACGCTGGTGGTGCAGGAAGGGGGGTACATCGCCGACCATCTCGCCGACGGGGTCCGGCGATTCCTCGGGGGACTTGGTACGGAAGCATCTCGGCCGACGACGGTGTGAGTGCTGCCGATCAGAGCATCAGCCCCGGGTTCATGCCCACGGTGACGGACGTCCAGGCCTTGCCGATTTCCGAATCGAAGTGCCTTCGTTCGCAAGTGGTTCCGCGTTGGGCAAGGGTCCGCAGCCCGGTGGCTGCGCTGACGATCGGGAGGGAGATTTCCACGTCGAGCCCTTTCGCCACGAGCATTCGTTTGACCTGCCCGGCGACGATGTTGGTCACTTCGCTCAGGGCGTCGCCGCAGTCGGGGCTGTCGGCGGGGATCTCGAACCCGGCGAAGCGGCTGGCCATCGCACCGGCCGTCGACCGCTCGAAGCCGAGAATCACCGACCATTGCAGCGAACCGAGGATCGAGATGCCCCCGAAGGTGATCTCGCCCTGACGGACAGCCTCGTCGTCAGGCGCCGGGGTCATCTCCAGCCCGGTCATGTCCTTGATGATGATCTGGAAGGCTTCGCTGACGCACTCGCCGTGCGGGACGGCCGAGGGGCCCTGACGGTCGGGGATCGAGTCGATGAGCTTCCGGAGCCCGTTTTCGAGGCGTTCGATATTCACGGGTTTGAGCAGGAAGGCGTCGACGCCGGCTTCGTTGATGGCCGTTCGGACGATCTCCTCGCTGGACTCGGAGGTGATCATCACCGACGGCGGAAGGGTCGGGTAGTTCTCCCGGAGGCGTTTGAGCAACTCGACCCCGTCCATGCGGGGCATCTGCATGTCCACCAGCAGAAGGTCGGTGGCGTCGGCGTCGTACTTCTCCAGGGCGTCCACCCCGTCGCAGGCCTCGATGAACGAGAACTCCGCCAACCCCGTCGCGGCGATGTCTTTCATGATCATCTTCCGCGTCATGTCCGAGTCTTCCACGATCATCGCGTTGATCCGTCGTGTCATCGTTCGGTCCTTATGACAGTGCCCCCATGTTCCCGGTCTGCGTGTCCCATGCACTGGCTGGGCAGACGTTGTTTCCTGTGGATTCTTTGGTTGGCTTCGGAGCAGGTA
>CAZFPT010000189.1:0-5982 GCA_964521005.1 uncultured Planctomycetaceae bacterium | reverse complement strand
CCACGGTTCGCGGAGCTCACCATGGGGCTTCAACGATACTCCGGATGCCCTTGTCGCAATTCGCGTGTCACTCGTCGCTCAATTCCTGGAACGCGCCCCGATTCATGCCCCACACATTTCCGGGGCGACAGGGAGAAAACGCCCTTGAACATCGCTCGATCTCTGGTACACTGTCGTTCTTTGTCCCATTGACCAGACGCCCATGCAGAGGTAGCTACGATGAAGAAGGACATCCACCCGGAATACAGTGACATCACCGTGCGGTGCGCCTGCGGGAACACCTTCGAGACGCGGTCGACCAAGAAGGACAAGGTCCAGGTGGACATCTGCTCCGCCTGCCACCCCTTCTACACCGGCAAGCAGAAGTTGCTGGACGCGGCCGGGCGCGTCGAGAAGTTCCAGCGGAAGTTCGGGGGCGACTACTTCAGCCATAAGAAATCCAAGAAGTAGCTCAGCTCAAACGATCTGCGCCGGCGCGGGCTCTCTGCGCCGGCGTTTTTGTATGCCCGCATTCCCTCTGCCCCGGACCCCGCCATGAGTAAACAGCACGACACGCTGCTGGACAAACTGGACGAGCTCGACCGGAAGCTGCGCGACGTCACCGAGCAGATGAACGATCCCGAGATCGCCACCGATCCGACGCGCAGCATCGCGCTGGCCAAGGAGCGCGCGAACCTGGCACGGATCGTCGAGCCCTACCGTGAGTATTGCCGGTTGGCCCAGGCGCGGGACGAGGCGCGGGCCATTCTCGACGACGAGTCGGCCGACGCCGAGTTCAAGGAGCTCGCCCAGGCCGAGTTCGACGAGTATTCCACCAAGGCCCACCAGGCCATCGAGGAGGTCAAAGGCCTGCTGGTGATGAGCGACGAAAGCGCCATCGGCTCGGTGATGATGGAAATCCGCGCGGGAACCGGCGGCGACGAGGCTGCCCTGTTCGCCGGCGACCTGCTGGACATGTACCGCCGCTACGCTGAGCGGAAAGGCTGGACGCTGGAGATCCTCTCGGGCAGCCCGACCGAACTGGGCGGGTTCAAGGAGGCGGTGGTCAACATCAAGGGCGACGACGTCTGGGCGCGCCTGGGCTACGAAGGCGGAGGCCATCGCGTGCAGCGCGTTCCTCAGACCGAGTCGCAGGGGCGCATTCACACCTCTGCCGCCACGGTGGCGGTCCTTCCCGAGCCGGAGAACATCGAGATCGACATCGACTGGGACCGCGACGTGACCGAACACACGATGCGAGCCTCCGGGCCCGGCGGCCAAAGCGTCAACAAGCTCGAGTCGGCCATCAAGCTCGAACACAAGGAGACGGGCATCACCGTCTCCATGCGAGACGAGAAGTCCCAGCACAAAAACCGCGCCAAGGCCCGCCGCATCCTGGCGGCCCGCCTGCACGAGCACCACCGCTCGAGGCAACAGGCCAAGGAAGACGCCGCCCGCAAGGAGATGATCGGCTCGGGCGACCGCTCGCAGCGCGTGCGAACATACAACTACCCGCAGAACCGCTGCTCGGACCACCGCCTCAAGGGCGAGGGGCAGGAAGGGGCGAACTACAACCTCGATCGCATCCTCGCCGGCGACATGGACGACCTGATCGATGCCCTCATCGCCCGCGACAAGGCCCAACGGCTGGCCAATCTCTGAGCAGGCGAAATCGAAGGTTCCAGGGAGTGATGGTCAGGCGCAGCCCGGCCGACGCTCCTGTCAGCCTGCTTGCCACGGCAGCAGCCCGGAGGGCGAAGACCGGTCGCCTGCGCGATCCTATTGCACGATCTCCAGGAGTCGCTCGGCGAGGTACACGTGGCGGTCTTTGTCCCGCTGGACGTGCTCGACCTGCTCGCGGACGGCAGGGTCGCTCACATGCGACGCGAGCGATTCGTACGCTTCCGACGCCTCGCGCGACGTCTGGCAGAGCTCTTCGAAGAGGTCCCGGAGTATGGCGTGCTCAAGCATCGGCAACGTACTCCCCGCCGAGTCGGCGTGACAGAAGCGAGAGAATCCCGCGGTGCATTTCGCCGTCGGCCTGCAGCGCCCGGAGAATGGTGTACACCTCCGCCCGCTGCTCGTCGTCGAGGCAATCGGTATGGGCCACCTCGTTGGCGGCTTCGTACAACATCGCCGAGAGCCGATCTTCCAGCTCCCCGACCTTCGTGATGTCCACCTGGTCCTGCGCATGGACCATGCCCGACCTCCATATCCTAACGGTGCCAACCTCAGCGTGAACGCCTGAGAAATGCCTTGGTTCAGTCCTCTATTATCTCACTCATGGGGCGTTTTGGCAAGCGACAATCGCGGGAAATGCACATCGGTGGCGCAGCAAAAACCCGCAGCCATCGCTGCGGGCTCGTGCCGCCTGAACTGCCCGGGACTGGATTCGAACCAGCACGGGGTATTAACCCCACCAGGCCCTCAACCTGACGCGTCTGCCAATTCCGCCACCCGGGCGCCTGAGCCCAGTATGATGCCCGACTCGCCCGCCCGTGTCAACCTCCGGGGCGACACATTTCGCGCATCCGCGCGGGGATCTACGACAGGCTCGCCCTGGTCGGTCGGCCTTGTTGATCGCCCGAGGACTTGGTCGCGTCGGTGTCCTTCGCCCCGTCCGCCGGCTGGCTCGTGGGGGCCTTGACCTTCCGGGCCTTGCCGAGCCATTTGCCCAGCGCCTTGGTCTGCTTGCCGCCGAACAGCCACTCGTGTCGCCCGTCCTTGACGTAATGAATGTCCAGCGGAACGCCGGCCTTCCCCCAGGGGCCCTCGACCTTCTTCCACAGCTTCGAGCCATTGTCCTGGTCGCCGACCAGCACGAAGATCGGGCACGCCTTGAGCAGGTGAGGCTTGTTCCGCACCGGCAGCGCCCGGATACGACCCTGGGCGTAGGCAGCGGTATCGATCGGGTAGGCTGCGTCGAGAATCAACCCGCTGAAGTAACCGGGCCTGGACGCCCACGCCTTCAGGGCGATCTGTCCGCCGGCGCTGTAGCCCATCAGCATCGGTCGATTCGGATCCAGCTGCGGGATGTCCTTCAACGCGTTGACCGTGCGGATCGCGCGGTTGAACGAGACCTCCGACCAGCCACGGAAGTCCTTCTTCGTGAAGACCATCAGGGCGTAGCCGTTCTTGTGGAACAGCTCGGTCAGCTTCTCGGCGGCCTGGTTGCCCGATCCGCCCGAGGGGTGCAGCCAGACCACCAACCGCTGCGGCCGATCCTTGCTGGCAGCAGAGGACATCCGCACCCGGTAATGCAACCCGCCGCCGGGCTTGCCGGTGATGACGACCTCGTCGCCGTCCTTCTTCATCGTCCGCTCGATGCCCTGCGAAGCCTTCTTGATCAGCGCATCCCAGCGATCGGTCTTGCGCAGCGGGGCGAGGTCCTTGTCCGCCTTCATGTGATCGACGTTGTCATACCCCAGTTCGATGGCTTTGGCCAGGGCGTCCAGCGCGGCGTTGGGGTCCTTCAGTTGGGCGTGACAGCAGGCGAGGTTGTAGCGGTGGTTGGCCAAGTTCGGCTGGAGCTCGACGAGCGTCTCGCAGAGCCCCTTCGCCTTGTCCCAGTCGTCCGCCTGGATGGCGGAATGCAGGGCCCGGGTGTTCTGCAGGACTGCCTGCGCCCGCTCGCGCGCGGTCATCGGCTTGCTGCCGTCATCAATCGCCACCGCCGTCAGCGCCGTCGCTGCCAGTATCGCACATCCCACTGCCGATCGGATTCCTGCAGTCATGCCTGCTCCCTTTCGAGGTCTGTTTCGCCTGTCGCGTGTACCCTTTAGATGTGGACACCGAGTAAAGGTTCCCTACAATCGCGCGCACAAAAGCGGCGCCCGGGATGCCTTCCCGAGCGCCGCTGTCTGTTCGACGATCAAACCACCACCGGCGCACTACTTTTTCGGCTTGGCAGCCTTCCTGGTCTTCTTGCGCTTGGCGGTCTTCTTCGATTTCCTGCTCTTGTTCTTCGCGTTGGCGCGCATGAGTCTTTTGAAGTCCCGGTCGGCCTCGGCCCGCATGCCGCCGCCCTTGCCGGTGGAACGCTCTTTCTCCAGCGAGCGGATCAGCCGATCGATTTCCTTCTCGTCGACGGGCAGGTCCACGGGCTTGTTCTTGAAGCCCGAGATATAGGCGGCGTTGGAGATCTCCAGCTCCTTGATGCCCTCCTCGCCGTCGATGTACATCTCCGTGCCCTTCACCACGTGCTTGGCGAAGGCCTTGATGATCTCCAGGTGCGTACCGCCGGCGTTCTTGGGGAGCTTGACCTCTTTCCACGTGCACTTCTGCTTGCCGCCCGAGGGTGTGCCCACGACCTTCTGCGACTTGGTGCCGTAAATGCTCTGCTCGACCGGATGGGCCAGCTTGCCGTGCATGAGCTTGCCCTTCTCGAAAATCAGCGTGCCCTTGGTGCCGATGATCATCATCTGTTCCATGCCCGGCTGCTCGGCCGTGGTGGCGTAGATGTAGCCCACCTTGCCGTCGCCGTAGTTGAGTACCACGTTGGCGGTGTCCTCGACCTCGATTTTGTGGTCGCGCGTGCCAACGGTCGCGAGGATCTGCCCGGGCAACCCGCCGGCCATCCACTGGAACAGGTCCAGGTGATGCGGCGCCTGGTTGATCAGCACGCCGCCGCCCTCGCCGTCCCACGTGCCACGCCACGCACCGCTGTCATAGTACGCCTGCGTGCGGAACCAGCTCGAACAGGTCAGCTGCACGCGGAAGACCTCACCGATCTTGCCGTCGTCGATCATCTTGCGGAGCTTGATCATCGCCGTGCGCGTGCGGTGATGCAGCACCACGCCCAGGGACACCTTGTTCTTCCTGCACTCGGCGATCATCGCCCGCGCCGGACCCACTCGGCTGGCGAGGGGCTTCTCGCAGAGCACGTGCAGCTTCGCCCTGGCCGCTCGCACCGCGATCGACGGATGCCAGTAATGCGGAACCGCGATGATCACCGCGTCGATCAGACCCGACTCGATCATCTCCCGGTGATCCGTAAAGTACGGGACGTCCAGCTCCTCGCCGAGCGTCTTGGCCTTGTCCTCGACAATGTCGCAGACGGCCCCGAGCTCCACGTACGAACCGCCCTTTTCCTTGCAGTTGCGGGCGTGGGGCTTGCCCATGTTGCCCAACCCGACGACGCCGAAACGAACCTTCTTCATGGTGTTGTTCTCCGAATCTGCCTCAGAACTGTTTGGCCGCTCCCGCCTCTGATCCTCGGCGGGCGAACCCGCACTCTACGACCCGCCAGGCTGCATTGCAAGGCCGACCCGACGACAGTACACTCGCAACCATGCAACGAGTACGCGTGAAAATCGAAGGGCTGCGCGAGCCGGCCGACGCCATGCGCGTCGCGCAGATGGGGGCCGACGCGATCGGAATGGTCTTCGCCGAGTCGCCGCGATGGGTCTCTCCGGAACAGGCCCGCGCCATCGTGGACAACCTCCCGCCGTGGGTCGCGACGGTGGGCGTGTTCGTCGACGCCGACGCCGAGACGATCAACCGCGTGGTACAACGGACGCGCATCAGCTGCGTGCAGCTTCACGGCGACGAACCCCCCGAAATCGTCTCCGCCATCGCCGCACCGTGCATCAAGGCGTTTCGCGTGCGCGACGAGAGCTGGCTGCCGAAGGTACACGATTGGCTCGCAGCCTGCGAAGCACGGTCCAACCTCAAAGCCGTCCTGCTGGACGCCTACGACCCTGCCGCCCACGGCGGAACGGGCAAGAGCTTCAACTGGGACCTCGTCGCCGACGCCCGCGCCGGGGGAGCCATGGGCGGAGTGGACCCGCTCATCCTCGCCGGCGGACTGAACCCCGCAAACGTCTCCCAGGCGATCGACCTGGTTCAACCCTGGGCCGTCGACGTCGCCAGCGGCGTCGAAAAGGCACCCGGCGTGAAAGACTTCCGGAAGATCGAACGGTTCATCCGCGCCACCCGCGAAGGCGACGAACTCCGATCGGAATTCTGGCGACCTGGGTAGCCACAGAGAACACCAAGGGCACG
>CAZFPT010000188.1:0-5990 GCA_964521005.1 uncultured Planctomycetaceae bacterium | reverse complement strand
GTTCTGAGGCAGTGCGGTTCTGAAGCGTCTACCGCATCGCGGTTCTCCCCCACTCACTGAAAACGTGAAATGTGGAATGTTGTGTCGCGCCGCCGCTGTCGGCGCTGCTGAGGTGGGCAGCCAGCAGGAGAAATCCGCCGTTGATTACCGTGCACCACATCAGGAACGTCCGGAGGGATTCGAGAGTCATGCGCAACTCCTGTTCGGCTGCTGAAAAGAACGAGAAAACGCTCTGTCCATCCAACCCGGTGTCATTCCATTGTAGCTCCCCAGGCAAGCCCATACACCGATCGGCCGTACGCCTTAACACAGTCTTGTTCAATCGCTAAACGTCGCTTAGGAGCTCTCTGCCATAGTGCCCCCAACAGCCCAGCCGATGCCGGGCCCCCCGCACTGGAGTTGCTCCGCCATGCAAACGCTCCTGAAAACCTGCCTTGCCGTCGCCTCGGTCTGGGAGATGGCCCTGTTCGCCGCGATCGCCCTGGCCCTGCTGGGCACCGTGGCCATGATCAGCTAGCGCCGCCGCGCTCGACGATCAGCGACGTCCCCGCCTTACCAGCAGCGTGAGGGCCGCCCCCGCCACCGCCATCGCCCCGGCAGCGACGCGCTTCCAGAACACCTTCTTCGCCACCTCCTCGCGCAGCGGTTGGCTGCGATGGGCATCGTCCTCGCGAGCGGTTCTCCGATCGGCTTGTCGTCGTTGGTCATCCAAGTCTGTCTCCGCGTCCATTCTATCGCCCCGGCCGGGCAGCGTGTCAACTGTTGTCTCGGGCGGCAAACCGCCCTCTCGCATTGGCGCATCCCGGCTGCTATCATGGCGGCACATTGGTAAGAACCCCAAAGGAGACCCCACGATGTCCCAAGCCGTCCCGAGCTATCTGGAAGATTACGCAGAGACCTACGCAGCCGACCCTCACGCCGCCGCCTTGGAGTGGTTTGCCGACGCCCAGTTGGGGCTGTTCATGCACTACGGCGTGATGAGCCTGCACGGCCACGGGGACTGGGGCCTCTATACCCAGGCGATGCCGCTGGATGAGTACGACAAGCTCCGCGAGCAGTTCACAGCCGAGCGGTTCGACGCGGACTTCATCACCGACCTCGCCCTCGACGCCGGCGCGCGTTACGTGAACATCACCGCCAAGCATCACGACGGGTTCTGCCTGTGGGACTCCGCCGCCGAGCCGGAGTTCAACTCCGTCAAAGCGCCGGCCGGTCGGGATCTCATCGCCGAGCTGGCCGAGCAGTGCGCCGCCAAGAAGCTGGGCTTCTTCATCTACTACTCTTACGGGCTGGACTGGCGGCACCCGTACTTCTTCACGAACGACTACTTCGACCGCGCCCGCCCGGCGTATGACCAGCCGGACCCGCGACACAAGTTCTCCGAGCCCGCGGATTTCCAGAAGTACATCAAGACGGCCCACGCGCACATCCGCGAGCTGCTGACCAACTACGGGCCCGTGGCGGGCATGTGGTTCGACCCGCTCATGTCGTACCTGTCGTCCCCGGAGATGTTCCCCATCCGCGAGACCTACGCGCTGATTCGCGAGCTTCAGCCCCAGGCGCTGATCTCCTTCAAAGCCGGTGCCACCGGCGACGAGGACTTCGCCGCTCCCGAGCGAACGGGCAGTCTGGGCATGAAGAAGGTGGCCGACCGGCTCGGGCCCGAGGCTGCGGCGCTGCATCAGCAGGTGGTCGAGAAGAACGCCGAGAAGCACAATGAGATCTGCGACACGCTGAGCTGGTCGTGGGCGTGGCACACGAAGAACGAAGAGGTCCACGCCACGCCCGACGACGTGCTGGCCAAGCTGGCTGAAGCCCACCGACGCGGGTATAATCTGCTGATCAACACCGGCCCTCGCCCCAGCGGCGAAATCCCGCCCGAGGACGTCCAAACCCTCCGGGCTGTCGGCGAAACCCTCCGCAGCGGAGACGAAAGCTGGAAGGAAAAACGAGTCACCTTCTCGCACGACCGCGATGCGCTGGTGGAGTAGTCGTTGGTCGTTAGTTGTTAGTTGTTAGTCGTTGGTTGTTAGTCGTTAGATTGCGGTTGCTGGTGTGAGCAGGATATGATGGGATACAAACAGGCCGACGACGCTGTTGTGTAGCGTCGCCGGCCCGGTGCGTTTATCGTCTCCTTCGGAGAGGCAGGTTGGGCATTTACGCCCGTCTTCGCTGCCCGGTCGGAGGCGTCACGGGGTATGTCCCATCCCCGTCTCAGCCGTCAACCACCGGCCTGTCCCAGTTGGTCCAGCGGGAAGGGCGGCATCGCCAGCGGCCGAACGGCGAGCGACATCAGGGCCACGTCGCTGTCATCCCCGGCGATGCGGTTGGACCGCAGGGCGGAGCAGCTCTTGCAGCGGTGGATGATCGCCCACTCGCCGCCGTGTCGGATCCACACGGCGATAGGCTC
This sequence comes from uncultured Planctomycetaceae bacterium, assembly GCA_964521005.1. Classification (GTDB taxonomy): domain Bacteria; phylum Planctomycetota; class Phycisphaerae; order SM23-33; family SM23-33; genus CAZFPT01. Next base: position 3,580 of record CAZFPT010000188.1, on the reverse strand, counting down.
CATCGCGCCCCGACAGCCGCACCGGCGGTCGCCCGGTCGGATGTCCAGGTGAACGCTCCAGAGGCAGTGCGGGCAGTGGTTGCGATGTCGCGTACCGTCGGCTTCGGGGGGGACGGTTCGGTTGCAGTGGTCACAGATGAACGCCGCGGGGGCGTCCGGGATACGGTTCTTCTGGCTCACGGGTGTTTCTCCCAGTGGGTGTTACGATATTGCAATACGGCCTACGGTGTTCGGCTGGGAAGATGACGGCCCTCATAAACGTCCCTTTCAGTTATTGGTCGTTAGTCTTTCGTCGTTAGTCATTAGTCGTTAGTTGTTAGTCAGCAGCCGGCGCGCAGGGAAACCCCGTGCGATGGATAAGAAGCGAAGGCGTCGTGCGGAGGTGGGACGTCGGCCGATCGGCCGGGATGCGTCAGAGGCGGTCGGTCAGGCGCGGGTCCACCGGCGGCACGAAGCGATCGAGCATGTCACAAGGACCATAGCCATATGCGTGCCCCTTTCCGGTGGCGTTGAGGGTGATCATCTCGGCCGACACCCGTCAGCCGATGAACTTGATTATATCCCGGACCGTCATGTCGTCAAGATTCTGACTGCCCGTTTGGCGCAGTCTTTTCTGCGGTTTGTTCGCGATCTGTCGGCCGGTCTATCCGCCCACCAGCGGCCGAACGCGGGACACGCGGAAATGCACGAGGAAGCGGCTGCCTTCGTCGACGTTGCACTCGGCCGGCAGGGGTTTGCGGCGGATGGCTTCGATCGCGCTGGGGTCACTCCATTCTCCCGTTTTCACCAGGTGCAGCCGCACGCCGCGATAGCCCTCGCCCTCCTCGCGGAAGAGGTACGCCGCGTTGGGGTTGCCCGTGACGTTCGCGTGCGAGAGCCTGTCGGCCATGATGAACGCGACGGTCTCGTCGTCCACCACGTGAGGCCTGGCGTAAATCGCGGCGTCCACCTCGCCCTTGTCATTGGCGGTGGACAGCACGCCCAGCCCGCGGGCCGAGTCGAAATACTCCTTGAGATTGATATCCATCTGCTCGCTCCTGTCGATCAGCTGCGCCACCTGCCCACCAAGTCGCCTTGGCCACGGGCATGAGGCGACGCGTCTATATCATCATAGACGGGCTCCGAGGAGTTCCTCGGGCGTTACGCCCGAACGGGTGAAGTCTGCGAGGAGTAGGTGCCCCGGTTCGGGGCAAGCGGTGCGTTCAGGCGGTTTGCTTGTCGTCCCTGAACTGGCTGAGCCGGATATCGCCGCGGGGCATCCTGGCAACCAGTTCCAGTTCGCCGCCCAAGGCCTGGATGATTCGACGTAATGTACTGATCTGCATATCCTCCTGGGCTTCGAGCTTCGAGAGGGAAGGCTGCTTGATGCCCAGTTCCTCAGCCAGGTCGACCTGCGTGAGTCCGGCCTCTTTGCGGATCTCCGCCAGCAGCATCTCAACCATCATCTCGCGCGCGTTCTGTTCGATTCGCGCTTGGCGCTGAGGAGACATCCTGCTGCGGAGTTCTTCGAATTTGCGTGCCATCATAGGAGTCCTTCATCGGCAAGCTGCTCGATATGCTCATCGTAAAGACGGTCGGCCCGCGGTAGCATCTGCTCGTAGAACCGGTCGTTGCCGGTCTTATCGCCGCCGATGAGCAGAATGGCGCACCGGCGTGGGTCAAAAGCATAGAACGTTCGGATCGGACGGCCTTGGCATTGCGTACGGAGTTCTTTCATGTTCGGGTGCCGCGACCCTTTCAGCGTGTCGGCGTGAGGCCGGGGCAAACTCGGTCCCAACTGCTCCAGAAGCCGCACGCTCGTGGCGATGGCGTCCTGCTCATCGTTCGTAAGCCCGTCCCACCATCGGCCGAACTCATCCGTGAATTCGATCTCCCACATAGTGCCAGTATATCTCTTCGGCTATATGTGTCAAGGGCTATATCAATTATCCGTCGGCAATCGAGATCCCCGTTGTGTTTGCTGCGTGGGGGCGCTCAGCCCTCATGCCACACGCGGTAGATCGCGCCGGTGGCGTCGTCGCCGATCAGCAGCTCGCCGTCGCGGGTCACCGTCAAGCCGCACGGCCGACCGAAGGTGGTCGCACCCTCCGGGCGGTCCTGCAGGAACCCCGTCACGAACGGCTCGAACGCCTGGGGTCGACCGGCGTCGTCGAAGCGGATCCGCACCACCTCGTAGCCCACCGGATTGCTGCGGTTCCACGAGCCGTGAAACGCCACAAACGCGTCGTTGCGGTACTCCTCCGGAAATGCCTCGGCCGTGTAGAACACCATCTGCAACGGCGAAGCGTGCGCCTGGTAGCCCAGCACCGGAGGCGTCGTATAGGCGGCGAATTCCTTCAGCGAGCCGATCGCCTCGTGCTCCTCGATGCCGATGGTCTTGCGGTTGCCGTATGCCCAGGGCCAGCCGTAGTGATGCCCCCGCTGAATGAGGTTCAGCTCCTCCGGCGGAGTGTCGGCTCCCAGCCAGTCGATTCCGTGATCCATGCCCCACAGCTGTCGCGTCTTCGGATGCCAGCCGAACCCGATCGTGTTCCGCAACCCGCGCGCGAAGATCTCGCGATTGGCCCCATTCGGATCGGCGACGAGCATCGTTGCGTTCTCGAGGTTCTCCTCCCAGCAGCAATTGCACGTGGAACCGACGGTGATGTATAGCTTTCCGTCGGGGCCGATGGCCAAGGTGCGGTTATGATGGCCGCTGGCAGTCGGCATGCCGGTGATGATCCGCTGCGGCTTGGTCCAGCTGCCGTCACCGCGAATCCGGCAGGTGAACACCTCGCCCACCGTTGCGAGATACACCGTCGTCCCCTGGTGGATGTAGATCCCGTGGACGTCGTCCAGTTCGCAGATGGTGGTGGGGTCGTCGTCGGCCTGGCCGTCGTCGTCAGCGTCGCGCAGGGCGATCACGTCATTGCTCCGAGGCCGGGTGATGTAGACGGTCCCGTCGGCACCGGTCGCCATCATTCTCGGCCGACCCAGCCCCCGGGCCCAGATCGCGATGCGAAAGCCCTCCGGGAGCTTGAGCTTCGCCATCCGCTCGGCGTCCGGCTCGCGAACCGGTGTGAAGTACCGCCCGCCTTCGCGCTCCGGCAGGAGCGACTCTCCGCTGCCGGCGAGAAACCCGTCGGCATTGAACGCCTCCCATGCCTTGGCGTCGGCGTCAGCCGGCTGCGTCGTCGGCCGGTTGGCGTCCGGGTCCGGGTGGTTGTCTCCGCATCCGACAGTGCAAGCCGACAGGGCGACCAGCAGAGCTGCGAGGGGTGTCCAGCGCATCGTGGTATCCTTTCGAACGGGGTCCGATACGACATGGTATCATAGCGCCCTGCCTCGGCAAGCCGGCGGCTGGGGCGCAAAGGCCCGCCTGTGGCCTTCGCTTCGTCGCGACGGCATTCCTGTGCGATGCGATTCCGCGGGGAAGAGCGCGACGGCAGTCCACGCCCGATATGTTTTGGCCATTCATTCAGGCTGCGGGGATTGACAGGCCGCCTCCAAGGCGAGACAATGCATTCACGCGAGAGAGGCTTCTCTCCCCTGCGGGCGTAGCTCAATGGCTAGAGCGTCAGCCTTCCAAGCTGAATGTTGT
>CAZFPT010000187.1:0-6012 GCA_964521005.1 uncultured Planctomycetaceae bacterium | reverse complement strand
CCGTGCTCGCTTGCGCGAAGGACTTCGTCTTCGCACACGGGCTGGAAGCCCGTGCGACGGCCGCCGGCTACACGGGCCCAAAGCTCGCGGGCTGCACAGTGTAATGATACCACGGACGCACTTCGCTCGCTCGCCCAAACCGCTGGCGAAAACGGCCGTCAGTTCGCCTTGTTCGCCTGTCGCCGGGCCGCCACCGGACCGGCGGAAGGCGGAAGCTTCGTCAGCCCCCACCACGCCAGCAGGCCCGCCGCCAGCAGGATCATCGACGTGACCTGGTTGTGCGTGAGCACCCCGCGAGCGATGTCGTGCGGGTTGTCCGCCCGGATCGACTCGAGCACGAACCGCGTGATCGGGTAGAGAATCAGCATCGCCACGAATACCTGACCCTCGCGCCGGCGCATCCGATAGAACCCGCTGAGAATCCCGGCGATCAGCAACGCGTTGATCAGCCCCAGCAACTGGGCCGGCTGAACCGCCTCGGCACGGGCTTCGTGGGCGATGGCGTACTGGCTGGCCTGGAGGAACTCATTGGCGGAGGCGGCTTCTTCGGGCCCGAGGCGACCGTCGTTGTCGGTGTCGAAGCTCGCCAGCATCCACGCCCGCCGCTGGCCGTAAAACGCCTTGAACTCCGGCAGCGTGATCTGCTCGTCTCGCTGGTGGGTGTGCACCCCGTCGAACAGCAGCGCCTGGTCCCACGTTTCGCTGCCCCGCAGAATTCCATCCGCCCGGCGGGCGGCCTGCTGCCATTCCGCCCGGGAGAGGAGTCGATCGTCCCCGGCGATGGCGGCGAACGCCTGCTGCAGATCGGGCAGGGGCAGTTGATAGGGTTCTACCTGGTCGGCGGTCAGTCGGCCATGGAACATCCCCGGCGGGGTGAGCACGGGAACCGCCACGCGCCGGCCCTCGTGGTCCACCACGCGCGGGCCCGCCAGCGGATTCACCAGCCTGGGGTCCACCTTGACGCGTCCTTCGCGCAGCTGGGCTGCGTATGGCGGGGAGGGACTCTCCATGCCCTGGGAGAACGGCGAGTTCGCATCGGAAAGGTTCACCAGGGGTTCGGAGTACATCGGGAAGTGGCTGGCGAGGGTCCACTCCTCGCTGCAGGCACCGCCGTAGCAGCAGCCGTTGAGGTAGCAGCCGGCCCGGCCGAACGCCAGGCCGATCATCATGCTCACCGCGAAGATATCCAGGAACCGGCGGATCGGCAGGCCCTTCAGGCGGAGGTATCCCAGCACGAGCACCGTCGCGAGGATGACCCCGCCGAAGTAGATCAACCCGCCGGAGGTGATATTGAGCATTCCCGCCCAGTCCACCGGCCCGCCGGGGGGGAAATAGACCTCCGCGTTTTCGATGATGTAGGCGATGCGGGCGCCGAGCACGCCGCCGATCAGCGCGAGGATGCCCACCTGGGGGCAATGCTCGGGGTCCTCGCCATTGCGACGGGCACGCCACTGGGCGAGGTAAATGCCCGTGAGAAACCCGAGCACCAGCATCAACCCATAGCCGTACACCCTCGGGGAGATCGTCGTTCCGAACAGCTCGATCGTCCCGAAGTCGATAATGATCTGTCGCATGCGGACGTCCCTGTCGGTCAGATCTGGTTGGTCACGCGGTTGCTGCCGTCGACCAGGGCGATTTTGGGGGTGAGGTCCGCCACCTCGTCTTGCGTGAAGTATCCGAAGGCCATGATGATGACCTCGTCACCCGGGGTTACCAGTCGGGCGGCCGCCCCGTTGATGCAGATCACGCCCGAGCCCCGCTCGCCCTCCAGGACGTAGGTCTCGAAGCGTGCCCCGTCGGTCATGTCGGCCACAAGCACGCACTCCCCGGGCACCAGGCCGGTGGCGTCCATCAGGTCGCGGTCGATGGTGATCGAGCCAACATACTCGATCTTCGCCTCGGTCACGGTGGCACGGTGGATCTTTGCTCTCAGCACTTTCAGTAACATCATTGTCCTCGATATCGTCTCGGCTGCCCCTCACGGAGCGTCAAAAGGGCATTGTAGACCGCCGCCCCCTCAGGCGTCCACCACGATGTTGTCAATGAGGCGCGCCCCGTCGAGCCTCACCGCCAGCGCCAGCAGAATCGAGCGAGTCTTTCCGGTGACGGGCCCGAGTGTTTCGGCGTCCCGCACGACGGCGTAGTCGATCTGCCCGTCCGGCACGCGCGCGGTGATCTCGTCGACCAACACCTTCTCGATATCCCCGGGCCGATCTGCCTGCCGCATGCAACTCCCCGCCGCCTGCAGCGCTGCGTGCAACCCGGGCGCCTGCCGTCTCGCCGCGGGCGAGAGGTACTGGTTGCGCGAGGACATCGCCAGTCCGTCGGCCTCCCGCACCGTGGGGCAGACCTCGATCTCCACCGGCCAATTCAGGTCGCTCGCCATCCGACGGATCACCACGCTCTGCTGATAGTCCTTCGCGCCGAAGTACGCCCGGTCGGGCATGACGATGCCCAGCAGCTTGGCGACCACCGTGCAGACCCCGTCGAAATGCCCGGGACGGGACGCGCCGCAGAGGGTCTCGGTGACGCCGGAAACATGCACAGCCGTGGCGAACCCCTCGGGGTACATCTCGGCTGCCGTGGGCGCGAACAGCGCGTCCACCCCGCGATTCTCACAGCCGGCGGCGTCGGCATCGAGCGTGCGGGGGTACGACTCGTAATCCTCGCCCGGGCCGAACTGCGTGGGATTCACGAACACGCTGACCACCACGTAATCACACCCCTGACGGGCGGCGTCGATGAGGCTGAAATGCCCCTCGTGCAGATTGCCCATCGTCGGAACGAAGCCCACACTCCGCCCCGCCCGTCGGGCCGACGCGACGGCCGACCGGACTTCCTCGATTGTGTGCAGCACATTCATCGTTCGCTTGCCTCCCTGGCCAACATCGCCAGCAGGTCGGTTTCGATCCGTTCGAGCACGTCACCCTGGCGGAAGTCTTCGCCCGAGTCCACCCTCAGCCACGTTCCGTCCTCAGCCGAGAGTGCCAGTTCGTCGTAGGCGTCGCGCAGGTGCTGGAGGAACGCGTCGCCGAAGGCCCGCTCGAACCCGCGTCCGCGCCGGGCGATCCGCTCGCGCAGCACCTCCAGCGGCGCGTCGAGATGCACGGTCACCTCGGCCCGGGTCACAAGCCCGTCCACCTTGGCGGCGAGTTGCTCGTAGGTTTCCAGGTCCGCCCCGGTGAGCTTCGCGCGGGCGTACACGCGATCCTGCAGGTAGCCGTAATCGCTCACGACGATCCCGTCGGCGGGCCAATCGCAGGTGGCCAACTGCTTCGCGCGGGACATCAGGTAGTACACCTGGGCGGGCAGGAGCGTGTCGGGCTGACCCTGGTACGAGCCGGCCAGGAACGGGTTGCCCGCGAAGTCCTCGTAGATGACCTTCGCCCCCAGCCGACGTCCCAGCAGGTCGGCCAGCGTGGTCTTGCCCGAGGCAGGCGGGCCGACGATGCTCACCAGCGACGCGCTCATGATTCCCCCTCGCGCGGAAGCTCGACGAGCAGTTCCGCAGCTGTCTTGCCCAGGATCGGGTGGCGCCACGCCGGGGCGAGTTCGACCAGCGGGACCAGAACGAACCGCCGCTCGTGCATGCGCGGGTGCGGGACGATCAGGCGGGGCGGGCGATCGATGATCTCCTCGCCGAACAACAGCAGGTCCAGGTCGCAGCTTCGCGGCCCGAACCGCTCTTCATTGGCGCGATCCCTGCCGAAATCGGCTTCGATTTCCTGCAGGACGGCCAGCAGCCCATCGGCGCTGAGTGAGGTCCGCAGCGCAGCGGCTGCGTTGGTGTAGGCGGGCTGGTCGGGCGGGCCTCCCACCGGTGCGGTCGTATGGAAATTCGACCGCCCAGCCACCTGCACGCCGTCAACCCGGCCGAGGCGATCCAGGGCGTCTTCGAGCGTCCGGCGCGGGCTTCCGACGGGCGAGGGGCGGTTGGCGCCCAGCGCGATGATGGCGTCGGTTTTCGTCATGCTCGCCAGTGTATCAGGTCAACCCGTCGGCTGCACTCAGCGCGATCCGAGCGTCAGGTTCAGCGTTTTGCTCTCGCCGTCGCGGCGGATCGTGACCAGCACGGTCTGGCCGGGCTTGAACTTCCGCAGCGTCGCACCCAGCGTGAATGCGTCGGCCACGTCATGGTCGCCGATGGCGGTGATGACGTCGCCGGCCCGCAACCCCGCCTGGTCGGCCGGTCCGTCGGGCACGACGCGTCCAATCCCCAACCCGCCCTTCGCGTCGGTCGGCGAGACGCCGAGGAACACGTTCTTGCCCTTCCTGGGGGGCTGATAGGCGATCGGCTCGTCCTGGGTGGCGACGGTCTTGAGGATGTCCGCCGCCAGCGACAGCACGCTCAGGGCCCCGTCGGGGTTGATCTTCTCGATCGTGTCGCTTGGTCGATGCAGATCGCCATGCATGCCCGTGTTGAACCCCAGCACCGGGATCTTCGCGCGGTAGAAGCTCGCGTGGTCACTGGGCCCGAAGCCCGAGGACACCAGATTCAGCTTCAGCGACGACCGCTTCGCCGCCTCAGTCACGATCGCCCGCCATGCCTGGCCGCTGTCGACGCCCCAGACGTGCAACCGACCTTTGCGCACCCGGCCGATCATGTCGAAGTTCAGCATCGCCGTCACGTCGTTGGCGTCGATACCCAGCTCGCGCAGGTTTCCCGCCATGTGCCCCGAGCCGACCAGCCCGCGCTCCTCGGCGGCAAAGGCCACGAACACCATCGTCCGCCGGTCGCCCTTGTGTTTCGCCGCCTGCCGCGCCATCCGCTCAGCCAGCATCATCATACCGGCAGTGCCGCTGGCGTTGTCGTCGGCCCCGTGGAAAATCTGCTTCTTCCCCCCCTGCTGCCGGGCGCCGAGATGGTCGTAGTGGGCCCCGACGATCACGACCTGGTCCTTGAGTTTGCCGGCCCCGGGCAAGGTGCCCACCACGTTGTCACACGCGACCGACGCCCGGCGGACCTTCAGCTCACCGGCGACCTTCACTCCGAGCGGAACGGGCTTGCCGGCCCCGGCGTCGGCACGCTGTTTGAGGGCGTCGAAGCTGAACCCCTGACGCTTGCACAGGGCGCCGAAGCGATCCAGCGAGAGCTGCAGAATCGGCATGCGCGACCGACCCATCCGCGAGATCGTCTCGGGCATGGACGGGCCGTTGTCGGTGTCGTGGGCGGGAGGATTGACGACGAGCACTGCCGCCGCCTTGTGCTTGCGGGCCAGATCGAGCTTCGTGGAGAACCCCGCCGACCGCGTCCACATCCCGTAGGCGGACCGCTTGGTGGCCCAGAGGCTTTGGCCGTTGGCGTCGTGGGGCTCGTAGCGGAACATCACCAGGACCTTGCCCTTCAATTGGTCCTTCTTGACGCCGGCGTACGAGTCGTACTCGCGGGCCTTGTTGACGGCTCCGTACCCCACAAACACCGCAGCCCCCTCAAAGCGCGTCCCGCCGGTCAGCGGAAGCGGTCCGACGTCCCTGCCTGGCTTGAGGGGGTGCGTTCGCCCGTCGGCGTCGGTGAGAGCGACGTGGAATTTGGTGATCTTCCCGCCGATCGGGCAGCGGAAGCTTTGGGTGTACTTCTCGCCGATGGCCGGTGCGAGACCGACGTCCTTGAAATGGGCGATGATGAAGTCCCGCGCTTTGGCGATACCCACGCTGCCGGTACCCCTGCCCTCGAACTCATCGCCGGCGAGCCTGGCCACCAAGGACTTGTACCGGGCGGCCTGTTCGGTTCGCCCGCCGTCGTCGATCGCCCGGGCGGGCAGGACAGCCATCGCCCCCGCCAGCAACACCACCACCGCGATCGCCAAGCGGCGTGCATTCGTTCGCTTCGTCATTCGGACACCTGCAGAGGTTGGGCGGCGCGGGGCGGCGTCAGTTCTGCTCGATGGCGCCGCCTTCGCCCCGCCAGAGGTCCAGTTCTCCGTCCAGCTCCACCTGTAAGACCACCGGGCCGGCCTGCGGTTCCCGGTCGGGCGGAGAAATCCACAACACCCCGGGGATGCCCGCCCACCT
>CAZFPT010000186.1:0-6095 GCA_964521005.1 uncultured Planctomycetaceae bacterium | reverse complement strand
GCGAGCAGGAAGCCCTCGATTGCTACCGCCGTGTGCGCGACGAGATTCGCGCGTTCGTCCAGACGCTTCCCGAATCGCTCCGGACCCACAAGGAGACCGGCCATGCGTAAGCCCACGATTCTCTTCCTGTGCTCCGGGAATTCCTGCCGCAGCCAGATGGCCGAGGCCTTCGCGAAGAAGTATGGCCGCGAGGAGTTCGACGTTCACAGCGCCGGACTTCGCCCCACGGAGATCCATCCGCTGACAAAGACGGTTCTGGAGGAGGTCGGCCTGGATATCAGCGACCAGTTCGCCAAAGGGGTGGATCATTACCTGGGCAGATTGATGGTCAACTACCTGTTCATCGTCTGCGACAAGGCGGCCGGCTCCTGCCCCACGGTCTGGCCGGGGGCCAACCGCATGGAGCGGATCGTGCACGTGTTCGAAGACCCTGCGGCGGCCGATGGCACGGACGAAGAGAAACTCGCCGCCTTCCGGCGTGTCCGCGACGAGATCGACCAGGCCGTCAAGCAGTGGCTTGACGAGCACGTGTCCGCATCGGAAAAGGACGAGGGATAGAACCATGACCTCCGAAGCATGCATTACGAAAAAGGCCAGGGGCCTGAGCGTCTTCGAGCGGTATCTGACGCTGTGGGTCCTGCTGTGCATCGCGGGGGGCATCGTTCTCGGCAAGCTCGCTCCGGGCGTGGCGCAGTCGCTGGACGGGATGGCGATCCATGTCAACGGTGCGCCCGTCGTGTCGATTCCCATCGCGATCGCGCTGTTCTTCATGATGTATCCGATCATGGTGAAGATCGACTTCGGCGAGGTCGTTCGTGCCGGCAAGAGCCCCAAACCCGTGCTGCTGACGCTGATCGTCAACTGGGCCGTCAAGCCGTTCACGATGTTTGCCATCGCGACGTTCTTCCTGGGGTACGTGTTCCGGGGGTTCTTGCCCGGCACGGAGATTCTCAAGGACGGCACGGAGGTCGAGCTGTGGCGATCGTACGTCTCCGGAGCGATCCTGCTGGGGATCGCCCCGTGTACCGCCATGGTGCTGATGTGGGGCTATCTGGCGCGGGGCAACCAGGGCCATACGCTGGTTATGGTGGCCATCAACTCGCTGACGATGCTGGTGCTGTACGGCCTGCTGGGCGGTTGGCTTCTCGGCGAGAATGAGATGCCCGTCCCGTGGCAGGCGCTGCTGCTGAGCATCGCGATCTACGTTGCTCTGCCGCTGGTGGCGGGGTATTTCTCGCGGAAGTGGATCATCAAGGCCAAGGGCCGGGACTGGTTCGAGACCAGGTTCCTGCACGTGCTGACGCCGGTGTCGATCCTCGCGTTGCTGGCGACGCTGGTGCTGCTGTTCAGCTTCAAGGGGGAGACCATCCTTGACAATCCCCTGACGATCCTCTGGATTGCCATTCCTCTGCTGATTCAGACGGTGCTGATCTTCGCCATCACCTATGCGGTGGCCAGGCTGCTGAAGTTCAGCTACGAGGATGCCGCTCCCTCGGCCATGATCGGGGCGAGCAACCATTTTGAGGTCGCCATCGCGACCGCCACGATGCTCTACGGCCTATCGAGCGGGGCGGCTTTGGCGACGGTGGTGGGTGTGCTCATCGAAGTGCCCGTCATGCTGATGCTGGTGAAGATCTGCCTGCGGACGCGGGGATGGTTCCCCGGAAGTGACGGTCCGCCGACCTCGCCCCGGCAGGGATGAGACAGAGGCCGACGCGGGTCCGCCAGCCCTCCGCGGGGCGAAATTGTCGCTATTTCGGCGTCGATGGGCGGTTTCCGTTGACCGGTCGGCCGGGCGGGGATATGACGGAGGGTTATGAAATTCCGTCAGACAATGGACCTGCCACCCGACGACGCGTCGCGGGACTGCTCGCTGCTGGAGACGCTCTCACCCCTCAAAGCTCCCCTGATCGAGCAGAAATGGCTGATCGGCGGGACGGTTCTCGCCGGCTGGGCCAAGCTGCTGACGCCCCTGTGCATTCCGCTGTTGTTGCAGGTGGTCACCGACAGCGTTCTGCGCGTCGACGAGCCTGTCGCCGAGAAAGGCCGAATGCTGAGCTTCTGGGCCGTGGTCGCCGTGGGTGCGATCCTGCTCAACGGGGTCGGCTCGTTCTTCCGCGGTCTGTTGACCCATCGGCTGGTGGCGAACATCCAACACGCCCTGCGGCGGAGGTTGTTCCGACATCTTCAGCATCTGAGCATGGACTTCTTCCAGCGCCATCGCGCCGGGTACCTCGGGGCGCGGGTCAGTTCGGACATCGTCAAGGCCGGCGTGGTCGTTCAGCCGTTCCTGATCTCGCTGATCCTGGACGGGGCGGTGATCGCCGTCACCGCGGTGTTGATGGTGGTGGCCAACTGGTTGCTGGCGGCCACCGTGTTCGGCGTGCTGATCGTTCTGGGGATCATCCTGAATCATCTCACCCCCAAGCTTCGCCGGCAGCGCCGCCACGTGCAGGAGACCCAGAGCGAGATCACCGGGCAGGCGACCGAGCTGTTCGCGGGCATTTCGATGGTCAAGGCCCACGCCGGGGAGGACGACGCCGACGCCGCCTTCGATGATCGCTCGCAGTATCTCCGCCACCAGCAGTGGATCACCGGTTGGCTGATGGGGGGCTTCTCGGCCTTGAGCATCGGGATCGGGCTGTTCGCCCAGCTGCTGGTGGTCTTCTTCGGGGGGTACCTGGTGATCTATCGCCCCGGCACGCTGACTCTTGGCGAACTGGCCGCCTTCGTGCTGTACCTCCACTACATCAAGGGGTCGGTCCAGCGCGTGCTCGACCGGTTCGTTCAGTTGCAGGACGGCCTGGCGGCGTTGGACCGCATCCGTGAGATCCTCGGGATCACGCCCGAGCCGGCCGACGCGCCCGACGCCGTCGACGCCGAGATTCACGGAGACATCGAACTGCGGGACGTTACGTTCGGCTACCGCAGCGATCGACCGGTGCTGGACGGGTTCAGCTATCACTTCCAGGCCGGCCGAACCTACGCACTGGTGGGCCCGTCGGGCGGCGGCAAGAGTACGCTGTGCAAGCTCGTGCTGCGGTTCTACGACCCGGTCAGCGGGACGGTGTTGGTGGACGGGCAGAACATCAGCAAGCTCAAGCAGACCTCCTACCGCCAGCAGGTGAGCATCGTTCTGCAGGACCCGATCATGTTCTCCACGTCCGTGCGCGAGAATATCGCTTTCGCCTCGGGCTGCGAGGACCAGGAGCAGATCGAGCGCGTTGCCCGCGAGGCCCGCGCCCACGAATTCATCGAGCAGCTCCCCGACGGCTACGACACGCCGCTGGGCGAGCGGGGGACGACCCTCTCCGGCGGGCAGCGTCAGCGGGTTGCCCTGGCCCGGGCGCTGCTGAGGGACCCGAAGGTTCTCATCCTCGACGAGGCAACCAGCGCCCTGGATACCGCCACCGAGCGGAAGATCCAGGACGTGATCGATTCGCTGTCCGGGACGCGCACGGTTTTGATCATTGCCCACCGTCTTTCGACCGTGCGAAACGTCGACGAGATTCTCGTGATCTCCGACGGCCGCATTGCCGAGTCAGGCCGATACGACGAGCTTATGCGCGCCGACGGGCTTTTCGCGCAACTCGTCCGCGAGCAGGAACTGGCCGGGACGCCGGAGTGACCTGCCGCGGATGAGCCCTTGTTCGCCTTCGGGTTCAGGCGGCCGGGTCCGGCAGGTCCAGGCGGTCCCCGGTGCGCTGCTGCCAGTCGCGCACGCGGCTGAACATGGCGGAGACTCGATCGGCCTGCGACGGCTCGGCGATGCGGTTGGTCCGCTCCTGCGGGTCGGTGTTCAGGTCGTACAGTTCATGCTCGCCGGTGGTCCAGAGGTTCAGCTTCCAGCCGTCCGGTGAGACGATGGTCCGAAGCTCGGCAGAGACCGACTCGGCGACCTTCTCCCGCGGGCCGATCTGGTCGACCCAGTCGGGCAGTTTGACCTCGCCGGGGTCGCTGTCGTTGTGCCACTCGATGAACACGTCCCGCGCGCAGCGGTCCTCGTTGCCTTCCATCGCCTCGCGAAGGGAAGCGCCCTGCAGCTGATCGGGCAGCGGCTGATCCATCAGGTCCAGCAGCGTGGGCACGAGGTCCACGTGTGAGACGGGGATGGTCACGCGCTGCTGGGCGCCCTGGCCGGGGGCGCGAATCAGCAGCGGCACGCGGGTGGACTCCTCGTACATCACTCCTTTGCCCATCATGTTGTGGCTGGACATCATGTCGCCATGGTCGCTGGTGAACACCACGATCGTATCGTCCGCCAGGCCCGTCCGCTCCAGTGTGTCGAGAATGGTTCCCACCGCAGTGTCCACCAGTGAGCACATCCCCCAGTAGCGCGCGACCAGATCGCGCCAGTCCTGCTCGCTCGCCAGGCGGTCCTGTTCGTCGTAGCCGCTGCGGCGGTACTTCTCGGCCTGCATGCGGAGGCGGAGCGGGGCGTCCTCGCCGGGCATCTCCATCGCGTTTTCGGGCAGGTCGACCTCGTCGGGGCTGACCTGGTCGTCCCGGCAGCTGTGGAAGGGCATGTGTGGTTCGAGGAAGTTCACGTACAGGCAGAACGGCGTGTCCATGTGGCCGCGGAGGAAGTGGCAGGCCGTCTCGGCGAGATACGTCGGGCGGCAGTGCTCCTCGGGAAACTGGTGAATCTGCTTTCGGAAGAACCGGTTGCGCGCGACATCGGCACCGGCCCCGGACTCGTCGATCGGCCAGGGCTCCACGCCTTTGCTCTTGAGCCAATGGTGATAGCTCGAGCGGTCGGCGTATTCGTCATGGCCTTCGGAGTAGAAGCGGTGGTAGGTGTCCTCCGTGCCCACCCATTCCGGGAAGCCGTGCTGGGCGTAGATCTCGTCGCCGAGGTGCCACTTGCCGTGATGGGCACAGACGTACTCGTCGCTGAGCATCTCCGGCAGACAGCGCACGTCGGCGGGCAGGGCGAGATTGTTCTGTACGCACGTATGGGTGTGGGGGAACAGCCCGGTCAGCAGCGTGCCGCGGGACGGTGTGCAGACCGGCTGGGTAACGTAGGTTTTCTCGAACACGGTGGCCGATTCGGCGAAACGGTTGAGGTTCGGGGTGGGGATCTTCTCGTTGCCGTAGCAGGCGAGCGTGTCGAAGCGTTGCTCGTCGGTGTAGAGGAACAGCAGGTTCGGGCGTTGTCGCGAGGCCATCGTTTCTTGCGTCCTTTCGTGCATGAAAACATCGGATTCTCCCATTGTGCCCCATTCGGCGCCGGCTGCAAGTCCGGGCGTGGCGTTTTCGTCGGCCGGGCGCAGAAGACGGGCCTGCCATCCTGTCCGGTGGCAGACCCGTTTTCGTGAGTCAGTCAGGCTTGCGGTGGTTCAGCCTTTGGAGGTGATCTCGCAACCGATCGCCTGGCAGGCAGCCATCGAGCCGAGATTATTCGAGACCTCCGAGACGCCCTGGCGGCGAAGAATGGAGGCTGCGATGCTCGCGCGTCGCCCGCTGCCGCAGAAGGTGATCACGCCCTTGCCGTCTGCGACTTGATCGCCGCGTTCGGGCAGGTAGCCCAGGTACACGTGCTCGGCCGCCCCGAGATGCCCGGCCGACCATTCCTCGTCCTTGCGAACGTCCAGCAGCGTCGGCGGGTTTTCGCTCTCGAGGCGATCGCTGAGTTCTCTGGCGGTGACGATGCCGATCGTGTCGATCTTCCGTCCCGTTACCTCCCAGGCGTGCAGGCCGCCCCGGAGGTAGCCGGCGAGTCGGTCGTATCCCAGGCGGATGAACGGGCGAACCGCGCCCATGACGTCCGACGGGTCATCGGTCACCAGCAGAATGTCCTTGTCGTAGGGGAGCAGCCAGCCGGCGTAGGCGGCGATCATGTCGGCGGGAATGTTCAGAGATCCGGGCACGAATGCCCCGGAGAACGCTTCGGGCTCGCGGATGTCCACGATGATCGATCCGTTCTCAACTGACTGGGCGAACTCCTCCGCGCTGAGCGCGGGCGGGCTCGGAAGGACCGGCATCGGCGGGGCGGATCCGTCCTGGTTGTACTCCTCCATCCGGGCGAAGTAGGGGGGCGTGTAGTGGTGCTCGTTGACCTTGTTGCGGATGAACTCGTCCCGGCTGTCGACCTG
>CAZFPT010000185.1:0-6142 GCA_964521005.1 uncultured Planctomycetaceae bacterium | reverse complement strand
AGCACCGTCGACGGCACCCAGCGCTGCGGCGGCTTGCTCGCCCAGCGAAACACGCGGCGGATCCGGTTGCACCGGGCGTTGACCGTCGGCCGGCTGAGGCCCTGACCGACCATCCAGTCCTGGGCGCCGATCAGATCCTCGGCGACCACGGCCGGCGGCGGCTTCAGCGGAATCGTCTCCCGCAACGCTCGCAGCGCGTCCTTGATGTTGTAGTGCTCCCGGGTCGGCCGGCGCGAGCCCGGCTTGCGGTAGTACTCGTAGGCCCAGTCCTCGGCTCGATCGCAGAGGGACTCCACCGTCTTCGGTGCGGTCTGCATGGTCCGAAACCTCCATGCGCCTCCATGCGATTGGTTGTGCGGCCGGGCTGACCATCGCGGCTCCCTGAACCATGCCCACAGCCGCAGGCGTTTGACGAACGCGAGAGCCGGAGGGGAGCGGCTGCGGGCAAAAGGCGGCACGCGATCAACGCGCCGCTGGTCTTCCAGATTTTCGGTCGAGGTTCGCGGGTGAGACTCCGCGAGACTCTCGTGTTCGTCCAGCACAGCATTACCCCGGGGAAGCGCCATGTCAAGGAAAATCTTCGGCCCGAAGGGCGCCGGAAAGAAGCGCGAACCCTAACACCCCTGGCGGCGCGGTCGGGTTGCGAGGATGATGGCGGCGGCGCGGCGCGTGTTACAGCTATGATAGCTGACACTCACCGATCAGCAGCCAAACAAAAAGCCCCCGAGGTTCCACGCTCGGGGGCCTCTCGGACTTGCTGGCTCGCAGCGCAAGCCCGGTTCCCGCGGCTGCTTAGACCGCGGTTCCGGCCTCGGCGTCGACGAACACGAGAGCAGACTTGCGACGCTCGAGACCGAGAAAAGCGGGCGACCGGGATCGAACCGGCAACATTCAGCTTGGAAGGCTGACACTCACCTCCCGAACAGGCGTCGATCAGAACCCGAACAAGGTTTTTTTAGCGGATCCGTCCGCGCAGACTTGCATGCGGCGGACAGCGCGGCATGTTATGCTTCGAGCGTTCACCTTTCCCTTTGTCCGGAGCAAACTCATGTCGAGAACGCAAGTGATGGGGCCGAAGTGTCAGCTCTGCGGGGCGACCATGGTCAAGAAGGTTCAGTCCTCCGGGAACTGCCTGGGGCTGCTCGTGGCGCTGCTCGTGCTCTTCCTCGGCCTTCTGGTCACCGTCTTCATCCCCGTGCTCGGGTGGGTGATCGGGCCGATCATCATGCTGATCGCGCTGTTCATCGGCGGCAAGAAGTCGAAGGTCTGGCGCTGCACGAGCTGTCGCTCGATCATGCCTCGCGCCTGAGCAGCACCAGGCTGTGCGTCAGGTTCGCGTAGCGCGCCGGGTTGAAGGGCGTGTCGATCCGGGCGGCGACCTGCTCCGGCCGGCCCCTCAGAAACTCTTCCACCTCGTGAGACGGCGCGGCCGTCCCGTCGTTGATCGATGTGGAGAACGTCTGCGCCCCGTGGACGATCCCCAGCAGGTAGTGACGGGCCGGCCAGCGGAGCGCGGCGCGCCAGACGTCGAGCGGCGCCTCGTGGTGACGCGCCACGGCCACGCAGATCACCAGCGTCGGCCCGCATCCGTGAAAGTGCGGCGGATCGAAGAGGCTCCCGCGCCAGAAGAAGCAGCGGCCGTCGTTGATCCAGCGCTCGCGGGCGAGGGCGAGCATCGGCTCGTGGACGTCTACGCCGACGTACTCCTCCACGCGCTTCAGGCACCCCCGCAAGCGGCCGGAGCCGCAGCCGAGATCGACCACCCACGTCTGATCGACCTCGGCGAGGTTGACCAGGTGCGCGATCGATCGCTCGGCGATCTCCTTTTCCGGCGCCGTATCCCACCGCTGGTCCACTTCCCGCGCTTTCCGGGGGTCAGTCCAGCGTTGCACGGCGGAAGAGATAGCCGGCGAAGGTGTCGGACCCGAGCAGCCCGTCTCGTGTTGCATGGACCAGGTCTCCCAGGGATCGGTGAGTGAGCATGTAGCACCACGGGCCCCCGGCCCCGGCCCCGGCCCCGCCCCCGGAATGGCCGGGAAGCTCCGACGCGGCCGCGGCGGCGTAGCGGTCGAAGGTCTGGCGATGCCAGCGATCGTTTCCGCGCTCCTGAAACGCCTTCCTCGACTCCGGCCGGAAGTGGATCGGGTGAACGAGCGACCACGGCAGGTTGAGCACCGGCGCCTCGGCGTGGGCGTGAATCGCGGCGGTGAGCGCGTCGGGGCCGAAGGCGCCCCACTTGGCCGGCGGTGCGGTTCCGGGGGCGAGCATCGCGGCGATCTGGTTATGCCAGGTGGTGGCGATCTTCGAGCCGGCCAGGGCGGCGACCAGGGCGCAGGCCGTGGCGCGATCGGCCTCGTAGCCGTAGGTCACGAAGTCGATCGACCTCCGGGGGCGGGGGCGGGCGAGCAGCGGCAGAATGTGGGCGGCGGGATCGTCCAGGACGATGCAGTCGGCGTCCAGCCAGAGGCCACCGAAGCGGCGAAGCAGGTAGGCGCGAACGTAGTCGCTCTGGTGGTTGGGGCTGAGCCCCCGGAGATTCACGCTCGCAGGCCCCCCGCTCTCGGCGTGGAGCCGCTCGAAGCTCTCGAGGTCGAGGCGGCGAAGCCGGCCGGCGGGAATGTGGCGGTCGGCCGACTCGAGGCAGAGCTCGATCCACGGCGGTTTCGGCCCCGTCCAATACTGCCAGACGGGCAAGTCCGCGGCCGGCGTCGAGGCGTGGCGGTGGGCGGGATCGAGGGACAGGGCGGCGCGGTGGACGGCCGCGGTGTCATGGATTCCCAGCCACGCTGCGATCCGGGCCGCGGCGAGGCCGGGGGCGTCGACGGCGGTGTCGTAGTCGACCGTCAGAACACTCTCATGTGATAGGCCTTCCAGCGACACGTCGCGACGGCGAACCATCTCACGCGGCACCTCGGCGATCGCGTTCTCGGGCCACCCCCACCCCCTGGAGCGGATGCTCGCCTGGACGCTCGGCAGGGGTCGGCAAACCTCGATGAAGCGCACGAGCGGCCATGCTTCGCGGATCTCGTCGCACATGAGACAGAGCGTGGGGTGTTTGGCGAGCAGGAAGGGACTCTGGGGGCCTTGATGGTGGCGGCGGGCGAGCTGACGCTGGTACCAGCCCCGGAGCTTGGCGACCCGATCCGCTCGTGAGGTTCCGGGGGCCGGCTGGAGGAACGGCTCGGGGTAGGCGGCGCGGCAGATCGACGCGAGGCCCTCATCCTCCCAGAAGCCGGTCGGGTTCGCGGGGTTGGCCGGCTTGTGAGGGCCCGCGGCGTCGACGTACTCGGGACCGAATGAGGCGATCATCCCGGCGATCGCGGAGGTTCCACCGCGAAACGGACCTAAGACGACGACGACGGTCGGCTGGTGGCGCCATCGATCAGAGTCTTCATTTCGGGGCTGAACAGGCGAATCCATCCGCGCATCTCCCGTGGGGTGGCCTGGTGTCCGGTGATGAACTGGTTCTGAGGCGTAGGCCATCCGTCGGCCTTGGCGCGACGATAACGCGGATCGCTCGCGGGCGAAATCCCCGACCTTAGAAGAATCCGCGCCACCGTCCCGTCTTCGATCGGATGCTTCGGGTCGGGGTGGCCCCCGGAAGTGGGGGGCCCGAAGTCCGCCACGAGCTGCATCGCGCGGCGGCTCAGCCAGTACCCCGCCCCCCCGTGGGCGTAGAGGATCCCGTTGTTGTCGACCGCGTAGGGCGGGGCGTGGACGTGGCCGACATAGTCGTGCTCCTCGAAACCTGAGTCCATGAGTCGATCGACGTGGACGACGGTGTCGTCGTCGCACTTGAACACGTGAGAGACGTCGGGGCGGTTCGCGAGGATCCAGCGGCACGCGGCCCAGGTCTTCAGCGGCAGCGAGGCGTAGTCGTCGGGAATCGGCAGGAAGAGGACGTCGTCGACGACGGCGCCCTCGCGATGCTTCGCGTCGGCGCCTCCGATCGCGAAGAGGTAGTCGGGATCGTGGTCCCACACTCCGACCGGCCGCGGCGTCAGCCAGGACTCGCGGCAGGCCCGGCGCTTCGCCTCGAAGTCGGCGCCCTGGGCGGAGAGGATGAGGATGAGGGGGCGGGGGGTCATGGAACGTACTCAAACCCGCCCGCAACGTTGTGGCGGACCACCACGGCGGCCTCATCGGCCTTCATGCCGCGCTCGTGGCTTTCGTCGAATCCGGGGTTCGTGGCCGGCCACAACGGTCGCGTGTCCGGGTCATCGTCGAACACCACGACGTTAGAAACGATGGGCGACGTCTTCTGATCGTTGAAAGTCAAGAGGTCATATCGCTTCCACTCACCCTCGACCCATCCAGTGCCGAAGTCGTCGAACACTTGTTGTGTCGTAAACCCTAGTGTCGTGGGGTAAACGTAAAACTCCGCCTGCCCGCCGACATTCCACACCGACCGCGCCCCGTTCGTAAGGATGTGGTTCTGTACGGTGTGCGAAAGAAACCCCTCTCGCCCCGGATAGGTTGGATGGCCCTGCTGGTCCCGCAGGATCGAGTAGTAGTCGGGGTAGCTATCAGAGATGATGAAGTGCCCGTTGGCCATCCCGTAGTCAGCACCGGCGTTGAACGCGGCCTCCAGATCGGACTTGAGATCGCTCCAACTCGGCGTAGCCGGCCCCTCGTACGACTGCTTAGATGCGTATCTGTCGTTCTCGTTTACGCCTTGCCACTCCCAATCCCAATACACCGATCCGGTGCCCGAAGCGGGAGCAAGGATCAACAACAGCTCGTTCAGCGCCTTCTGTAAATCCTCAAAGACCCACAGCCCGATGATGTCCCCATCGACAGCGACGCCGTACGATGCTACCCCGCCGCCAGAAGGATGCAGGGTATATCGTCGCGGCCCGTTAGAGCTGGCCCCTCCGGTGACATAGTACCAGAGGTCGCTGGCGGTCCAGGACTCGAACGGGTTTACATCTGTTGACCCATCGAAACTCGTCGGCAGCGCGTTTCCCAATGAGTCGCGGGTTTTCAGGAAGCTGTCAGCCATGTTGTTGATAGCGTTTTGCAGCACCCTGATGCCGTGCGTCGGCTCACCGCTATACATCGTCCGCGGATTCTGCATCCTGTCTCCAACCTCGACGCTGACAAGCCCTGAGTCGGGCACGGCGGCGGCGTACTGCCTCTCCAGCACCGCCTCAACGTACTCGCTATAGAAGCTCAGCTTGTGCATTCGACCGTCGGTAGACGGATAGGTTGTAAGATCAGACCATGGCATGGGGGGGTCACCTATAGAATCATCCTCACCCAGTCAAGCCAGCAGCCGTAGCCGAGCACGGCCTGCCCGGCGATCGGGTGTGTCGCGATGCTCTTGGCCGATCCGCCCGGCGCGTAAGCGCAGATCTCGTTGGTGGCCGTGATGATCCCGATCGGCGAATCCGACTTGCTGTTGAGCGCGATGTAGATCGTCCGCCCCGTGTCGACGATCGAGCCGTCCGCGTTGGCCGGATTGGCGGTGCAGTAGGCCGGGTACTCGCTGTCGGTGGGGTAGTCGGTCCAGGCGTTTCCGCTCGCATCGAAAAGGGCCACCACTTTTGCGTAGCTGAGCTTTCCCCCGGCGGCGGCGATTGGCCTTCGCTTCGGCCCGAACAGGCGCGTCGGCATCTGCTCGACGCGGCGGACGGTTCTTGCAAGACGCTGGCGGGTTTGTTCGGTGGGTCTGGACATTAGAGGCTCAGCGTGCTCCAGCTAACGCGGTCGTAGGGCTTGAACGTGATCGTGGCGGGCGCGTCGGTCGGCGCGGCCTTCGCGGCGCCGGACCCGTCGAGCGGGTAGGGCATCTTCACCGGATCCCCGTTCGCGTCGAGGATCGGCGTCAACTCACCCGTGGCGAGCTCGTTGAGCCCGCGATCCTCGAGGATCAGGTCGTGCGTGTTGATGTTCTTCGCGATCGTGTAGGTGACCGTGTAGAAGGTCACGCTGTTTTCGACCTGCGGGCCCTGGGCGGAGACGTCGACCATGCGCAGCGTGCCGGCGGCGTAGCTGTTCCCGTCGATCGTCACGGTGGCGGAGTTGAGCGTGTTGCGGAAGCCCTCCATGGCGACGTCGTCGAAGCTCGACTCGTTGCGCGTGACCGTCAGCGTCCCCCGCGCGATCTCGCGCTGGGGCAGGTCCTGGAAGTCCTCGCCGG
>CAZFPT010000184.1:0-6179 GCA_964521005.1 uncultured Planctomycetaceae bacterium | reverse complement strand
GGATGGCTGCGTGTTACACTGCAGGCGGCCCGACGGCGGCGCTTCGGGCTGGGAATATCATGAATCGCACGGAATGGAAAAAGCTTGCGCTGATGGTCGCGGTGATGGCGGCGTGCATGGTCCTGCCGCTGGGCTCGGAGCGGTTTCGGTTGGCCGCCGGTGAGGCGATTGCGCTGGTCGGCGAATATGCCCGGTCGCGCGTGCTGCTTGCGCTGGTCCCGGCCTTGTTCATCGCGGGGGGGATCGCGACGTTCCTGTCCCGCGCCGGGGTGTTGAAGTATCTCGGGGCCCGGGCGAATCGCTGGGTGAGCTACGGCGTCGCCAGCGTGTCCGGGTCGGTCATGAGCGCGTGCAGCTGTACCGTGTTGCCGGTGTTCGCGGGGATCCGCCGGATGGGGGCGGGGCTGGGTCCGGCGTGTACGTTTTTGTATGCGGGTCCGGCGATCAATGTCCTGGCGGTCGTCCTGACCGCCGAGCGGCTGGGCTGGCAGCTCGGACTGGCCCGGGCGATCGGGGCGGTGGTGTTCTCCATCGTGATCGGGGCGACGATGCATCTGCTGTTCCTCCGAAGCGAGCGGAAGCAGGCAGCCCACATCGAGCCGGCGCTGCCGCGGGACGCCAAAGACCGTCCGGCGTGGAAGACCGCGTCGCTGTTCGCTGTGATGGTGGTGGCCCTGCTGCTGGCCAACTGGGCGCGTGCGGGCGACGCGCGGGCGGTATTCCTCTGCTGTCCCGAGGGGCTCTCGACGTTCGAGGCGAACATCGTCGAGAAGCACCCGGATCGGGGGACCTATACCGTTCGCGATGCCTCCGGGACGCGTGAAGTACCGGCCGACCGGTTCGTGCGGCGCAAGGAAGCTTCCGAAGCGACGGTGTCCGAGCACCTGTATGACGTCAAATGGCTGCTGACGGCAGGGGCGCTGATAGCGCTGCTGGCGATGCTTCACCGATGGGTGCCTCCCCGCGAGATTCTCGACTGGACGCACAACACCTGGGACCTGGCCAAGCAGATCGTCCCGCTGCTGTTGATCGGTGTGCTGGCGGCCGGGTTCTTTCTGGGTCGGCCCGGCCATGACGGCCTCATTCCCGGGCGCTACATCCAGATGCTCGTGGGCGACGATCCGGGCGTGATGCTGGAGGCCACCGGGCTCGCCGGCGGCACGTGGGAACCCACGATCCGCGCCGGCTGGGGCGTGTGGACCAACCTGTTTGCCGCATTGGCCGGCTCGCTGATGTACTTCGCCACGCTCACCGAGGTGCCGATCGTGCAGGGTCTTCGCTTCGCGGGAATGGGCCCGGGACCGGCGCTGGCGCTGCTGCTGGCAGGCCCGGCCGTCTCGCTGCCGAACGTGCTGGTCATCCGCAGCGTGATGGGGACCCGCAAGACGGCTGTCTACTGTCTGCTGGTGGTGGTGATGGCGACCGTCAGCGGGATGATCTACCAGTCCATACCGGGAGTATCTGGATGAGTTACGACAACCCAACCGGGCCGATGGAGGTGCATCCGATCGGCGTGATCCGATCGAGTTGGACCCAGCCGGGCGGTACGCCGATTCAGCCTCGCTTCGTCGACGGCGAGCAGGGCGAGGCGAGCGTGGAGCTCAACCCCGAGTACGTCGAAGGGTTGGCCGACCTGGACGGATTCGACCGAATCTGGCTGGTGTACTGGTTTGACCGGGCCCCATCTGCTAAACTCACCGTCACGCCGTTCATGGACGATCAGCCGCGCGGGTTGTTTTCCACGCGGGCGCCCTGTCGTCCCAACCCGATCGGCGTCTCGCCGGTGAAGTTGCTGGCGGTGGAGGGCAACCGTCTGCGGATCGCCGAGTGCGACATTCTCGACGGTACGCCGTTGCTGGATATCAAGCCCTACGCCCCGCGGTACGACGTGTTCGCCGACGCAGCCAGCGGATGGCTCGGCCAGGCAGAACCCCGGCGCACCCGTGCCGACGAGCGGTTCGCCGGCGACGGCGACGGGCCGCGATGACTCCCGCCTTAATCCAGAGCAGATCCGTCTGTCCCGACGATGGTCGACGACTGGCGGCTCGGCATGACTCGTAGAATCAGGAGCAGCAGTCAACAATGAAGAAGATCCAGATAATCGGCAGTGGTTGCGCGAAGTGTCAGCAACTCTCGGACATCGTTCAGCAGGCGGCAGCGGAACTCGGGATGGACTGCGATTTCGAGAAAGTCACCGACCCGGCGAAGATGGCGGAGATGGGCGTGATGATCACACCCGCGTTGGCCGTCGACGGCGAGGTGGTGCTCGTGGGCAAGGTCCTGCCCATCGACGACGTCAAATCGCTGATCGGCTGAGCGGATCGGCCGACCGTTCGGGCTGTTTTGGGAAGCACGCTCCAGGCTGCTATACTGGTCTGACGTCGCTGCGGCAACGTTCCCGGCGCTTCTGCGCGCCCGAAAGGAGACTCACATGCTCGAACGGATGACCCGACGTAACGCCCTGAAGGCTGCCGGTGCAGGCGCAGCCGCTCTGGCCATCGGCCTGAATACCTCCTGTGCCGACCAACACGCCAACGCGCTGCCGGCAGCGATGGCGCTGCCCGGTGCGTTCGCCAAGGGCAGCTACACGCTTCCGGATCTTCCCTACGGGTACGACGCCCTGGTGCCCCTGCACGAGGAGCGGACGCTGCGGATTCATCACGACAAGCACCACGCCGGCTACGTCAAGGGCCTCAACAAGACCCTCGATGCCCTCAACTCCGCCCGGAAGAAGGGCAATTTCAACCACATCAAGGCCCTCTCGCGGGCATTGGCGTTTCACGGCAGCGGGCACGTGCTGCACACGCTCTACTGGAATTCCATGACCCCCGGCGGCGCGGAGATGCCCGACTCGCTCGCCTCGGCGATGCGGTCCAGCTTCGGCTCGGTGCAGGCCGGCAGAGAGCAGTTCGCCGCCGCCACCAAGGCCGTCGAAGGCAGCGGTTGGGGCGTTCTGGCGTACGAGCCGGTCGGTGGTCAGCTGCTCGTGCTCCAGGCGGAGAAGCACCAGAACCTCACCGTCTGGGGAGTGGTCCCGCTGATGGTGTGCGACGTCTGGGAACACGCCTACTATCTGCAGTTCGCCAACAATCGCGGCGCGTGGGTGGAGAACTTCATGAAGCTCGCCAACTGGCCCTTCGCCGCCAAACGCCTCGAGCTGGCCACCGGCAAGATGTGACCGATCGGCCCGGGCGATCCAAAGCATCGGCGCGGGGACACGCCGGCGGCACCGGTTTGCCGTCGGCTGGGCCTGCCCGACCGACAAGTGTGTTTCGCCGGCGTCGGAAATCGCTATAATCAGGAGTTTGATCGTAACTGCTCCGCCCCGGCCTGTCGGTTGGGGTTTGTTTCCACAGACAGAGCATCGCATGACCGACGCGCCGCAGACAACCCTTTCAGAGCTTCTCCGGGACGCCCGGCAGCGGGTCAACGGCGACCTGGAACGATGGATCCTCGAGCCCGGCACGCCCGAGACGCTGGGCGACGCCCTGCGATACTGCGTGCTGGACGTGGGCAAGCGGATCCGCCCGGCGATGGTCTACTTCGCTGCCGAGGCGGCCGGCGGGTCGGCCGACGACGAACTCACGCGTCGGGCGGCGGTCGCCGTCGAACTGGTGCACAACTACAGCCTCGTGCACGACGACCTGCCCGCGATGGATGACGACGACCTGCGCCACGGCAAGCCCACGGTACACGTACAATACGGCCAGGCGATGGCCATCCTCGTCGGCGACGCCTTGCTGACGCGGGCGTTCGGTGTGCTGACCGAGACCGGCTCGCCGCGCGGCGGGCTGTTGGCGGCGGAATTGGCCGCCTCTGCCGGCGGGGCGGGCATGATCGCCGGGCAGGTCGCCGACATGGATCTCTGCACGTTGCCCGACGGCGCCGAGGGGCTTTGGTACATCCACCAGCGCAAGACGGCCGCCCTGCTGCAGGCGGCGGTGGGCGTGGGCGTACTCTCCGCCGGCGGCGACGAGTCGACGCGGCTGGCGGTGCGGGAGTTCGCCCGCTGCCTGGGATTGGCCTACCAGGTGACCGACGACCTTCTGGACGTCACCGGCAGCGCCGCGGACCTGGGAAAAACGCCCGGGAAAGACGCGATCGCCGGCAAGACCACCAGCGTAGAACAACTGGGCGTCGAGGGGGCACGCCGACGGGTCCGGCAACTGACCCGCCAGGCGTCGGACGCGCTGAAACCGTTGGGGAAAGCCTCGCACGATCTGGCCCGATTGGCCGATCTGTTGATTGGAAGGACATACTGACGCCATGAGCGACACTCCCATACTGGACCGCATCACCTCGCCGCACCAGCTGCGGCGACTCAGCCACGAGGACCTCGCACGCCTGGCCGAGGAGATCCGGCAGCGGATCATCGCGACCGTCTCGCAGCGAGGCGGGCACCTTGCCAGCAACCTCGGCGTGGCGGAGTTGACCATCGCGCTGCACCACGTGTTCGACTTCCAGCAGGACCGCCTGCTGTGGGACGTCGGCCACCAGTGCTACCCCCACAAGCTGCTTACCGGTCGGGGTGATCGGTTCGAGGCGCTGCGCCAGAAGGACGGGCTCAGCGGATTCCCCGCCCCCACCGAGAGCGAGTACGACCTGTTCGCCACCGGTCACGCGGGGACGGCCATCTCGACGGCGGCCGGTCTGGCCTGGGCCGACCAGGCCTGCGAGACCGACTCCCACGTGGTGTCGGTCGTGGGCGACGCGAGCATCGTCAACGGCCTGGCGTTCGAGGCGATCAACAACGTCTGCCTGCTGAACCGCCAGTTCCTGGTGATTCTCAACGACAACTCGATGGCGATCGATCGCACGCACGGGGCGATGTCCCACGTGCTCGACCGCATCCGCATGACCCCCACCTACAGCGACCTGAAGCACTCCGCTGAGCACCTGCTGCGGAACCTGCCCCTGGGTGCGGAGATCTCCGAGGCCCTCAAACACCTCCGCGAGGGGCTTCGCACGACGGTGTACGGGGACAAGGTCTTCGAGCCGCTGGGGCTGACGTACTTCGGGCCGTTCGACGGCCATGACATCCCCCGATTGATCGAGGTGCTCCAGCGCGTCAAGACCATCGACCGCCCGGTGCTGCTGCACGTGCATACCGAAAAAGGTCGCGGCTGCGAGTATGCCGTGGAAGACCCCACCACGTTCCACAGCCCCTCGGCGTATACGTTGAAGGACGGCAAAGCGGTCTTCCCCAGCAAGACCTGGCCGACGTGGACCAAGGCGTTCTCGAAGAAGCTCTGCGAGGTGGGCCAGGCCGACGAGCGGATCATCGCGATCACGGCGGCCATGCCCGATGGAACCGGGTTGGTGGATTTCCGCGAGAGGTTCCCCCAACGCTATATCGACGTGGGCATCTGCGAATCGCACGGCGTGGCAATGGCGGCGGGGATGGCCAAGGCCGGCCTCAAGCCCGTGGTGTCGATCTACTCGACGTTCCTGCAGCGCGCGTTCGACCAGGTGTTCCACGACGTGGCCCTCCAGAAGCTGCCCGTGGTGTTCTGCATGGACCGGGCCGGGCTGGTGGGCTCGGACGGCGCGGTGCATCACGGGGCGATGGATATCGCCATGCTGCGGAGCATTCCGGGAATCGTGCTGGCCGCTCCCGCCGATGGCGCGGAGATGTCGGCCGTCATGGACTTCGCCCTTGCCAGCGACTCGCCGGTGGCGATCCGCTACCCCCGCGACGAGGTGCCCGCCGACCTGCCCGGTGAGTGCGACCCCTTCCAGCCGGGCGTTTCGCGCGTGCTGCGGGAAGGTCCGGACGCGGCCTTTCTCTGCTACGGAACGACGTGCGCACCGGCGATGGAGGCAGCCGACATGCTCGCCCAGCGCGGCATCGAGGTCGAGGTCGTCAACGCCCGTTTCGCCAAACCGCTCGACGCCGCGGGAATCAGTCGGCTGTTGCGGGAAGGCAAGCCCACGCTGGTGTGCGAAGACCACTCGCAGATCGGCGGGTTCGGCTCTGCCGTGCTGGAGCTGGCCGCCGCCCGGGAGATCGACGCCGGCCACGTGCAGCTGCGGGGCCTGCCCGACCGGTTCGTGGCAGCCGCCTCGCGCGAGCAACAGCTGGCGGAGGTCGGTCTGGACGCCACCTCGCTGGCGGCAACGCTCCAGCGAATGGTGCAGGACCATCACGGCCCGACGGTGAAAGACTTCACCACGCCCAA
>CAZFPT010000183.1:1668-6182 GCA_964521005.1 uncultured Planctomycetaceae bacterium | reverse complement strand
GGCGACAAGCGAAAAACGAACGAAAGTGAGGATCGTGTGCGAGGATGAATCACACGAGGCCGGCCAGCCAGCCCCAACCAAGGGTGCCCGAAGTATCTTTGAAGCCCCATGGTGAGCTCCGCGAACCGTGGGGGTAGAGAAGCGACAAGCAGCTAGCGACTAGCGACTAGCGGTGAATCGTAGTTGAAGCCCCATCTGGAGCTCCGCGACAGGTGGGGGTAGAGAAGCAAAAAGCAGCGACAAGCGAATCGCGACACGCGACAAGGGGTTGATGTGCAGTTAAGGAGAAGCAAAGAACCAAATTCCAAATGACAAGTTCCACGGAGTGGTCGTCCCGCATCGACCCGCGATTGCGCCCGCAACAAGTTGCGAGCCCTACGGATGCGCGTCGCATGGGCATCCTGCCCATGTTCTGTTCTCGCCTTTCGGCGATCGCGCCCGCAACAAGTTGCGAGCCCTACGGCCGACCCACTCCAAACCAAGGGTGCCCCTGGTTGTGGCGGTTCGATCGAGCTTACGCCGCGTCGGGCGGTGTGTTCGGATCGGTCGGCGGGGTGTCCTGCGGGTCGTCGCGGTGGGTGCGGAAGGTTTTCTGGAGTTGATCGAGAGAGCCCATGAACGCCTCAGCCACCGTCGGATCGAAATGCTTGCCCTTCTCCTTGGTGATGATGCTCAGGGCCTTGTCCAGCGAGTAGGCTTCCTTGTAGCAGCGTTTGGCCAGCAGCGCGTCGAAGACGTCCACGATCGCCACGATCCGGGCATAGAGCGGAATGTCCTCGCCCTCGAGCCCGCGGGGGTAGCCCAGCCCGTCCCATCGCTCGTGATGACAGTGTGCCACGTCACGGGCCACGCGGATGACGTCGGTCTGCGGATCGACGAAGATCTTCGCACCGATCAGCGTGTGCGTCTGCATCAGATCGCGCTCTTCGGGGGTGAGGGGCCCGGGCTTGCGCAGGATCGAGTCGGGGATGCCGATTTTCCCGATGTCGTGCATGGGGCTGGCGTATTGCAGGAGTTCGACCTGCGATTTGGGCAGGCCCATCGCCCGAGCGAGCACAGCCGACCCGCCGGAAATGCGGCGGATGTGGGCGGCCGTGTCGTCGTCACGATACTCTGCCGCCACCGCCAGACGGATGATGGTGTCCAGGTGGGCGGTTTTGAGCTCGTCCTGCAGCTGCATGTTCCGCACCGCCAACGACGCCACCGACGCCAACGCTTCGATCTTGGGCAACTCCTCCGCCGGGAACTTCAGGATATCGCCGGCCGGGCTTTTGTGGTTGAACAGCTCGAGGACACCGTGACACTCGCCGCCGGCCGACTGGAGCGGAACCGCCAGCACGCTGCGGGTGCGATAGCGCGTCCGGGCGTCGCCGGAAAGATCCACGTGAAACGGCGTCCCGTCCGGCAGGTCGCGGGCGTCGGCGAGGTTCATGAGCATGCCCGTGCGGGCGACGAAGGCCGTCAGACGCGTGTCGCGAATGGAGTGGGTTTCGTGCAGTTCGCCCCGCTGGGCCGCCTCGTCGCCGATGGCGTCGTTCTGGGCGGCAATGAGACGCAGGCGCTCGCCCTCGCGAACGAACAGTTTGCCGGCCTCGGCCCGCAGAAGCTTCCGGGCCTCCCGCAGCATGCGCAGAAGCATCCCGCGGTTGTCGTCGCCGCAGTCCATGCTGACATTCAGCAGACTCCCGACGATGGCCTGCTCTTCTGTGGTAATATCGATCTGCACAGGTCCCTCTCTTGGTGGACGCGCTCGCCCAGCCCTTCCGTTGTCGGCAATATTCCGGGGGGAGTTAAGCACGGTTTCCCGCCGCACGCAGACCGACCAGGCCGACCCCTCTTTGCGTAAGGACGGACAGGCAAAGGGATTCGCCACCCGACGCCCACCAATCCATCGCAACCCATCGCCCGGCAGGCATTTTGCTTGGCGAGACGGAGAAATCCCGCTAGGATGACCAGCGGGTTGGGGAGTTTTACCGCCTCGGCGTGCCCCCTTGCTGCAGGCAGCGCCCGATCCCACCGACATGGCCGACAAGAGCGAATTCGACAGCACGGTACTGCCTCACATCGACTCGGTATTCCGCGGTGCGCTGGCGGTCTCGCGCGATCGCCAGATGGCCGAGGACCTCACCCAGACGACCATCCTCAAGGCGCTCGAGCGTTTCGGATCGTTCCGGGAAGGCTCCAACTGCAAAGCCTGGCTGCTGCGGATCATGCGCAACACGTGGATCGACATCCTCCGTCACCGCAAGGTCGTCGGGCCTCAGGTATCCGTCGAAGAACAGTTGCTGGCCGGGGACGAAGAACCGGACCTGACCGCCTGGAGCGACGCCCGCGACCTGATCGAGAATTTCTCCGACGAGGAGGTCATCAACGCGCTGCTGGAGCTTCCCGAAGACCAGCGCCTTACGCTGTACCTCTCCGACGTGGAGCAACTGAAGCACGAGGAAGTCGGCCAGATCATGGACATCGCCGTGGGCACGGTGAAAAGCCGCACCTCCCGGGCACGGTCCGAACTCAAAAAGAAACTGATGGACCACGCCAAAGACCTCGGGTTGGCCGGGGAGCGCATGAGCGATGAGTGACCACGATCAATCACAGGACCAACAGCTGCCAAACCGTCTGCAACGCGCCTTCGCGTCGGTCACGGCCGGGGAGGAACTCACCGCCCGCATCCGCGCCGCCGTCGACCAGGCCCGGGACGAAACACCGAGCTCCGCATCGACCCATCAGCCGCGCGTGGTTCGCTTCCCCCTGCGACGACGCCTGCTGGTGCCCCTCGGAGCCGCCGCTGCCGTCCTGCTGCTGATCGCCGGGGCGTACATGGTCCATGCCCCCGGCGTCGCCTACGCCTCACCCATCGAGGCGATCGAGTGGATGCACGTCAAAGACCTCCAGCCCTGCCGGCGATTCAAGCCGATCGAAGACCCCAACCATCTCGAACACTACATCGAGAACAAGCTCGGGCTCGAAGCCATTGTCCCGCCGCCGCCGGCCGGGGCGAAATACGTCGGCGGATGCGTCCGCTCGCTGTGGACCCGCCCAGCGGCCAGCTACCTGATCCAGTTCAGCGGCAAATCGGCGTCGGTGGTGATCTTCGCCCGCGAGCCCGGGACGCTCGAGTTCCCCAGCGTCGTGCGACGCCACGGCGCGACCTTCCACACCGCCACCCACGGCCAACACAACCTCGCTGCCGTCCGCGTGGGCCAGGCCACCTATGCCATCGTGGGCGATGCCGACCTCCAGGACCTCCTCGAACTGCTCCAGGCAGTGCGGGAAGAGGCGTCCAGACGCGACTAGCTGCCGGCCGCTACGAATGCATCGCGTCCTGTCGCTTGTAGTGGTCTTCCAGGACGATCGCCGCCATTGCTTCGACGACGGGGACGATGCGCGGACAGATGCACGGGTCGTGTCGGCCATGGGTTTCGACGGTCCGTGCGTTGCCGTCGCGGTCGACCGTTTGCTGGGGTTGCGAGATGGACGAGGTGGGCTTGACGGCCACGCGGAAGACGATGTCCTCGCCGGTGGAGATCCCGCCCAGCACGCCGCCGGCATTGTTGGAGAGGAACCCCTCCGGGCCCATGGCGTCGTTGTGCTCGCTTCCCGGCATGTCGGCAGCGGCGAACCCGCGCCCGAACTCGATGCCTTTGACGGCCCCGAGCGAGACCATGCCCGCCGCCAGCTGCGCGTCGAGCTTGTCGAAGACCGGCTCGCCCAGACCCGGCGCGACGCCCGAGATGCGACATTCCACGATGCCGCCGATGGAATCTTCCCGCTCGCGCGCGTCCAGCACCCGCCGCATCATTTCCTCGGCGGCCTTCGGGTCGGCAGCCCGCATGGGGTTCTGCTCGATCACCGACGGGTCGATCGTCTCGCACTGCACGCCGCCGGCACGGAGCGTGTAGGCGGTGATGCTCACGCCGCGCCGCTCCAGGAGCTTCCGCGCGATCGCCCCGGCCGCAACCCGGCCGGCCGTCTCCCTGCCGCTGGCGCGCCCGCTGCCGCGATAGTCCCGCAGGCCGTACTTGTGGAGATAGGTAAAATCGGCGTGCCCGGGACGGAAGAGGTCCTTGATCTCGTCGTATGCGCTGGGCTGGGCGTCCTTGTTGTAGAGGATCAACAGCACCGGCGTTCCGGTGAGCCTGCCCTCGAAGATCCCCGAGAGAATATGCACCTTGTCCGGCTCGGCCCGTGGGGTGGTCACGTCCGATTGCCCCGGCTTGCGACGGTCCAGCTGCGCCTGGATGTCCTCAACGCGGATGGCAACGCCGGGCGTAACGCCGTCCACGACGACACCGACGGCCCCGCCGTGCGATTCGCCGAAGGTGGTGATGCGAAAGAGATGTCCAAACGTGCTTCCGGGCATGATGACTCCTCAAACGTCGTTCGGGTCCGTCGCTCGGGCCCGTCGCATGGGCTTCGGAGCCCATGGTGTGTATTCCCTGCAAAACCGCTCCGCAATTCCTTTTCGCCTTCGGCGAACACGGGCAGGATGCCCGTGCGACGCCAAACGTCGC
>CAZFPT010000183.1:0-1568 GCA_964521005.1 uncultured Planctomycetaceae bacterium | reverse complement strand
TCCTTTTCGCCTTCGGCGAACACGGGCAGGATGCCCGTGCGACGCCAAACGTCGCTCGGGCCCGTCGCATGGGCTTCGGAGCCCATGGTGTGTATTGCCTGCAAAACCGCTCCGCAATTCCTTTTCGCCTTTGGCGAACACGGGCAGGATGCCCGTGCGACGTCAAACGTCGCAGGGGCGGGTCAACCCGTCTGGAGAAACGTACCATGGGCGGGAGCGGTGTGCTACGGGGAATCCGAAAACCGCGACGCGGCGCGTTGACAGGTTTGGCGGGGGCGACTAGGATGGAGCGTTCTTTCGGGGGCGACGCATCCCCCATGGGAGCAGACAAGAATGGCTGACGACTTGAGTGACAAGACGATCCTGCTGGTGGACGACGATCGCGACATCATGACCGCGATGCAGTCGGCATTGGGCGAGTTGGGCTGTGAGCTGCTCACAGCCGTCAATGGCAACGAAGCCGTCCAGCAGGCCGAGCAGAACGAACCGGACCTGGTCGTTCTGGACCAGATGCTGCCCGGGCGAAGCGGGTTCCTCGTGATGGAGAAGATCCGCCGCGGCAAGAAGCGCTCGGACCCGCCGCGCGTGATCATGATTACGGGCAACCAGGGCACGCGACACAAGGTGTACGCCGAAAGCCTCGGCGTGGACCTGTATCTCAACAAGCCCTTCCGCATGGAGAAGCTTGTGGATTCGGTCAAGAAGCTGCTGTCCGAAGAGGAGTAACGCGGAAAACCGCGCGATTTGTGGAGTGCGTTCGCCCCGGCGGACGATACGATAGACGAATACACCGTTGGCGGCAGCGAGCCGCCCGGACCATCAAACCCGCATGCTGGCTGGGGCCACCGGAAACGGGCTCCGCTGCTGGCGGCGGGCGGGTAGGAAAGAGAGTGAACCGATGAGCATCCCAGCCGACACGAAGAAGAAGATCGTCAACGACCACCAGCGCCACGAGGGGGACACCGGCTCTGCCGAGGTCCAGATCGCCCTGCTGACCCAGCGGATCAACCACCTCGCCGAACACCTGCGGACGCACAAGAAAGACCACGCATCACGGCGAGGCCTGCTGAAAATGGTGGGCAAGCGGAACAGCCTGCTGAAGTACATCGCCAGCAACGCGCCCGACCGCTACCGCGAGACGATCCAGAAGCTGGGCCTGCGTAAGTAACGCTGCCCCCGTCGCGCCGAGACGGAGGATCAGCCTCCTCGGCGAAAGGACTCGCAGAAAACCGCAGCGCTTTCTGGGAACACCCCGCCGACGCGGCTGCCTTCCATCGGGCAATTCGCCGATGCTCGTGCGCCTCGCCGGGCGGTCACAGGCCCGTCGAGCTCGCCTGTTCTGTGTGACCGATTTCTCGCACTGTCTCCGCGCAGGCGGAAACCGGCGGGCTGAACCTGCGACGCAGAACCGTCGCACGGGCTTCCAGCCCGTGACTGCCGACAGGCAGGTTCGCCGAAGGCGAAACGGAGTAACTCTAGGGCCCGCAACTTGTTGCGGGCGCTTCGCCGAAGGCGAGAACAGAACATGGGCAGGATGCCCATGCGACGCGCATCGGTAGGGCTCGCAA
>CAZFPT010000182.1:0-6182 GCA_964521005.1 uncultured Planctomycetaceae bacterium | reverse complement strand
CCGGTAGTCGCTTCTCGCGATTCGCGTGTCGCTTGATACCTGAAGCGTGCCTCAATGTATGTCGTCCGAACCCCAAACCACCGAAAGTTCAAAAGGCTTGACTTGCTCGGGCCGATTTGTACACTGTGAGCAGGCGGGTTGAACGAGCCGCCACCAACGTCTGTTGGGGATTAGTGTAACGGCAGCACGACTGACTCTGGATCAGTTAGTCAAGGTTCGAATCCTTGATCCCCAGTCTTCCCGAACGCCTCACCGCACCGTCGGCAGGGGCGTTTTTTCTGCGCGGATGGTCAGCGCAGGAAATGGTTTCCTGACTTCAACATTGGGACACCCAGCCAGCAGATCTGTTCGTGGATCGCCTGCTGCCGATTTGCTGGCAGAGTTGGCGCGGCACGCACTGGCAGCGCATCGACAGGAAGCTGGAGGAGCTTTTCAAGGCCGATGGCCGGTGAAATCCGTGGCCTTCGCGCGAGCGCACAGAAAAGCCCGCCGATCGGCGGGCAATGGTAGCGGCTGGATTCGAACCAGCGTAGGGTTACCCCGACAGATTTACAGTCTGTTGCCTTTGTCCACTCGGCCACACTACCGCTGACCCCGTCGGGCGGAAACCAACCCGACCGGGGAATGGAGTACTGTAGCCGCGTGAAGCGATTCCGTCAAGCCCTGCCGTCGCGAAAAATCGCCTCGGCGGCGGATGCATGGACGCCGGAGAATCATCGCGGGCTGGAGGACCCGGGGGCCCTGCACGGTGTAGGTTTCCCCCAGCCCGCGGCCCGGGGCCCGCTGCCCCGGGAATGTCATCGCCGACCCCTACGGCGAAGAGGTCGGTTCCCCCGCCCCGCCGGCGCCGGCAGGGATGTCCACAATCACATTCACCGGTCCGATGGCTTCGCAGCGGATGAGCATCTCGGCCCCGAAGCGCCCTTGACTGACGCGGGCGCCCTGCTCGCCCAGTGCAGCCAGGAAGGCCTCGTGCACGGGCTGGGCCTGCTCGCCGGGAGCGGCGTTGACGAAGGCAGGTCGACGTCCTTTGCGTGTGTCGGCCTGAAGCGTGAAATTCGGAACCACCAGCACCCCGCCACCGACGTCCAGGACCGAGAGGTTCAGCCGCCCGTCGTTATCCTCGAAGATCCGCAGGTTGGCGACCTTCTCAGCCAGCTTGCGCGCGTTCCCGGGCGAGTCGTCCACGGCGATGCCCACGTACACCAGCAGCCCGGGCCCGGGCGAAAGTTGGCCGACGGTCTGGCCGGCGACGCTCACCGACGCCGACCGCACGCGCTGCAGGACCGCCCTCATGACGTGCCCTCCCCGTCGTACATCGCTGCCATGTTGCGGGCGACGGTGGCGACGCGTTTTCTCAGGTCGCCCGGCGCGACCACGCGGACCTGGTCGCCGTAGCCAAGAATCCACCAGGCGATCTCACCCAGCCCGTCGACGGTGGCGCGGAATTCGCACGAGCCGTCGTCGTTGAATGCGACCTCCTGCGTGTCGTGCCAGAGCACCTCCGCCACATTGCCGGCCACCTTCGGCGAGAAGTGCAGGTGCACGCGGTACTCCCGCCCGCCGGGAATCATGTTCCAGGCGTTGCCGAAGTGCTTCTCGACGATATCGGCAGGCGGGGCGGGGAAGCGGCGCGAGGTGAGCTCGACCTTGCGAAAGCGGATGAGTTTGAATACGCGGATCTCCTGGTGCACCTCGCTGCGGGCAACGACGTACCACGCCCTGCCACGGAACATCAGCCGATAGGGCAGGATCTCCAGCATGAGCTGCTTGCGGTCGGCAAAGCTGAGATACACCGCCTGGCAGGCGCGTCGCTCGGCCACGGCGCGGGTGAGGGTCTCGAAGACCTCGTCGGTCTGCTCGTGCCCTGCCACCGGCCCGACCGAGACGTGCGTGCGGTCCACGACGTCGCCGACGTACTGGCGAATGGGAGCGGGCAGGACGCTTTCGAGCTTCACCGCCGCCCGCGACGCCTGGGACGTCAACGGCAGCGAACCCGCTGTCGACCGGGCGAGCATGAGCATCGACAACGCCTCGGAGAGTTCGAGATTGATCGGGGGCAGGAAGAAATGCTTGCCCAGCCGATAGCCGCCGGTCTCTTCGTCGTAATGGTACGGAATGTGCGCCAGCTCGAGCATGTTCAGGTCGCGGAAGATCGTCCTCCGACTGACCTCCAGCTCCTCGGCGAGCTCGCGCGTGTTGCGAGGCCTGCGCCCCTGGAGCAGAAGAATCAAACGCAACAACCTGTGAACGCGATCCGAACCCATTACGTGCCCCCCTATATACACCAAGGGTATGACAACTGTGTGTCACACCCCAATGGGATCGACGCGCAGAATTTCCCCGCTACTGAACGGTTTGCACCCATTGGCCGTTCCTTCGGCACGATGCGTGAACTCCTTTTCGATGGTTCGTATCGTCGCGCGGCTCACTGGTTGCCGTCTGCGGGCATCTCAGGCCAGCTCGTTTCGTCGGCAGCGGCGGGCAGTGCGATCTTCATCCGGGGCAGCTTCAGGGCGGTGCCCGTCTCCCGCGCGAGGTCCAGCTGCGCGTTCTGATAGCCCACCAGCGCCCGCGCCTGGGCCCGTCGGGCGGTGGCGAGTCGTCCTTGGGCGTCCAGCAGCAGCTGAAGGTTGTTGGGCGTCATCGCGACCTCGCGGACGAGCGTCTCGAAGCCTTGCACGAGCAGTTCGAGCATCCGTACTTCTCGCGTTCGCTGCTGCCATTCCTGGTGGGTTGTCTCGATCTCGCGGATCCGCTCCTGGATGAGCTGGGCGAGCTGGTCGGCGGTGTCCTGCATGCGTGTGACGGACTGGGCGTACTCGAAGCGTCGGGCGTACAGGTCGGCCAATCGAGCGCGGTTTCCGATGGGGTACTCCGCGGTCAGGGCGAGCGAATAGCTGGCGTAGTTGCCGGTGAGCAGGTTGTCGGTGGCGTCGTTGCGTCCGCGATCCCTTCCGTGCAGCGTCGTGCCGACCGAGAGGTCGACCTTGGGCAGCAGCTGATTCTCCGCCACGTCGATGTTGATCGCCGAGACCTGAATCGCCAGCCTCGCCTGCTTCATGACCGGATTGTGGCGCAGCGCCGTGAGCAGCTGGTCGGCCGGGTCGATGCGAACGGGCGTGGGGTCCGGCGGGGTGGTGGCGTAGATCACTGCGTCGGATCGGAGATTGATCTGCGGATCGGCGAGGATCTTGCGGAGGTTGTCCCGCGCGTCGGCCAATGCCTTCTCCGCCCGGAGCAGTTCCAGCTGGCGCGACACGACGGCAGAGCGGGTCTGCTTGCGTTCGATGTTTTCGCGTGCCTTGGGTCGCAGAACGGTTTTGCGGTGTGTCTGGAGCGTGTCTTCGAGCAGTTCCTGCACGATGCGGGTTTCGATCTGCGCCTGCTGCAGCGTCCAGTAGGCGGCCGCGGTGCGTGTGACGACATCCTCGACGGTGTCCCGGAAGCCGGCGAGGCTCGCCTCGTGAGAGATCCGGGCGATCCGCAGGCGGGCGAGATTGAAGCCCCCCCAGGCGTTCCGCAGCAGCGGCTGGGTGAACTGGAAGCTCACTTCCGGCTCCCAGCGCGAGCCGTTGACGTCGTCGAAGTTGCGGGCGTACGCGAACGACGTGGACCACGTCCCGCCGGTGATGAGCTTCTGGCGGACGCCGGCCTCGATGCCGCGATTGGCCTGCTCGCCGAGCGTGGCGCCCTGGCGATCGATCTTCTCATAGCTCCAGGTCCCGAAGAGCACCGGGTCGAACTCCGCCGCCGCCTTGACCATGTCCTGTCGCGAGATGGCCGGGTCGTAGCCGCTGATCTGCACCTCGGTGTTGCTGGCCAATGCGCGGACGATGGCCTGCTCCAGCGAGAGCGGGATCTCGGGGACCTCCACCTGGCGGTACATCTGGTTGGCGTCGAACGCGTCGACGGCAGGGTCGTTCAGCGAGGCGTTGGCGTCGGCGAGGCGCGTGACGGTGGGATGGTCCACCACGCGACGGGTAACCACGCGGACGGGCAGCTCGGGAATCGCACCGCGCAGGGCGGGTCGATAGACGTCCATGCCCTCGTCGCCCTTTCGGAAAGCGCCGATGCGCTTGGCGAGCTTCTTGTGATACTGATAGAGGGTGGTGGGTTCCACGTCCCCCGGCGCGACGCACCCGGCGAGCCACGCCCCGGCGATGCATACCGCGATCAACGACAGCCTCATGCGTTTCATCGTTCACTCCATCCCTGAAGGATCAATCTGCCTGTGCCAATACGATGCCCGGCGAATCGGACATCGTCCAGAGAATTCCTTCTATCCCTTTCCATCGGATAACGAAGGGCGAAAAACTGACCCATTCCTGAGCCCGCCCCATCCGCTCGACCGACGGAACGCTGCGCATCTCGAAAGACCAGAGCGGCCTGAAGGAAACCTTCCGCTGGCGCACGCCCCGTCGGCCCCGCAGACGCCCCAGAAGCCGAAAATAGGCCACCTGCTCCACATTCGCGACAAAATCCGCTTGACCCTGCCATAACTGTATGCAAATATAGTCACGCTGAAATGAGGCAGGCAGGAGACGGCATGGACCGCGAGACGCAGGTACAGGTTTTCAAAGCGCTGGGCGACCCGACGAGGCTGGAGGTGCTTCGGCTGCTGCCCGATCGCCCCGTCTGCGAGGAGATGTACAACGTCGCCGACCTGGTCAAAGCCGTCGGAGGCTCTCAGCCGAACATGTCGCGTCACCTGCACATTCTCAAACAGGCCGGGCTCGTGAAATGTCGCAAGAAGTGCTGCTCGGTGTACTACTATCGTCTGCCTGAGGCATTCCAGGCCGTCCGTGGCGTGCTGGAGGAACTCTCCCCGCCCGCGAGCGAGACGTAACCAATCATCGGCCGTCCCCGTCGGCCGAGCCAACCGCACCTCTGAGGAAGGAACGTGTACCGTGATCTATCGAGAACTGGGAACCACCGGACTGAAAGTCTCACAGCTGGGCTTCGGCGCGATGCGCCTGCCGATGACCGAAACCGTCGACGGCGAAAAACGCGTGGACGACGAGAAGGCCGTCGCCATGATCCACCGCGCCTTCGAGGGCGGCGTGAACTACATCGACACCGCCGTGATGTACTGCGCGCACGACAGCCAACGGGCCGTCGGCGAAGCCCTGAAAGGTTGGCGGGACAAGGTCGTCGTCTCCACCAAGAACCACTACTTCGGCGACGACGAGGGCGAGTGGCGGAAAAACCTCGAAGACTCCCTCCGCCTGCTGCAGATCGACTCGATCGACATCTACAACAATCACGGCATGAACTGGGAAAAGAAGTGGAAAGGCGCCCTGGAACCCCGCATCGCCCAATGGATGCAGAAGGCGAAGGACGAGGGGCTCATCAAGCACATCTGCTGCAGCTTCCACGACGACAACGACGCCCTGGTCAAGCTCGTCGACACGGGGTTCTACGAGAGCTTCACCGTGCAGTACAACCTGCTGGACCAGAAGCTCGAGGAAGGCATCGCCCACGCACACGAAAAGGGCATGGGCGTGGTGGTCATGGGCCCGGTCGGTGGCGGCCGCCTGGGCAACCACAGCGAGGTGCTCGCCGGACTGGTTCCAGGCATCGAACGCGTGCCCGAACTGGCGATGCGATTCGTGCTGGCCAACCCCAACGTCGACGTCGCCCTCTCGGGCATGAGCACCATCGAGCACGTCGAGGAAAACCTCGAGATCTGCTCCGACCAGATCAGCCTCACCGACGACGACAAAGCCGCCATCGCCGAACATCTGGAACAAATGAAAGAAATGGCCCAGCTCTACTGCACCGGGTGCAACTATTGCATGCCCTGCCCGCAGGAGGTGGCGATCCCGAAAATCTTCGAGCGCTATAACATGGGCCGCGTCTACGGACTTTGGGACGTCGCGAAACAGCAGTACAACCGCATCGGCACCAACAAATGGGACACCGGCAACCAGGCCGACGCGTGCGTCGACTGCGGGATCTGCGAAGACAAGTGCCCCCAGAACATCCCCATCCGCCGGCAACTCAAGGAAGCCCACGAAAAGCTCGCCGAGTAACGCCCCAGCCACAGAGAACAGGATCTGCAAAACGAAAAGAAGCGACACGCGAATCCCCGCAAGCGACAAGCAGATTTGTCACTTCATTCACAACCAATGGAGCCCGGCGTGTCAACGCCGAGTCGGATGCGGGAGCCTGGCGTGTTA
>CAZFPT010000181.1:0-6271 GCA_964521005.1 uncultured Planctomycetaceae bacterium | reverse complement strand
ACCCGGTGCGCACTTCACCCCGGGAAATAGACTCGGGAGTATCGCACGGAAACCTCGATTATGCAAGGCCGACTTGCCGGATGGCTCGACAGTTTCTTCCGCAGCGCCTACGATGGGTCACCATGAAACTCGGATCGCACCGCAGCATCGCCGGAGGACCCGCCCGTGCCGTCGAAGCCGTCCACGCCCTGGGACTCTCGGCTGTGGGGCTGTTCGTGCGCAACCAGCGCCAGTGGGCCGCCCCGCCTCTGGCCGAGCCGGTCGTCCGCGAGTTCCGGTCGGCCCGGAGACGTCTGGGAATCGGACCGGCAGTGGCCCACGCGTCGTACCTGGTGAACCTCGCCGGCGGCGACGAGGTCCGCGAGAGGTCCATCGACGCCCTCAGCGAAGACCTCCAGCGCGCCGGGCGACTGGGCATCGAGTACCTGGTGGTGCATCCCGGCTCGCATGCGGACACCGAGGAGGGCATCGCGCGGATCGCCGAGGGGATCGACCGGGCCTTCGCCTCCTGCACCCGACGTCGGGTGAAGCTGCTTCTGGAGACCACTGCCGGGCAGGGCAACTGCATCGGCTATCGGTTCGAGCATCTCGCGGAGATCCGTCGACGATCGCGGCGAAAGCGGCGGGTGGGCATCTGCCTGGACACCGCCCACGTCTTCGCCGCCGGCTACGACCTGCGGCCCCCCCGCGCCTGGGCCCGCACGCTGGACGAGCTGGACGAGACGGTCGGGCTGGAGCACCTGCTGGCGGTGCATCTGAACGACTCGAAGAAACCGCTTGGCAGCCGGGTGGACCGCCACGAGCACATCGGTCTGGGTGAAATCGGCGAGCGAGGCTTTGCCAACCTTATGCGCGACGAGCGGTTGGCCGATCTGCCGGGCATCCTGGAGACCCCCAAGGAGATCCACCCCGACGGGCGAGACTGGGACGCGGTGAACGCCGCGGTGCTCCGTCGCCTTGGCAGCGCGCACAATACGGGGTGACCCGACCTGCGGGCCACCCCGTTGATTGCATCGATCTCGGGCGGATCTCTCCGCCGCGGATGGGTCAGGCTCTGCGCCGCCGCCGCAACACCGCACCCAGCCCGCCCAGCGACAGCACCACCAGCGTCGCCGGTTCGGGGGTGACGTTGACAGTCAGGCTGTCGAGCATCGCTTGCGATTCAGCCGCTCCGCGCCAGTAGAGGCGGATTCCTTCGATTGTCTCGAAGTCCAGGCGGAAACCGTTGTCGTCGATGCCGTCTCCGTCGCTGTCCCAGTTGCTGAACAACATCGTGCCCCGCAGGTCGCCGGCGTCAAAGCCATCACCGGCCGCGTCGAACCAGAACTCCTGGCCCTCAGGGGTAATCACGTAACGGTAGTCCTTGTACTCGCTCTGGGAGTACAACCCGGTTCCAGCGCCGACCACGCCATTGGTGCCTGGCTGCGGGCTGTGCCCGCCGGGTCCGGAGGAGAAACCCGCCAGCCACCAGTCAGAACCGTACTTCTCGTACTCGCCTTCGGAGTCCGGGCCGCCGCCGTACATCATGAGCGTTTCGTCGTTCTGCAGGCGAACGCGGGCGTTGTAAGCCGGCCGGGCCCACCAGTCGTTGGTGAAATCGTTATATTTGTCGTCCAGGTCCATGTCCAGCCCGCCGGAGGGATAGTCGTGGTTGAGGGTGATATTGAATCGGCTTCCCTCGCCGGATATCACTCCTGCGCTCCACTTGGCCCGGAAATCGATCGTGATGGTATTGGTCGCCGGATTGGTCCGGTCAATCGCCGATCCAAACTGCATGTCCAGCGCCGTAAAGGTCTTCAAGTCGTCGGCCGAGGCGTACCCTGCGTGGCTTTTGGCGGTGGAAGTCAAGGTGACTGCGCCACCCGTGCTGGTGAACGCGCTGACCGGTCCGGCGTTCCCTCCCCAGGTCACCGCGGTCGACAGGTCGTTCCAATCCGAGATATCGCTGAAATCCTCGTCGATCAGCGTACCGGCCGAAGCGATCGTTGCCGAAAGACCAATTACCATCAAACAACTCCACAGCCTCATCTTTGCGTGCCTCATTGCAGTACTCCCTCAGAGTCAGGCGGTTGTTTTCGCTTCGCATCTCCGCGACGCGAAGCCCTCAGTTCATCCATCGACGCTCCGAGACGGGTCGATCGGGCTGGTTCCGCTGTCTCGCCCGACGCGCAGCAGCAGCCGGGACGGGCGTAAGCGGGGATCAGCAGCGGGATCGAGGTGTCATACGCGGCGTCACTTTCTGTCAGTACAATCCGGTCCAAAGACCCGCTGACGGCATGAGCAGTGCCCGCATCGGGACGGCATCCTCCAGAAAGACACGCCTCGAGTGTCTTCCCTCAAGAGGAGTATACCAGATTTGCGCCACCCGGCAAGGCAAAATCCCCGCAATTCAGGGACTCTCGCCGTCTCGCCGGACAACCAACAGCCGCGCTTCGGGGTAGTAGAATTCCAGGATCTTTGCCGCCGACCACCC
Source organism: uncultured Planctomycetaceae bacterium (assembly GCA_964521005.1). GTDB lineage: Bacteria > Planctomycetota > Phycisphaerae > SM23-33 > SM23-33 > CAZFPT01. Next base: position 3,798 of record CAZFPT010000181.1, on the reverse strand, counting down.
CTTGGCCGCCTTGGACTGGGCGCCGTACTGGCACATTCCGATCCCGTGCCCGAACCCGCGTCCGTCAGTGAACTGCACCGAGTCGCCGGTGTTGACGATCGAGCAGTTCATCGAGTAGAGGCGTTTGGCGGCGGGGATGCCCGCCTGCAGCAGGCAGATGCGCAGATCGTCGGCCCGCATGCGAATCGCCCGCCGGCGGGTGTCGTAGGCCTTGACGAACATCGGCCTGTCGTGATCGGTCCGCTCGGTGACCACCACGCGGTCCACCCCCGCCAGTCGGCCGGCCCGGGCGGGATAGCGCCGCAGGATCGCGTTGTACACGTCGGCCCGGTGCACCGTCACCGTCGACCAGCGGTACTTCGACGAGGCGAAGGGCTGCCGGCCACAATCCGTGCAGACCTGCCCGCCCCGCAGCGGAGGGATGTCCGCCGATTCCTGCACGACGTCGGCGGGGTTCACCCGCCCGCCGCAACAGGAGGAGTACTGGGCCCGGAAAAGCCTGTGCTCCCCGTCGATGGGATACGTCAGCACCACCCCTGCCGTCGACCGCACCGCCCGGCGAGACTTGGCTGTCTCGCTGGCGAGGCCGGGATACGCCTGGGAACTCTGATCGGCGCGGACGTCATGATCGCGCGTCTTGCCGTAAGTCTTCGCCTGGTAGAGGGCGAACGTGCGGGCAGCCACCGCCTGGGCACGGTACGCCTGGAGGTGCCAGTCGCGATAGAGTTCCTTGGCGATCACCGAGGCGAGGTACTGCTCGAGGTCCACGTCGTTGACCACGCGCAGGGCGTCGGGCCCAGCCGGGATCAGGCGCAACGAGCCGCGATAGCTCACGCCGTTCAGCGCGACGACCGCCTCGTCCATCGGCTCGAAGACGATCGGCCCGGTCTGCCGGCGCAGGCCATTGAAGCTCCACTCCCCGGCGGTGTGGGTGGTCACGATCGGGCCCGGGGCGCCCTGGGAGGCGGCGACGATCGTGTCGCCCGCCCGCAGGATGTACCCGCCCGTACATTCCAGCCTCACGACGGGCTTGGGGTCGTTGGTGAGCAGCACGCGGATTCGCGGAGCGCCGGGCCCGCCGACCGGCCTGGCCAGCTCGGAGAGAGTGTCCTCACCGGGAGGGGCGCAGCTGCTGAGGATGCCTGCCGACAAGAGGCAGCAAGATGCCAGGATCGCGCACGGCCCCAGCAGCGGTTGCCACAATCGACGAATGATCTGCCACAGCCGGCGCGCACGGGTCATCGCGGACTCCATTCCGCCCGGTCCCAGCCAACCCGTCGTGCGCGTGCCGCCTCGGGGCGGTTACGCGTTCGGGTCGCGCAGGTCCAGGCCGTTCTCGGTCAGTCGCTGGCGCATCTCGTTGAGGCTGGTTTGGCCGAAGTTCTTGCACGCCAGCAGCTCGGCTTCGGTCTTGGCGGCCAGGTCGCCCAGCGTGTTGATGCCCAGCGTCTCCAGCGCCCGTCGCGAGCGCACGGAGAACTCGACATGGTCCACGGACTTGTTCAGCACGCTCTCGTCGACCCCGGCGATCTGCGGCGGCTCGGGCAGGGAGGTCGGAATCGCCAGCTCGCTGCCCTCTTCCAGCGCCTGTCCCAGACGCAGGCCCTTGGCCGAGAGCATGTCCTTGATTTCCTTCAGCGAGGTCTCGCCGAAGTTCTTGTAGCCCAGCAGTTCCGACTCGGTGATTTTCACCAGGTCGCCGAGGGTGCGGATATTCATCTTCTTGAGGCAGTTGCGGGCCCGCACGCTCAACTCGAAGTCGGTCACGGGGATATCCAGCACGGCGTTGCGTTTGGCGATGCGACGGGCCTGGTCCTCGTCGTAGTACATGTTCTTGGAGGCTTCGGCGTCTTTGAGGAACATCTTCGCCCGGCCATGATTCGGGTTGATCGCCAGCACGCGGCGGACGGCATCGGCGGCCTGGTTGTACTGTCCGGCATCCTCGTAAAGCACCGCCAGGTTCAGCAGCGCGTTGGCGAAGATCGGCGGATGCGAGATGATCTCGCGGTAGAGCTCGACCGCTTCCTCTTCCTCGCCGTGGAGGTCGTAGAAGTACGCCAGGCGGAAAGTCGCCCCGTCGTGCCCGTCGGCCAACTCCCGCGCCTGGATATACAGCGAGGCGGCCTCCTCACCCTCACCGGCGAGTTCCAGCATCATTCCCTTGACGTACAGGAAGTCCGGCGAATCGCCCAGCGAGGCGGCAAGCTTCTTGAGGGCTTTGTCCGCTTCGTCGAGATCGCCGCGAAGAACCATCAGCTCGGCCTGCTGCAGCGCGACCTCCCCGCCGTCCCAGCCACGCGACTCGGCCCGCTCGAACTCCTCGCCGGCCTGGGCGTACTGCTGGAGGTGCTTGAGGCACATCGCCTGGAACCAGTGACGGTCCTTGTTGTCGGTCGCCTCGGAGAGGGCATCGAGTGCGGAAGAGAACCGGCAGAGCATGGTCCGCAGGATGCCGATTTTCAGCGCCGCGGCGCCCTTGGGCTCGGGATTCTCGTTCTCCAGTTGCCGCAACATCGACGAGAGCCGACCGGCCGGATCGGATACGTTCAGCAACTGCGCCATCAGCGCGTCGTGTTCCTCGGCGCTCCAGCTGTCCTTCTCGACGATCTGCTCGATTGTGTCCACGTCTTGCTCCACCTGGTCCATGGTCTCTCCTCGCACGCGAAGTGGCGGCGTCGGATATCTGTCCATTTGCCTGCGTCGACAATCCGGGTATTATAGAGTTCCTGTCGCAATGTTCAATGGCAACTGTGCACCCCGCGGGAGATGGCATGATTCAGGCCGACGCGTCGAACCCGGTTCACCTGGTGATCAACCCCAAAAGCGGGTACGGCGGAAGGAAGCGGATGCTGGCCGATCTGCGACGACGAATCGAGTCGCTGGGGCTGCCCCTGGTGGAACACGAAACCCGCTGCTCCGGCGACGCCACCGAGTACGCCCGGAGCGTGAAAGACCAGGCCGCCGCCATCCTCTCCTGGGGCGGGGACGGGACCGTCAACGAGATCGCCAACGGACTGGCCGGCAGCGACGTGCCCATCCTGCCGATCCCGGCCGGCACGGAAAACCTCCTCGCCCAGGAAATGCGCGTCCCGGGAAACCCGCGCGACATCGTCGAGATCCTCCGCGCCGGAACCGTGATGGAATGCGACGTCGGAGAAATCAACAACCGACGCTTCCTGCTGATCATGGGCGTGGGCTTCGACGGCGAAGTCGTCCGTCGCCTGGCCACCTCGCGACGAGGGCACATCTCCCACCTGAGCTACTTCTGGCCGATCTGGCGGACCTTCTGGGAGCATGATTTCCCGCGCATGAAAGTCAACGTCGACGGCGAGGACATCTTCGACGATTATGGCCTGGCGTTCGTGGGCAACATCTCCCGCTACGCCGTGGGGCTGCGCATCTGCCGCGACGCCCGCTTTGACGACGGCCTGCTGGACCTGGTCATCTTCCGCTGCCGCGAGCAGACCGGACTGATGCTCCACGCCGCGTGGACGCTGCTGCGACTCCACCCGCTCAAGGGCGACGTGCTCTACCGCCGCTGCCGAAACGCCACCATCGAAACGCCCGACGGACCGACGGCCACCCAGGTCGATGGCGACCCGGGACCTAACACCCCGCTGCACGTGAGCGTCGCGCCTTTCCGCATGCACCTGCTCGTCCCCGAACAGCGGGACACCTGGGGTTGGCCCTGGGGACTTCTGCAGAAACACGCCCCCCTCCCGCCACGATAAGCCCCGAGAAGTGCAGCCGCGTCAGTCCCGGATCGATCCGCAATCCCGCCCGCAACAAGTTGCGAGC
>CAZFPT010000180.1:0-6283 GCA_964521005.1 uncultured Planctomycetaceae bacterium | reverse complement strand
CAGAACAGGCCATGGGCTGGAAGCCCATGCGACGCTTACCGTCGCACGGCCTTCCAGGCCGTGACTGCCGGCAGCCGTAGGGCTCGCAACTTGTTGCGGGCGCGATGCCGAAGATGAAATGAGATTTACGCCGGGACGAGGAAACAGAACAGGCCATGGGCTGGAAGCCCATGCGACGCTTACCGTCGCACGGCCTTCCTGCTCACATCGCCCGGCCGGGCCAATCGGCGAGGGGGACGATTTCCAGATCGCCCTCGACCCGTCCGTCGGGCCAATGCGGCAGGAATTGCACCGCAAGCGTCTGTTCGCCGGCAGGGGCAGCCAGGATGATCTGCACGCGGGTGACGCCTTCGTTGGGCATCTCGGGCGGTTCGGGGCGGGCCGGCGCGATCTCCATTCGCACCTCGGCTGAGGCGACGACCTTCAGCTCCAGCGTCCGGGCGTCGCTTCGCAGGAACAGCGTGTCCTGCTCTTCATTGGCGTCCACTGCCGCGCGCGTCACGAAGTTGAACGTCACGTCCGCCGGCTCGTCGAGGACCCACTCGTCCTGCACGAGCACGCTCCGCCGCCCGGGGAGCATGGCGATCCCACGGTGCATGCGGCGGGCGGGCGCGGGATAGGCAGAGCTGAGGTCCATCACGACGGCTGCGTCGTCCGGCTCGGTGCGGAAGCGGATGATGTCCGTTTCGGCGTCCAGCAGTTGATTTCGGCCGTCCAGGAGTCCCACGGCGTGCGAGAGACTGCCCAGGCGGAAATAGGTCCATCGGCGGGCGTCGTCCTCGTGGCGGTTCCAGTAGCCCTTCAGCTCGTAGCTTTCCTTGCCGAGGTCCTCGACCCACCGCACGCCCAGGGCGTCCAGCTCAAAGCCCCCCACGTCCATGTGTGCATGGTTGCAGCGGTTGAATCCGCTCTTGGTCACCACGTAGAGTGCTTCGTCATCCTCCCAGCTGCTTCGCAGGGCCGCCAGGTCTGTCGGGCCGCGGAAGCACACGTCCGTCGGTCGCCGCGGCGGGTCGCTCGGGCGGGGAACGTACCAAAGCAGGTGTTCCGGGCCTGCCGGATTGTCTTCAAGCGTTTCGTGCTCCCACTCGGCGAGCATGTCGTCGCCGAAGCGGTCCGCCAGCCAGAACATCTCCGCCATCGGCCGACGCGGTTCTCGTTCTCCGCTGTCGGCGAAGCAGGTCACCAGTCCGGTCGGTCCGGTGGTCAGCGCAATGGTCCGTCCGGTGTTGGCCAGGCCGGCAACGTCGGCAAGTCCGAGATCCGTGCCCAGCGCCGATTCCAGCGCCGAGACGGCCATCGCGGCGAAACGCGTCCCGTAGTGCCAGTAACTCACGCCCTCGCCCCAGACGCCTTCGGGGGCGTAGGAGGCCATCGCCACGGGCAGCGCACGGGTTGCGTGGTCCACGATGCTGCCGGCGAGTTCGGGCCGTTCGTCGGCCAACGCCAGGGCGCCGATGATCTGCCCGCCATTGCAGACCTGGTTCCAGTTGTACTCCCGGAGGACCCAGTTCATCCAGTGGGGGCCCTTCTCGGAGGTATACTGCGCGAGGCCGACCTCCAGGCCTTTCTCGCGAAGGGCGGCGACGATTTCCTGCCTTTCGCCCGGTTCGATCAGTGCATCGAGCCAGTCGAGCCCGACGCCCACGGCAGCGGCCATCCCGCAATAGTCCAGCCCGTGTCCGGGGCACCAGTCGTCGTAGCGGGCAGCGGTCAGCAGCTGGTCCACGCCCGCCCTGCCGAGGTCGTCCCGGCCGCCCAGCAGCCAGGCCAACCCGCAGGACATCGAGCGTCGCAGGACTTCCTCTGACAGCCAGCACATTCGGCCCATTTCCAGACGCTTCTCCAGCGGCCCTTCCGCGGCGAAGGTCTCGGCCTGGGTGACGACGTCGTCGAAGTATCGTCCCAGCAGCGGGTCGTCGCCGGCGGCGAGGCGGTCCCGCAGTTCGGTCGCCCGCTGAGCAGTGAGCATGATTCGCGGCCTGGGCGTGCGCAGGTCCTTGAGAATGTCCGGGGTCGTGTCTTGTCGAGTCATAGCGGGTATGGTAGCCAAGACGGCCAGGCCGATCCAGCATGGGCGGCGGTTTTCCTTACCGCAGGCCCACTTTTTACGCTGAGACACGGATCTGTCTCGCTCCGGGAGGTTGCGGGCGCATAAAAGAACGCCGCCCCGCGAAGGGGCGGCGTATGGTTACAGAGTACGTCGACGGCGGAGTTTACATGCCGCGCTGGACGTTGACGGCCTTGAGACCCTTCGGGCCTTCCGTCACGTCAAACGAGACGCTCTCGCCTTCGGTGAGGGTCTTGTAGCCATCACCAGCGATGTCACTGTGGTGGACGAAGACGTCATTGCCGTCCTCGGCCTCGATGAATCCAAAACCCTTCGTGTCGTTAAACCATTTCACTTTACCCTGCGTCATTGCAACATCCCTTCTTCAGCTATGGCAAATGCGTTCGCGTGGATGTGGAAACATAGAGATTCCTCAGACATGCGTCTGTGGCTACGACTAATCGCCCCGTCGAGTTCCTTGGAGGTGACAAAGCCAATCATCCATCAAACAGTTCCCGCTGCCAACCGGGAGCTCCCGCCGGGAAGGAAAACACTTTCCCAGACCCCCCGGCGGTGCATCAACGTCAGTATTGTCACCCCTTCGCGCGGAAAAGGCAACAACGAATCTCCGGGATTATGGAATATTAATCCTGCGCATGTCGGGGGCTGAGACGCTCGCCGCCGCCCCGCTCGCTGTGCTGGACATCGCCGCAGCGGGCGTTATAATCGCCCTCTTTGCCGGCCCGGGCTTTCCGGGCGCCCCTTTGCACCCCAACGGAGAACCACGATGGACTACGCCAGAATCGACCGTGACATTCTCACGCGTTACGACGGAAACCCGGTCCTCTCGCCCGATGACTTCATGGACCAGCTGGGCTTCAAGATGCGAGCGGTGTACAACTCCACCGCCGTCAAGATGCAGGACGGCAAGTACGTCATGCTCTGCCGCACCAACCAGCTGAACCACAAGACCCTCCTGTGGGGGGCCGACAGCGACGACGGGCTCGAGTGGACCCTCCGCCCCGAACCGTTCGAGATGCCCGACAATCCCCTGTGGAACGAAACAGCCTCCACGGTCTACTACGACCCGCGGGTCACGTGGATCGACGGGGAATACAAGGTCCTGCTGGCCTGCCAATCCACTAGTGAATGTCGCGTCGCCATGTTCCGCTCCGACGACCTCAAGACGCTCGATTTCGTCAACTACATCAACGCACCGGACAACCGCAACATGGTGATCTTCCCCGAGGTCAGCACCGACGGACGATACATGCGCCTGGAACGGCCGAGCATTCCGTCCGCCGGCGGCAAGGGCGACATCTGGCTGAGTTTCTCGCCGGACCTGATCCACTGGGGCGACTCGAAACGCGTCCTGCGAACCTCGGACGTGTGGAATTACGCCATCAGCGGCCTGGGGCCCTCCACCGTGCCCATCCGCACCGACGAGGGTTGGCTGACAGTGTTCCACGCGATCATGAACAACTGCACCAGCCGCGAGTACAGCGTCGGCGCGATGCTGCTGGACCTCGAAGAGCCTTGGAAGGTCAATCACGTGACCAACTACCCGATCCTCGCCCCCGAGGCGGAGTACGAAATGACCGGGCTGGTCGAGCACGTCTGCTTCCCCTGCGGGAAGATCATCGAGCCGGACGGCACGCTCAAGCTCTACTACGGGGCGGCCGATACCGTCCAGGCCGTCGCCATCGGAACACTGGAGGACGTCATCTTCGCCTGCAAGAACTGGTAACCCCCCCCACCGGCGCGGCTGAGGAATCTACTGAGGTAACCAACCGATTGGACCATTCATGGCTGACTATCTGATTACGGAGTATGGGGCGAATCCCGACGGGCAGACGCCGGCGACCGACGCGATTCAGGCGGCGATCGACGCCGCTTACAGCAACGGCGGCGGGCGAGTCGTCGTCCCGGCCGGCGGAAGTTTCGTCACCGGAAGCATCGAACTCAAGAGCAACACGGAATTGCACGTCCAGCGCGGAGGGCTGCTGCTGGGCAGCGACGAGATCTCCCTCTATACCGGCCAGGCGTTCCCCAAGGCCAAGGATCCCCAGCGGCGGGGCTGGGCGCTGATTGTCGCCGACCGGGCGGACAACATTGCCGTCACCGGCGGCGGCGTCATCGACGGGCAGGGCAAGAAGTTCATGGCCGAGCTGCAGCAGTACCACTACAAGCCCTCCAACCAGCGCCCGCAGATGTTCACGTTCATCGACTGCACGAACGTAACCTTCCGCGAGACGACCTTCCGTGACAGCGCCAACTGGTGCATGAACCTCTGCGGCTGCGAGAACGTGCTGATCACGGGCATTCGCATCCTGAACGACACGGCCCTGCCCAACTGCGACGGGATCGACCCGGACCACTGCCGTAACGTGATGATCTCGGATTGCTACATCGAGGCCGGCGACGATTGCATCGTCATCAAGAACCGTCGCGAGCACCCCGACGGCGGGCCTTGCGAGAACATCACCGTCACCAACTGCGTCCTGATGAGCACCTCGACGGCCATCAAGATCGGCACCGAGAGTGAAGACGACTTCCGCAACATCACGTTCTCCAACTGCGTGATCCGCTCGTCCAATCGCGGGCTGAGCATTCAGCTGCGGGACTTCGGCAACGTCGAGAACATCCTCTTTTCCGACTGCATCGTCGAGACGCGTTATTTCAACCCCACGTGGTGGGGACGGGCCGAGCCGATTTACGTCACGGCGATCCATCGCGCCGAAGGTACGAAGCTCGGGCGGGTGAAGAATGTCCGCTTCCGAAACATTCTCTGCCGCTCGGAGAATGGCGTGTTCATCGCCGGCAGCGAAGACTCGCCCATCGAAGGTCTGGTGCTGGACGGCGTCCGCGTGGAGATCGACAAATGGAGCAAGTGGCCCGGCGGCGTGCAGGACCGCCGCCCCTGCATGGCCGACGACAGCAGCTTCAGCATCGACTGGCGAAAGGACGCCGGGCTCACCGAGCACCCCACCGCCGGAGTGTACATGGAGCACACCGACGGGGCCCTGCTGCGCAACGTGGAGGTCGTCTGGGGCGAGAACACCCAGGACTACTGGTCCCACGCGATCGAGGCCCACAACGCCCCGGGCCTGCGGCTGGAGAACTTCACCGGGTCGGCTGCCAGGCCCGACCTGGACGACCGGAACATCGACTGATCCCCGAGGCGATTTTATTTGAATGGCTTCGCAGAAACCTTCCAAAGGCCAGCGCGAGTTCTTTGCTCCGTAAACTGCTGCGTAGCACACCGAACCATGCGATCACACAAAGACATCGTTTTCAAGGACACCCCCAGCGGCGAGCTGCTGCTGGACGTCCACGTCCCCGACGGGCCCGGCCCGCACCCGTGTGTAAGTTGGATCTGCGGCGGCGGGTGGAAGAACATGAACAAGCGGGGCTGTTTGGGGGTGGTGGGCTACCTCGTGGACGCCGGGTTCGCCCTGCTGGCGGGCAACTACCGCGTGACGTCGCAGGCCCCCTGGCCAGCGCAGATTGAAGACTGCAAAGCCGCCATCCGCTACGCCCGCGCACACGCCGACGAGTTCGATCTGGACGTCGATCGCTTCGGCGTGGTGGGCGACTCGGCCGGCGGGCACCTGGCGGCGATGGTCGCCGTGGCAGGCCCCGACGCCGGATTCGACGTGGGAGAGAATCTCGACCAGTCGTCGGCCCCCGCGGCAGCGGTGCCGGTCTATCCGCCGACCGACTTCCCCCGCTGGGACGGGCCGCTGCTGGATGAAATCGCCGCCTTGCTGGGCGGGCGCATCGACGAGGTCCCACAGACGGCCGCCGCGGCCAGCCCGATCACCTACGTCACGCCCCATTCCCCGCCGCACATGCTCATCCATGGCGACGCCGACGAGATCGTTCCCCACCGCCAGAGCATTCTCTACCGCGACGCGCTGCAGGCAGCCGGCGTGGAAGTGACGCTGCACACCGTCGAAGGCGTCGGCCATGATGGGAGCGTGATCTACCCCATGCCCGAAGTGCATCGCTGGATCACGGAGTTCTTTCGGCGCCACTTGTGATGGCTACGTAGCGGTTCACGGAGCAGAGAACTCGCCTTCGCCTTTTGAAGGTTCCTGCGAAGCCATTCAATATCTCGACTGAGCACGCCGAAAAGGTACGGGCCCCGTGATCTGCGCAGCAATACCTCGGGCAGGCGTTCTATCGCTCCCAGTTCATGTACCTTGGCTGGGGGGTTTGGCCGTCATGGGC
>CAZFPT010000179.1:0-6313 GCA_964521005.1 uncultured Planctomycetaceae bacterium | reverse complement strand
TGAGACGTCGCCGCCGTAGCATTTGGCGGTGACGTTCTTGCGCATGGCCTTGATGGTCTCGCGGGCAATCACGCGGGTTCCGATGGCGGCCTGGAGGGGCACCTCGAACATGTGTCGCGGGATCTCCTTGCGGAGCTTCTGGATCACAGCGCGGCCGCGGGCGTCGGCCTTGGAGCGGTGAACGATGAACGAGAGGGCGTCGACCTTCTGGGCATTGACGAGAATGTCCAGCTTCACCAGGTCGTTGGCCTGGTAGCCGATGATCTCGTAGTCCATGGTCCCGTAGCCGCGCGTGCCGCTCTTGAGCTTGTCGTAGAAGTCGTAAATGATCTCGCTGAGCGGAAACTCGTAGGTGAGAATCACGCGATCGGAGGAGAGGTACTCGGTCTTCTTGTAGGTCGCGCGGCGGTCCTCGGCCAACTGCATCACGTTGCCGATCGACTCGGACGGGATGATCAGTTCGACCTTCATGATCGGCTCGCGGATTTCCTCGACGTAGTTGGGGTCGGGCATCTCGCCGGCGGAGTCGACTTCCACGACCTCGCCGTCGGTCTTGAGCACCTCATAGGAGACGGTCGGCGCCGTCTGCACCACTTCGATGTCGTGTTCGCGTTCGAGGCGTTCCTGGACGATCTCCATGTGCAGCATGCCCAGGAACCCGCAGCGGAACCCGAAGCCCAGCGCCTCGGAGCTGATCGGCTGAAACGTCAGCGACGAGTCGTTGAGCTGGAGCTTTTCCAGCGCCTCGCGCAGCTGGGGCACCTGCGTGGACGGGCCCGGGTAGAAATCGCAGAACACCATCTGCTGGGGCGGCTTGTAGCCGGAAAGCTGCTCGGTCGCCGGCTGGTGGACTCGGGTGACGGTATCGCCCACATGCACGGACTGCACCGAGCGGATGGCGGCAACGAGGTAGCCCACCTCGCCGGTGCCGAGTTTCTCCACGCGGGTGGGTTTGGGCATGAACTTGCCCATCTCGGAGATGGTGTACTCCTCGGCTGTGCCCATGAGCTTGATCTTGTCGCCCACCTTCAGCGAGCCCTCGAAGAGGCGGACGTACACCACCACGCCGCGGTACTCGTCGAACTGCGAGTCGAACACCAGCGCGCGGGGGGCGACGTCTTCCTTGCCGCTGGGTGGCGGAAGCTGTTTGACGATCGCCTTCATCAGGTCGTCGATGCCCTCGCCGGTCTTGGCGGAGGTGAAGATGCAGTCCTCGGCCGGTATGGCGATCAGGTTCTCGACCTCCATGGCCACATCTTCCGGCCGGGCGGCGGGCAGGTCGATCTTGTTGATTACGGGAACCATCGTCAGATCCAGCCGGGTGGCGAGATGGGCGTTGGCGACGGTCTGGGCCTCGACGCCCTGGGCGGCATCGACCACGATCAGGGCCCCTTCGCAGGCGGTCAGCGCGCGGGAGACCTCGTAGTGGAAGTCCACGTGGCCGGGCGTGTCGATGAGGTTGAGCATGTAGGTCTGGCCGTCGAGCTCGTATTCGATGGTGACGGCCGACGCCTTGATCGTGATGCCCCGCTCGCGTTCGAGGTCCATATCGTCGAGCAACTGCTCGCGGAACTCGCGCTGCGTGATCGCACCGGCCAGCAGGAGCATGCGGTCGGCGAGCGTGCTCTTCCCGTGGTCAATGTGGGCGATGATACTGAAATTTCGGATGTACTTCTGTTCCATCCCTGGATTGTACCGACTGTCGCGTTCCACACAAGCCCCATCGTGCCCGCGACGCCCCCGCCGGGGTCGGTCCGTCGGCGAAACCGCGGAAAACCGCCGGATTTCTCACGATAGCCCTGCCGGGGTGTCGTTATGTATAATGGGAGGCGAAAGGATGTTCCGTATGAGTTCGAGCAAACTGACGTGGGTCGTCTCGCTGGTGGTGCTGGTCTTTCTGGCCGGCTCGGCCGTGGGCGACGTGGTGTATCTCAAGAGCGGCAAAACACTTCGAGGACCGACCACGCGCGACGGCGATGTGTACGTGGTGCGGACCGCCCTGGGCGTGCGGCGGATCCCGGCCGATAAGGTGCTGTACGTCTCGGCGAGCAAATCCTCCGCCGACGCGGACGCCAACTCCGCCGATGGCGAGCAGAACGCCCCGGACAAGGCGAAGCTCGATCCCGACAAGACCGACACCCCCTACCGCAAGAGCACCTTTACCATCGCCAAGGCGACCCAGCCGGAATCGATCGTGTTCTCGCTGATGCGATCGTTGGAGGCCGGCAAGGGTACGGGCAATGCAGCCGACCTGCGCCAGCGGATCGCCACGTGGCAGCGGAAGGTCAAAGACCGCCTGCGGCGCACCGGCACCCGATGGGTGGACCCCGAAGAGTTCATCCGCCGGCGGAAAGTGGTAGAGGGGCACATCGCCGACGCCGAATCGCACTTCACCAAGGCCCGTCGCCGCCGGGGTCGCGACGATGCCGCCAAGGCCCGATCCAAGCGATACGAACAGGCCGGGCTGGAGAAGCTGCGTCTGGCCGCCTCGGCGTGGACCGACCCGGGGTTGGGGCTGTGGCTGCAAGGGGTGGCCGCCCTCAAGAGCGAGCAGGCGAAGACCGCCCAGAGCTTTTTCACCCGGGCGATCCAGGAGAACCAGTACGTCGCGGGCTTCCACCAGGGGCTGGGGATGGCCGAGCTGGCCAACGACCGGGCGCTGCAGGCCGTCGAGGCGTTTACGACCGTCTTGACCCTTCGGCCGGAGGAACGCGAGGCGATTCAACTGATGGACAAGGCCCTGAAGGAGGTGCCCGGCACGGCGCTGAAGCACCCGACCTATCTGCGCGGCCGGGAGTTGTTCGGACAGTATCCGCCGATGAGATTCCGCCGGAGTTCGATGTCCTGGCTGATGCCCGACAAGGACATCCGCGACGACGAGCACGAGCTGCCCATTCCCGAATACGACCGGATCGCGGTGCGACAGGGCACGGGCGTAGCCGTCTCCGAGGGCGCACTGGTGATCGGACGGGAGATCGCGCTGAAGGCCGTCTCCGCGCTGGTGCAGATCGACGCGAACACGATCGTGCCCGCCGAGATCAAATCCCGCTCCATCTTCGGACGGGGCGCCGATACGGACGTGAAGCTGGGCGTGATCGAGGTCCCCGGCGTGAAGTTGACCCCGGTGAGATACGACGAAGACGCCACCTTCGAGCGGGCGACGGAGGTCCGGACGTTCGGGCTGGAATCGTGGGCCGAGATGGGCGACCGCATCTACCCCATCACCGGACAGATCTCCTCGGGCAGCAAAGACGGGTTGGCCGTCACCACGAAGCTCGCCCCGGGCGACGCGGCGGCCGCCGTGCTCACCAAGGACAACCGCCTGGTGGGTTTCATGAAGGGACGCACCGATCCGCTGGCCAAGCTGGGCGGCAGCAACGAGTTCTACTCGCTGAAAGACGCCGAACAGATTCTCGGCCGAGCGAAGCGCTACGACGCAGACCCCTACAACCGACGACAGACGGAACTGATCGCCGTCGAGAGCCCGGTGCTGAAGGTCTACCTCCTTGTCCTCGAGCGGTTCAAGGAGTAGCCTGGGTCGGCGGATCCCGAACGATTAAGCCTCATCTGAAACCTGCCCGGAGCTTGTCGACGGGTTCCGCGACAGGTGGGGCATGAACGCCGCACGGGCCAGACGCCCATCTGACGGACAGAACCATGCGAGTTCTCATCACAGCCGGCCCGACGCGCGAATACATTGACACGGTGCGGTTCCTCTCGAACGCATCGAGCGGACGGATGGGGATCGCGCTGGCCAACGCCGCCCTGGACGCCGGCCACCAGGTGACGCTCCTGCTGGGGGCGGTTTCGCCGGACCCGCCAGCCGGTGCCGAGGTCGTTCCGTTCGTCTCCTGCTCGGACCTCGCCGACGCGTTGGACGAACACTTCTCCGACGCCGACGTGTTGATGATGGCGGCGGCAGTGGGCGATTTCCGCCCCGAGCGGACCTACCCCTCCAAACTCCACCGACGCAATGGCCCGATTACCCTGCGTCTCTACCCTACCGAGGACATTCTCGCCAGCCTCGCTGCCGGCAAGCGGGCGGGACAGACGATCGTATCCTTCTCCGTCGAGGATGGCAGGGAGGACCAGGTCCAGGCCAAGGCCCGCGAGGAGATGCTCGCCAAACGCGCGGACTTCTGCGTGGTGAACCCCCCTGCCGCGATGGCGGCGGGCGAGTCAGAGGCGTGCGTTCTGAGCGAAGACGGAATCGCCCTGCCATGGAGGCGACGCAGCAAAAGCGAGCTGGCGCGCGAGATCATGAAGCTGCTGCCTGGCTAGGGACAGGCTACTTCAGGTGGCCCTTTTCGCGGAGCAAACGCCGGATGTCGCCGAGCTGCTTGCCCTGGGTTCGAGGGTCTTTGCCGGGATCGTAGGTGAAGAGGATGAGGGTGGCCTTGTACAGGCCGGTGGCCGCCTCCTGGCGGACGCGCACGTCCGGGTCGGTCAGTGCGCGGTAAAGGTCCGGGACGGCCTGGGTATTCTTGGTGCTGGTCCATTTCCTCAGCCCGCGCGCAGCCCCCCGGCGCACGTGGACGTTTTCGTCCTGGGAGAGGACGCGGGCAAGCGGCTCGGGATCGATCTCCTCGAACTTGCCCAACGTGGCGGCCGCCGCCGAACGAACGCGCGGATCGCGGTCACGGTCGGCCAGGACCGTCTCGAGTGACTTGCGCGATTCCTCATCGCCCTGCAGGCCGAGATTGCGGACGGCCGCCAGCGCCGTATCCCGATTGGGGTTGGCGGTCAATTCGATCAACTGCTTGCGGGACGTCTCGTTCTTCTTGCTGCCGATACGGTCGATGCGATCCTCGGGGGCGTCGGAGGTCTCGAGGGGCTCGGGGGTGCTCGTAAAGGTCCAGGCGGCAACGGCGAGGCAGATCACAAGCCCCACGCCGGCCAATACCATCCATTTCTTGTTCTGGTCTTCCATGGTCACGCAGTCCGGTCAATCGAGGTTCTCGCGGGCATACCAGTGCTCGGGGTGCAGGTCGGGATCCATCTGGGTGGCCGACCGCTGCACAACGCTGCCGTCCACCAGCAGGACATTGGCCTTGTCGAAGTGCCGCGGGGCGAATTCCTCGTCGAAATCGTCCAGCGTCGCGCCGGTGTAGCTGGCCACGAGTTTGTTGTAGTCCAGCATGAGCACCTGTCGGGCGTCGTAGGGAGAACCCTTGACGGCGTTGCTCATGCCATAGCTGGCCGCCCCGCTGGAGCCCAGGCCCAACTCGACGGTCATGGGATAGTCCGAACGGTTCTGGCTGTCCTTGCCGGAGAGTTTGTGGACCAGGTCTTCCTCGTAGTCCGAAGCTCCGTCGCCGTCGGCGTCGTAACACAGCCAATGCTTGCTGCCGTGTCTGCCGTGGTCGCCCTCGGGCCCCCACATGATGAAGGCCGTCCCCGCTTCCGGCTCGATCACGATACCCGCATCATCCTCGTAGCCGACCTCGAAATTCTTGCCATCGATCGATCGGCCGTAGGTGCCGTACAGGCCTGGGTCTTCCGGCCAACCCTTCTGCCCTTCCCAGTTGCCCTCGTACCGCTTGGAACCGTTAATGGTGACGATGCGGTGGGTATCGCCCTCCCGGCTGCGGAAGTAGCTGAAGTCCTCACTGGTGCGCACGTCTTCCAGATAAAATCCGGCATTGGTCTTGCCGTTCTCGATGAGATACCACTGGCGCAGGGCCCCTTCATCGGCGTCCGTCTCGAAGTGGTCCTTCGGGCACAGCGCCAGACCCGAGCCATGCCGGCTGGAAACGTCCGAAAGCCACATCGCCGCTTCCGGGAGCAACTGGTTGAATCGCCCGCCGCTGAAAACCCGGTTCGGGTCCGAACTGAGCATCTGGTGGAGTTTGTGCTGATTGGACGCGCAAATCGTCGCGTACGCCACCTCCCGGGCCTGCTGCAGCGAAGGAAGGAGAATGGCCACCAGCAATGCAATGATTGCCAGAACCACCAGCAACTCAACCAGCGTAAACCCCGTGCGGCAGTCCCGCCAGCCCGGCAATGGGCGCTTGGTCCGCATACGCATGATGTGACTCCCACGATGGAACGACTGGAGACAATGGAATCGTCGAAAATGGTAACTTTCATGGATATTATCGCGTACATGAGCCGCAAAAAGAATGGCAATATGCATCATTTACTTTGCAAAAGCGGTTCGCCGTCGCTGATTGCCCGGGAACGATCGGACTCGTGATCTGGTATCAGGATTCTCTACCCCACGGTTCGCCGAGCCCTTCGACAAGCTCAGGCCAGGCTCGCCATGGGGCTTCAAATGTCGCACGGCCTTCCAGGCCGTGTCTGCCGGCAGGCG
>CAZFPT010000178.1:0-6428 GCA_964521005.1 uncultured Planctomycetaceae bacterium | reverse complement strand
TGATGTGCAGTTGAAGCCCTATCTTGAGCGAAGCGAAAGGTGGGGGTAGAGAAGCGAAAAGCAGCGACAAGCGAATCGCGACAAGCGACAAGGGGTTGATGTGCAGTTGAAGCCCTATCTTGAGCGAAGCGAAAGGTGGGGGTAGAGAAGCAAATTCCAAATGACAAGTTCCAAGGAGTGATCATCCCGCGAAGCCAGGAGGGCGCGCGAAAAGGTGGGCACCCTTCGGCAGGCTCAGGGCAGGCAAGTGCCCACCCTGCCAGACTGATCGCCACACCGATGATCGCGCCCGCAACAAGTTGCGAGCCCTACGGCACTGCCTGGAATTTGTCACTTCACTCACAGCCGGGTTGCTCCGTTCAGAGCACAGGTGTGCGGAGACACCTGTGGCACCCGCGCCAACAACCAACGACTAACAACTAACGACCAATGACTAACAACTAACGACTAACGACTGACAACCATCAATAGTCTTCCAGTTCGGGCTTGGCGTCGGCCTGATCGTCGCCGGCGCGTTGCAGGCCTCCCAGGCCCATTCTGGCAGCCAGTCGATAGAGCATCACGTACAGCGAGGGGACCACCAGGAGCGTGAGGATCGTCGCGAACCCCAGCCCGAAGATGACGGCAGTCGCCATCGACGCCCACCACTGCGACGAGTCGCTCGCGGTGGCCCACTGTATCTTATGGAAGTCGAAGCTGATCCCGGTAGCCATCGGAACCAGTCCGAGAATCGTGGTCGTCGCGGTCAGCAGCACCGGGCGAAGTCGCGTCGCGCCGGCCTGGACGGCTGCCTCGATCAGCTCCAGCCCCCGCCGCTGCAACTGGCGGGTGTACTCCAGCAGCACGATGGCGTTGTTGACCACCACGCCGGCCAGCGAGATCACCCCCACGCCGGTCATGATGATCCCGAACGGCATGTCGAACAGCAGCAGGCCGGTAAACACGCCGATCAGCGAGAGGACCACCGTGGACATGATGATCAGCGGGGCCGACAGCGTGTTGAACTGCGTGACCAGGATGCACACGATCGCCAGGATCGCAAAGAGGAACGCGGTGCCCAGGAACGCCTGGGCCTTCTGCTGCTCTTCCTTCTCGCCGGCGTATTCGATGCGGTACTTCGGCGGCAGTTCGAGCGTCTGGGCCCGGCGAATCACGCCCGGCAGCGCGGTGTCCAGCACGATGCGGTTGAATCGGGCAAGCTGCTTGTCGTCGAGCGTGTCGAGCCCCGCGCCCAGCCAGTCGGCCGCCTGGTCGGGCAGGTCCATGCCTGCCACGTCCCGCGGACGGAACAGCGTGGTCCCGACCAGCCCTTCCCAGAAGCTTCGCTTGCGGATACGACGGTTCAGGGCGTCGATGACGGCAGTCTTGCCCGCCCGGGTGAGCGTCCTGGCCTGGCGGGCCTTTCGGATCGCGCCGGCAGCCTGGTCGGTGAACATCTCGCGCAGGCGTCGCAGGGCGGGCTTTGAGGCGAGGGGTCCTTCGCCGCCCAGCGCCGCCAGCAGCGCCGGCCAATCCGTCACGTCGGTCACATAGAGCTTCGTGGGCCCGATCGGCGCCAGGCGGTCTTCGACGTCGGAGAGAACTTCCTCGGGCAGCCGACCTTCGTTGAAGGCAGAGACGGTCAGCACGCGCTTCTGGTCGAACCGGTTGATCGTGCCCAGCCCGGGGCTGTATTGGAACTCGCCCAGCGACGTGATGGGCACGGGGTTGCCCGAGAAGCTCGGGACCTGCAGGCGGATCAGGTCGCGGATGTCGCGGCGCTGCGATTCGGGCAGACGAATGGTGATGTCGTACTCGTCGTTGAAGTCCCGGAAGCTGCCCACCTTCCGCCCGAAGACGGCCGACTGGAGATGACCGGCCACCAAGGCTGTATTCACGCCCAGCCGATACGCCCGGGCCCGGTTCACCTGGAAACTCAACTCCGGGCGGGCCAGTTCCAGATCGCTTCGGAGGTTCACCAGGTTGGGGACCGATTCGATCTTGTCTTTGATCTTCTCGCCAAGCTCTTCGAGGACGTCGAGGTCTTCGCCGATCAGCCTTACGCTGACCGGATCGCCGGTGGGCGGACCTTCGTTGATGCGTTCGACCTTGATCTCGGCGCCGGGAATCCCGCGGATCGCGTCGCGCAGCTGCCGGAGAATGGGCATGGATGGCGTGTTGTTGGCGACGCGGATTTCGTAGTCCGGGAACAGGATGTTGATATTGCTCACGTGCGGGCCACTGGCTGAACCGAAGAACGAGAACCCGCCCGCCTCGCCGACGTTGGTCACGACGTTGTCGATCTGCCTGATCCCGTCGGGGCTGGTGCGGAAGCGGTCGATGATGGCTTCGACTTCTTTGGTGACCTCGTTGGTCCGGCGGATGTTCGTGCCCTGCGGCAGCTTGATGTTCACCACAGCCTGCTTGGGGTCCATTTCGGGGAACAGCTCGACCCCGGCGTTGCGACGCGAGTAGACCGTCATGACGGCGATGAACACCAGCACCGCCAGAATCACCGTCGTGAGACGATGGGACAGCGCGAAGCGAAGCACGCGCCGATAGCCGCCCACGAACCAGTGCTCGCTCCGGTCGGCGTCGGGCACCTTGCGGATGAGCACCGAGGCGATCACCGGATTGATGATCAACGCCACGAACAGCGAGCTGATCAGCGTGATGATCACGGTGATCGGCAGGTACTTCATGAAATCGCCCATCACGTCCGGCCAGAAGATCAGCGGGAAGAACGCCGCGACCGTGGTGGCCGTCGAGGTAATCACCGGCCAGGCGACCTCGCCCGTACCGGACATCGCCGCCTGAACCGCCCCCCGCCCGGCCTGGCGGTGGCGATAGATGTTCTCGACGATGACGATCGCGTTATCCACCAGCATCCCCAGCGCGAGGATGAGGCTGAACAGGACGATCATGTTCAGCGTGTAGCCCATCACGTTGAGTACCGCGAAGCTGATGAGCATGCTCATCGGGATCGCCAACCCCACGATGAGGCTGGACCGCAACCCCATGAACAGCAGCAGAACCACCACCACCAGGACCAGCCCCGACATGACGTTGTTCTCCAGGTCCAGCACCATCATGCGGATGTCCTTGGAGCGGTCGTCGGTGAGCGTGACCGACACCTTCGCGGGCAGCTGCTTGCGGGCCTCGGCGAGGATGGCCTTGACGCGGTCGGCGATGGAAATGATGTTCGCTCCCACGCGCTTCTTGACCGCCAGGGTAACGCTGTCCTTGCCGTCCAGGCGCGAATAGGTCACGCGGTCCTTGAACGTGTCGGACACCGTCGCCACGTCCCGCAGATAGATCAGTCGGCCGTTGCGGGCGGTCAACGGCAGGGAGAAGAACTCCTCGGGTGTTTCGAACTCGGCCGGCACGCGGACGTTGAACTTCGTGCCCGCCGTCTCCAGCCCGCCGGCAGAGCGGTTGACGTTCTCAGCCGGGATCAGCCGCATCAGCTCATCCGACGTAAGGCTGTAGGCCGACAGGCGGTCCGGATCAATCTCGATGCGGATCTCCCGCTCCAACGCGCCCAGGACGTCCACTTCCAGCACGCCCGGGATCGCCTCGATCTCATCCTCCAGTTCGTCGGCGATGTCCTTCAGCTGCACCGGTGAAGTACCCGCCAACGCGACCATCATGATGGGCATCTCGGCGATGTTGATCTCGGTGACGACCGGCTCCTCGGCCTCGGGGTCGATCTCGGGCTTGGCCAGGTCCACCTTGTCCTTCACCCGCTGGAGGGCGTCTTCGATCTTCACGTCCGGATAGAACTGCACGTTGATCCGCGAAATCCCCTCCGCCGAGGTGGACTGGATCTCCTTGAGCCCGTTGAGCCCGGCCAGCTCTTTCTCGATCTCCTTGGTGATCCCGTTCTCGATGTCCTCCGGGGCGACGCCCTCGTGAATGGTGGTGATCATCACGTTGGGCAGCTTCACCTCCGGGGCCGACTCCCGCGGCAGCGTCAGATAGCTGATGACACCCGCGATGACGATCAGCAGCATCAGCACGAACACCGTCGTGCGGTTCTTGATGGCGGCATTGGAGAGAATCATCGGCGCTACTCCTCTCCCTCTGCCCGTGTCGTTCCGGCCGCGCCCCAATCATGGGTGCCCGGGGTTGTGCCGTTTCGACCAAACGCAGCGAGGGAGGAACGGAGCAACCCGGAAGCCGCCATCCTCCAACCGGGTTCGCGAATGCAGTCCGGACCAGCCGGGTTGCTCGACTCGCTTAGGCTCGCCGCACAAACCCGGGCACCCGCGATAGGGGCACAAACCCGGGCATCCGCGATAACCCGAGGATGCATGGTCAAGCCAGAAGCACGAGTACCCGTTCTCTCAGGCAGGAGTGTCGTCTCGGATGCCGGTTCACCGCCCGGCTGCGTCGTCGGTTCGACGGGTCGGCCGTCCACGTGCGTCTCCACGATCGGCTCGCCGGACGCCACAAACCGCTGGCCTCGAACGATCAGACGATCCCCCGCCTGCAGTGCGTCGCCGCTCTTCTCGTCCGGCAAGACGCGAACTTCCTTGCCCTTCAGCAGGTCCAGATCGATCGACACGCGAAGCCGCCGCGCCCGATCGGCCTCGCTGACAAACACCGCGTAGCCGTCCTCCAGGTGCACCACCGCGTCCAGCGGAACCATGATCGTCCCGGGAAGCTCCCGAAGCACCAGACGCACAATCACGCTCTGGCCGCTGTGGAAGCGCCCGCGATTGGGCACCTTGATCTCGATCGGCGTGGTCAACGTCGCCGGGTCGGACAACACCGACTTGTACGTAATCCGCCCCTTCACGTTCAGCGGACCCGCCGACGATCGGACGATCGTGTGCTCCCTGCCGCCTTCTTCGAGATAGTGAATGTACTTCTCGGGCACGTTCACCGAGATCTTCATCTCGCGCGTGTCCACGATCGTCGCCACCGGCGTGCCTCGCCCGACATACTCGCCAACCTTCACCATGAGCTTGTTGAGCGTGCCGCTGGCCTGAGCACGAATCACCGTTCGGTCGACGTTCTGCACCGCCAGGCGATACGTCGCCTTGCTGTTGCGCAGCGCGCTGCGGGCGGCGTCCAACTCGCTCTCACCGGCCAAGCCCTTCTCCGCGAGCTTCTCCAGGCGAGCAAGCTCGGACCGGTCGTAGGCAAGCTTCGCCTCCGCCTGCTCGCGACGAGCGACGTACTCGTCCGGATCGATCCGCATCAACGGCTGACCCTTGCGAACGAAGTCCCCCTCCTTCACCGCGCCATCCGAGGCGGCATTGCCGTCCGTCGGCAGCCCGTAGCCGAGTATCTGCCCAGCCACCTCCGCCGAAACCGTGACGACATCGTTCGGCTCGGCCCTGCCGTCGAGTTCTATCGTGTGCACGATCGTCCGGGGCGTCACGATACGGACGGCGACTTCCTCCGGCTGCGTTCCACCCACGTCGGATTCGCGAGACCGGGGCGGCAGGAACCTCTGCACGCCCAGTACCACGCCCACCGCCAGGGCAATCAGCAGCATCGGCCCGCCACGGCGCACGGCGAAGTCCTTCGCGCGGGCCAGCAGGGTCTTCCAACGGGATCTCTGTGGGGCGGTCTCATTCATCGGTGTCCATCTCCCGGCTGTCACGCTCGTTCGGCTGTCCTTGCGGATGGCAACCCAGCGAGCGAAGTATGGCGTCCTTCAGCGACTCGGACAACTGCTCCAGGTTCGAGTCGATCAACTGCACGACGTTCTGCAGGTTCAGCCCGTCATACGAGGCGAGAATCAACTGGGCCGCCACCTCCGGGTCGAGGCCCGGCAGGAAGCCCCCGTCCCGCGTGCCTTCGCGAATCAGCCCCGCAAGCGTGCTTACCCATCGCTCGCGAAGCCGCTCGAGATGCTGCTTGATCGGCCCTTCCCGCTCGCCCCGGGCCGCGGCCGCCCAGAACTCCAGGAACAACCTGCCGACCTCTTCGTACTCCGGCAACCGACGCGACCACTCGCTCAGGAGAGTTTCGAGCTTCTCGCTGGCCGACCCCGACCGAATAAGCATCTCCTGCAGTCCCAGCTCGTCCTGCTGGCTGATACGGTCGAGGATGCGGATGAACAGGTCCCGCTTCGACTCGAAGTAGTTGTACAGCGTACCCTTCGAGACGCCCGCCTGCCGGGCGACCGAGTCCATCGTCGCCCTGGCATAGCCCTGCTCATTGAACGCACGCACAGCGGCGTCGAGGATGGCGTCCCGCATCTCCTGCTGGTGTGTCGGCTCGGACATCGTCGGCCTTCCGTCCCGGTAATAGTAAACCAGTTTTGACTGACCAGTCAGTCAATCTATCGGAATCTTACGACTGCGCCTTGCTTATGTCAACAGCATTCTGACTATTTTGACTGACCAGTCAGTCACTGACTCAAGGAAACGCCGCCAGACCGTAGGGCTCGCAACTTGTTGCGGGCGGGATCGCGGGACGATCACTCCGTCGCT
>CAZFPT010000177.1:2517-6459 GCA_964521005.1 uncultured Planctomycetaceae bacterium | reverse complement strand
CCGATTCATTTGGATGGTTTCGCAGGACCCTCAAGAGGCGAAGGTGAGCCCTGCGCTGCGTGAGCTGTCCGAAGCCCACCGAAGATGATCTTCTTCCCGTCGAAGCGGATGTCCTGCTTGCCGACACGGACGCCGGCATCGAGCCCGCTGCCCTTGACGTTAACTGCAGGTGCGGTTTTCGGCTGAACCGTGAAGACCACGAAGTATTCTCCGTTACCGCCGGTGGCGTAGACGGCGTTGACGTCCCGCGTGGTCATCTGGCCGCCCTTGCTGCCGGCCTTGATCTTGTACTTTCGATTGCCGGTGGCGAGCTCCAGCTTCGGCTTGGCCGGGGCGATGAAGGTGGCCTTCATGCTCGCGTCGCCGTAGTCCATCACGAACCCGTCGTCGGTGAGAGTGGTCTTGCACTTTTCGCTGTCGGGCAGCTGCCACATCCAGCGGGTCTCCTTCGCGCCGGAGACCTTGTCCACCACCGCCAGCAGGGCCGGGGCTCCGGAGGTTCCGCTGTAGTCGATCGCGACGCTGCGATATCCGCGGATGCCCAGATCGCCCCGGGCGCCGGGGTTCCGCTTGCCGTGCCGGTCGTAGAGTCTCGCGCCCTCTTTCGGGCCGGCGTAGAGGTCGGTCAGGTCGATTGTCACGCCGCCGCTGCCGTCCTTGTCGAACCTGCGCCAGGTGACCTGGCCGGTCGCGCCGGTGCTGATCGCGTCGGCGGGCAGATCCACCACGGGCTCCTGCCAGCGATCGGCGCCTCGGCTTGAGGGCCCGGTCGCCCAGGTGTGCCCCAGCCCGAACAGGCGAATCGCCCCGGCGTTGGGGTGGTTCCAGCCGCCGATGGGATGGGCCTTGGCGAACGCCTGGAAGACGAAGTCGTTTTTGCCGTCCCAGCCGTCACGGAAGCAGAAGAACCCGAAGGTCTTCGCCTCCCACGTGAGGGGCATGACCTCGCGGGGGTGACTGGCTGAGAGGTCCAGCGGGTAGCGCACGAACGCAAACGGCGTCATCCCCGCCAGGGCCTTGGTTGGGTTGCGTTTGTCGGCACCGGTCTGGCGGTTCCAGTACCACAGCAGGGCGGGGCGGTAGGGCTCTGGGAGGATCGGCCAGGCGCGTTGCACGTTGTCCAGCGGCATCTTGGGCGTTCCGTTGATGTCCTGGGCGATGATTTTCCCGTCGGGCTGAAAGATCATGGGCATGAGCTTGCGGACACAGAACAACTCGATGTCCTTCTGCGGGGTGACGGCCCGGCCGAACATGGTGTGGTACATCGACGCGTAGAGCATCGGCTCGCGCACCGAGATCGCCGAGTAGGACCCCGTCTCCGGCTGAAAGCCACCCGTCCCGATGCCCTGGCGGTAGTAGCGTTTCATGTGCCGTCGACCCAGGTGGAGAAACTGGAGGTACTTGATGTTCATCTTCCCGCGCGATTCCCACACGTCGCAGGCGTAGCGCCAGTCGGTGAGGTCCTTCTCGTGCTCGCCCATCCGCTTGTCGCGGTAGGCGGCCGCCTCGGACTGGTCCACCTCGATCAGCTTGGGCTGCATGAGGTGTCGACCCCAGGGCTCGCATCGGCCGATCGGCGCCCGCACCAGCAGGGGGTAGGTGCCTTTCTCGATCTTCGCGTAGCCGCCTTCCTCGATGCGCGTCCCGTTGAGGTAGAACGTCGCCTCCGAGTAGTTGGCCTGCAGACGCACCCAGCGGGGCTTGTCGTTGCGGATGACGGTGTAGAAGAAGCTCGTCGTGTCGTACGCCCTTCCGATGGCGTTGGTGATGTCGATCATCGGCTTGCCGCCCATCATCCCGCCGCTCTTCCAGTACCCCTTGTCCTTCTCGCGGGAGATGTGTCGCCAGGTGTCCTTCTGGTTGCGGTATGTCGTGGTCTGGCCAACCCTGGGCCGAAGCTTGCCTGCATCCAGAACCTGCTCCCCGAGACGGGGCTTGAACCCGCCGATGTAGATCCAGTCGTCGGGCATGTTGGCGTCGTCGTACTCGTGCACCGGCACGCCCTTGGGCGGGGAGTAGTCCTTCGCCGACGCAACGGTCTTGTGCGTGTCCGGCTGATCGGGCCTGGCGGGCTTGTCGCCGGGGATGCCCCACAACGCCAGGCTTCCGATGGACGCAGCGCCGCGCATCGGCCCGGAGTAGTTGCTGCACGGGTGCCAGTTCGCCTTGCGCGTGACGCGTTTCAGTTGCCAGTACAGCATCGGGGTGACCTGGTCGAAGTACGTCGCCAGCTCGGCGTGCCTCTCCTTGCCCCAGGCGTCGAAACAAAGGTCGTACGTCGTGGCGATCTTCGTGATCCTCGGGCCCCAGGCGTGACCCAGGCTGAATGCGCCGGGTCCGAAGTCGGCCTTCTCCTTCTTGACGGCCGACCACGCCTTCTCGGCGTATTCCTTCTCGCCGGTGAGCTGGTACATCAGCCCCATCGCGATCGGGTCGGACGAGTCGGCCATTCGCTTGCGGGCCGCCTGGCCGAAGGGCGTTTTGAACTTCGCACGGAGCTCATCGAGCTGGTGGGCACGGAAGAGCATCCGAGGCCGTTCTTCGGGCTTGATCGGGACGTAGCCCTCGGGCGCCGCCGGCGGATCGGTGAGCATGACGGTGACGTTGCCCGTGGTGGTCGCCCCGTTGAACTCGCAGCGATACGTGCCTTCGTGTCGGCCTGCCCAGTTTGTGGCCTTGGCGGTAAGCGTGATGTCCGCCCGCCCGCCCCTGGTCCACGGGTCGCCCATGATGCGGATGTGCAGCTTGGCGGTGACGGTTCCGTCGGCCTGGCTGAACTCGTCGACGCGCCCGATGTGCTCGCCGTTGTCGAAGTCCAGCGCCGTTCCGTACACGAAGCCCCACACCCCGTCGCGGCAGAACGCTTCGGTGTGCAGGTCGTAGGTTCCCTTGTTCGGGTCGCCGCGATGAAGGGCGCCGTCAAAGTCGACGGCCAGGTCCACGGTCAGACCGTCGCCGAAGGCCACAGCTGGAACCGCCGCAACGAGGGACGCCAGAATCAGCAGAGACGATAGAAGCTTCGAGATAGGCATCGTGGATCTCCCTTCGCGAGTGGTTCCTCGCCTTGTGGATCGCTGGCAGGCGCATTTATGCAGTGTTCGCACTGTTTTTTCAACCCTCCAGCAGCGTCAGGAGGTCGGTGGGATGTTCTGCGATGGCGCGGGCACCGTTGGCCTGGAGTTCTTCGACGGGTCGGAAGCCCCACGCTGCCCCGACCGGGAACATCCCCGCAGCGACGGCCGTCTTCATGTCCGTGTTCGTGTCGCCGAGGTACAGGAACCGCTCAGCCGGCACGTTCAGCGTATCGACGGCCTGGCGGGCACCGGTGGGGTCCGGTTTGGGCGGAACGGTGTCCGAGACGCCCAGGACGGCAGCGAAGCTCCACGCGCCCAGGAGGCGCTGGACGCAGAGGTCGGTGAAGTCCTGCGGCTTGTTGGACACCACGCAGAAGGGCACGTCGCGTTCGGTGAGCCCGTCGAGCAGTTGGCCCACGCCGGGGTAGGGGCGGGTTTTGTTGTCCCAGTTCTCGCTGTAGCGTGCCCGCATCTCGCCGACCATCTCATCGACGAACGCCGAGTCCCCAGCCCGCTCGCCGGGCAGGGCGCGCAGCATGAGTTTCCGCACGCCGTCGCCCACGAAATACCGGTAGGCGTCCAGCGGATGGGTGGGCAGGTCTCGCGACTCCAGGGCAGCGTTGGCGGAGTCGGCGAGGTCTTCCAGTGTGTCCAGCAGCGTTCCGTCGAGGTCGAACAGCACAGCCTTTTGGGTCATGGGTCTCCATCCGGGTTGAGATTGCAGGGCTCGCCATCATAGACGCTCCGCCGGCTGGGCGGAAGTCGATGTCTTCCAGTTTGCCGCCCGAGGGGGTACGCTGTTGCGGGTTCATCGGTGGGCTACGCAGCAGTTCACGGAGCAAAGAACTCGCCTTCGCTTTTTGAAGGT
>CAZFPT010000177.1:0-2417 GCA_964521005.1 uncultured Planctomycetaceae bacterium | reverse complement strand
GGTGGGCTACGCAGCAGTTCACGGAGCAAAGAACTCGCCTTCGCTTTTTGAAGGTCCCTGCGAAGCCGTTCAGATGAATCGGTGGGCTACGCAGCAGTTCACGGAGCAAAGAACTCGCCTTCGCTTTTTGAAGGTTTCTGCGAAGCCATTCGGATGAAGAGAAAGGGAATGTTCCATGAGATCCAGGTGTCATCGGAGTTGGTTCGTCGCAGCCGGTCTTTTGCTGGCGGTGTCCGCCGTGGGCGCGGGCGTCAAGGACATCGCATACAAGATCAACGAATTGCCGGCCTCCTGGAGATTGGTGGCCCCGCGGTATCTGCTGGATCGCGAGGCGGAATTCACCGTGGACATCCCAGCCGGGGCGGAGGACGACCCCAACGCCTTCCTCCGCGTGACCGGTCCGGACGGGTTCTCAGGCCGGGTCACCGTGCCGGCCGTCGCGAAGCAAGCCGCCTCACAGGACCGCAAGAACGGACGCGTTTACGAGGTCCGCTGGACCGTGGACGCCGGCCAATGGGCGGACGGGACCTACACAGCCCGGCTGTTCCGCCCGGATCGCAAGAAATGCGTGGACGAGGTCCGTTTCCGCGTGGTCCGCGATTGGGTCAAGACGCACGTTCCCGCAAACCTGCGCGGGGAGTTGGCCGTCTGGTTGCAGCACGCCAATCGGCCTCGCGACGTGTGGAAGAAAGTCCCCCGATGGCGGAACCTGCAGGCCGTCTTCGCCGACCCGAACGCCCTGTACGACGACCTGCGCGGGATGGTGCTCCGCAGCTACCCAAACCAGCAGATGCAGCGACTCCAGCCCTACACAGCCTACGTGCCGCAAACCTACGACGGCAAGAAGCCCTGGCCGTTGATGATCCTGCTGCACGGGTCGGGTGGGGACTATCGCAACATCATCTCGGACGTCTACGAGGGGCAGGAGCTGGAGACCCACCCCATGCTTATCGCCAACGCCGGGGCGTTCACCCACCAGGAGTACCGCCACATGGCCTTCGAGGACGTCCTGGGCGTACTGGCGGACATGAAACGCAAGTACAACGTGGACGCCGATCGCGTCTACGTGCAGGGGATCAGCCTGGGGGGGCGGGGAAGCATCGAGATGGCCGCCCTGCGCCCGGACGTGTTCGCCGCCGCCTCGCCGCAGGGGGTGTACGGGATGTTCCAGCAGGCGACCGACCCGGTGGACTTCGCCCGGATGACGCCCTATACGCGCTGGCAGCTGGCACGGTGGGACCTGCGCAGCTACCTGCCCAACGCGCGCGGCGTGCCGATGCAGATCATCTTCGGCCACAAGGACCGCACGACCCCGGCGCTGAACGCCCTGGTCTTCAAGCACCTGCTGAAGTACTACCACGGCGGCCAGGCTGAGGCGGTGGGGTTCGACGCGCCGCACAACATCACCTACCCGCAGTACAAGTGGTCCGACACGCGCAAATGGCTGCTCAAACACAAGCGGGACGATGGGCCCAGCAGGATCCGCGCCCGCACCCCCGCGCTGCGTTACAACCGCTTCGGATGGGTGACCATCGAGGCGATGGAAGACTACTGGAAGCTCGCGGAGGTCCGGGCCAAGTACATCAACCGGATAATCCTGGTCGAGCAGGCCGAGAATATCCGTCGGCTCCGCCTGACGCTGGACTCTCCGGCGCACAACGTGGTCATCGGCAAGGAGCGATTCACCGTCGGTGACGGCGGGCCCGCTGCCGATGTCACCGCCATTCGCGATGAGAAAGGCCGATGGTCCGTCCAGGCAACGTCGCGGGTCAAGACGCCGAAGGACCCCAACGCCCTGAGCAAAGCGCACGGCCGATCCGGGCCGATCTGGGATTTCTGCTTCCAGCCCGCCGCGATCGTCTACGGGACCGGCGGAACGCAACGGGAGACCGAGGATCTCAAACAGGTCGCCCAACACCTTCAGCGGATGGACAACACCTGGGGCGAGGCGCCCTGGCCGATCGTGACAGACGCCGACGTCACCGACAGGATGAAACGCGAGCGGAACCTGATCCTTGTCGGCGATACCAGGAGCAACGCGCTGCTGAAGGGTGGCGATTGGCCGTTCGACACCGTCGCCGGCAAGCTGCCCATGCTCGACGGAAACGCGCCCAAAGGCCCGGGAATGCTGCAGTTCATTTGGCCGTCACCGTTTGCACGGCAGCGGTACGTCTACGTCGTCTCGCCGCTGGATCGCCAGAGGATTCCGCCCCATGCGGTCCGCCCCCAGAACACCTGGGACGCGCTGACGTGGACCGACTGGGCGCTGGTGCTCTACCCGCAAGGCCAGCGGGGCCCGCGACGTCGCCGAGGCATGTGGAACTTCGCCGACGGCGTCTTCGATGGCCAATGGAAATACGAAGCCCATGACGGCCAAACCCCCCAGCCAAGGTACATGAACTGGGAGCGATAGAACG
>CAZFPT010000176.1:0-6498 GCA_964521005.1 uncultured Planctomycetaceae bacterium | reverse complement strand
GCCAAATTCCAAATCACAAGCTCCAAGGAGCGATCGTTCCACATCGCCCCGCGATCGCGCCCGCAACAAGTTGCGAGCCCTACGGCCATCGCGTCGCATGGGCATCGGAGCCCATGTTCTGTTCTCCTTCCAAACCGACCCCGCAATACCGTTTCGCCTTCGGCGAGAACTGCCTGCGGCAGACACGGCCTGGAAGGCCGTGCGACGCGTGAAGCCCCATCTGGAGCTCCGCGACAGGTGGGGGTCGAGAAGTGAAGATCCAAACTCCAAATCACAAGTTCCAAGGAGTGATTGCCGCGCATCGACCTGCGATCGCGCCCGCAACAAGTTGCGAGCCCTACGGCACCGGCGTAGGGAGATGCCGGTGGTACCCGGTGGACCCTACCAACTGATGGCGAATCTGCTAACCCGTCGCCTTGTCTTTCAACGGCAGGCCAGCAACGAGAAATCCGACGATGGCCGCTATGATGATACCCATCAGGTCCCTCCATAGATGCGGTGAACAAGCCACCATGCTCCCGAGCACCGTTGCGTAGACGGACATCACCGCGCCGACGATCGCGAACCGCATCAGGCCAGGCTGACCGACCAGACGCACCGCGGCCCCGACCACCAGGCCGGTCCCTAATATCAGCCACCAGCACTCGCTCAGGAAGCCCTCCGCGAACGTCCAACCAATGGCGTATCCCCACGCCGCTGCCCAACCGGCGATCACCGTGATCGGGACCCACCACCAACGCTCTCTCCATGCTTTTGGCGGCTTGTGTTGTCCCATCGCCGGATCCCCTGTCAGCTACTGCAGCGGGGTGAGCAGTTCGCCGACGAACTGGCCCACCTCGCTCACGAGTTCTTCGCGCGGTTTGTCTTTGGCGGCGGTGATTCGTTTCACGATCGCGCTGCCGACGATCGCCCCGTCGGCGACCTGGCAGACGGTTTCGACCATTTCGGGCGTCGAGATCCCGAATCCTACGCAGATCGGCGTTTCGGTCCGCTCGCGCAGGGCGGCGACGGCTGAGATGGTCTCGTCGGGCAGCCTGTCGCGCTGGCCGGTAATGCCCACCACCGACATGAAGTAGATGAACCCGCTGCAGTGATCGGCGATCTGGCTGCGTCGTTCCTCGGGCGTGTTCGGCGAGATCAGCATGATGTTGCACAGCCCCGCCTGGCGGGCGACCTGCTCGACTCGGGCGGCTTCTTCCAGCGACAGATCGGGGATGATCAGCCCGTCCAGCCCCGCATCGACAGCTGCCTTGACGTACGCCTCGACCCCGCGACGGTACACGATGGAATAGCTCACCATGCTGATGAGCCCCAGCTCGCCGCCGCCCTGGCGATACGCCCGGACCTGCTGGAAGATCCCGTCCACCGTCGCACCGCCGGCCAGCGCGTCCACGTACGACGCCTGAATCGTTGGTCCGTCGGCGACGGGATCCGAGAAGGGCATGCCCAGCTCGCAGACGCGCGCCCCGCGACGTTCGATCTCGCTGAGCAGCGCCCCGGTCGTCTCCACGTCCGGATAGCCTGCCGTCAGGAACGGCAGCAACTGCTTGGAGCCGGCCTGGCGTGCCTCGTCGAACGCCCGCACGATCCGATTGTTCTGCAATTCACTCATGGCCGGGCATTATCTGTCGCCTCGCCCGATCAGGCAAGCAGTAATGGTCGGTTCCCCGGCTCGGGCGTCATTCGGAGCGGCTGAACTCCGCGAAGTCCGGGTCGATGTAGCGGTGGGTGGTCTGGATGTTGTCGATCCGCTTCATGTCGTTCGGATCGAGCTTGATCTGCAGGCAGTCGTAGTTCTCCTGGATGTGGTCGCGCGAGCTGGACCGCGGAATGGCAGCCAACCCGTGCTGGAGACACCATCGCAGGGCGACCTGAATCGGCGTGGCGTTGTAATGGCCGGCGAGATCCTGCAGGACCGGGTCTTCCTTGACCTCGCCCTTGATGATCGGGCGATAGGCGACCAGGGCGATCCCGTTGTCCTGGCAGAACTCCATCAGCTCTGTCTGGTACAGGTACGGGTGGAACTCCACCTGGTTGGCGGCGATGGGTTGGGGCGAGGCATCCATCGCCTCGCGCAGATGGGCGATGGTGAAATTGCTCACGCCCACGGTGCGGACCTTGCTCTCCTTGACCAGTTGATCCATCGCCGAGAACGTCTCGTCCATCGGGATCTCGCGGTTGGGCCAGTGGATCAGCAACTGGTCGACGTAGTCCACCTGCAGCTCATCGAGGGAGCGGTTGGCGTCGGCGATCAGGTCGTCGGGTCGGAGGCGGTCGTGCCAGATCTTGGTCACCAGAAACACCTCGTCGCGTCCCAGGCCGGCCTGTCTGAGCCCCCGTCCGACGCCCTTGTGATTGCCGTACATATCGGCAGTGTCGATGTGGCGGTAGCCGATCTCCAATGCAGCGGCGACGGTGTTTTCGGCGGTCTTCTCGTCCAGCTGAAACGTTCCGAATCCAAGGGCGGGCATCGGTTTGTCGGCAGGCATGGGCAAAGGTGCAATCTTCACGTCGGGTTCCTTTCTATCCGCAAAACGGTTCTCTCGGGGAGCACGGGTGCTCAGGGAAGTATAGCGGGCAACATCCCGGCCTTCCTGCCGCGAGGAACTTTTGTCCGCCGGGGCGGGCCCTTTTCGCAATCGCGCAAGCTGAGCGTATAGCATGAATCATGAGACGTTGAGTACCAGCGAACCAGGAGGCAGCGATGGCCGACCACGAGCAGGTCAGTAAGAACGTCCAGCAGAAGTCCAACGTCCTGCGAGGCAGCAGCGACGAGGACGCCGCACACGCCCACCCCGGCCAGCATCGCCAGGGCGGGACGGCCGATCAGAAACAGTCCGCCGGCTGCCGGGTGCGACACGAGACGACCTGCCCGATCTTCCGGCGCGCCGAATGCAACCCGATCCTGACTGCCGACGAACTGCCCGTGCTGGCTGAGGCGGTGCTGAACCCCGGCGCCGGCGAGCATGGCGGGCGGGTCTTCCTGCTGCTGCGCGTCGAGCAGGCGACCGGGTATTCCAACATCCATGTCGCCTGGAGCGACGATGGCGTGGACGGCTGGCGGGTGGACGAAAGGCCCCTGCTGGAGTTCGGCCTGCCCGAGTGGCGCTACGAGCAGTGGGGCGTGGAAGACGCCCGCGCCACCTGGCTGCCAGACGAAGAGGCATGGTACATCACCTACACCGCCTACTCGCCGGCCGGCGCTGCGGTGGGCCTGGCCAAGACCACCGACCTGGTCGAGGCGGAGCGCATCGGGCTGATCTTCTCGCCGAACAACAAAGACGCCGTCCTGTTCCCGCGGAAGTTCCAGGGACGATACGCCGCGCTGCATCGCCCGGACGCCGGGGGAGGAATCGAGAACATCTGGATCGCCTACTCCCGCGACCTGCTCTACTGGGGCGAGCCGCACTGTGTGCTCCGCGAACACCAGGGCCCGGCGTGGGACGCCGTAAAAGTCGGCGCGGGTCCGCCGCCGGTGGAAACCGACGACGGCTGGCTGCTGCTCTATCACGGCGTGAAGGCCTACGGCGGCGAGCTGATCTACCGCGTGGGCTCGGCGCTGCTCGACAAGGACGACCCCTACAAAATGACCCACCGCTCGCCGAGTTGCATCATGAAGCCCCGCGAGCCCTACGAGATGTCCGGGCTCGTGCCCAACGTCGTGTTCCCCACCGGGCTGCTGCTGCGAGGCGACGAGCTGTGGATGTATTACGGCTGCGCGGACACGTCGGTGGCGCTGGCCACCGCCAGGCTGGACGACGTGCTGGACACGCTCGAACCGGTCGACCGCGAGAAATAGCCCCACGAAAGGACACACCATGAACGACACGCAAGCCGATCGCGTCGCGCTGATCACCGGGGCCGCCAATGGCATCGGGCGGGCGACCGCCGAACTGCTCAGCCGCGACGGCTACTCCATCGCCGCGCTGGACATGCAGGAACAGGCCGTCCGCGAACTCGCCGACGAACTCTCCGGCGATGGCGGCGACGCTCTGGCGGTGAAAGCGGATGTCTCCGACGCCGACGACGTTCAACAGGCGATCCGGCAGGTCAAGCAGCGCTGGGGTCGGCTGGACGTGGTGTTCGCCAATGCGGGCATCAACGGGGTGTGGGCACCGCTGGAGAAGCTCAAGCCCGAGGAGTTCGACCACACCCTCAACGTGAACCTGCGCGGTACGTTTCTGACGGTCAAATGCGCCCTGCCGCTGCTTCGCGCGCGGGGCGGATCGATCGTGGTCACCGCGTCGGTGAACGGCAACCGTGTGTTCTCCAACACCGGGGCGACGGCCTACGCCTGCTCCAAGGCCGCCCAGGTCGCCTTCGTGCGGATGATCGCCCTGGAGCTGGCGGAGGACGGCATCCGCGTCAATTCCATTTGCCCCGGGCCGGTCCGCACGCAGATCGGTCAGCGAACCGAACACCGGGACACCGAGGACGCAGGCCCGCCGGTGGAGTACCCCCAGGGAACCGTACCGCTCACCGGCGGTGACCCCGCCCGGCCGGCGGAGGTCGCCCGACTGGTGCGGTTCCTCGCCGGGGAAGACTCGACCTTTGTCTCCGGGGCGAACGTGTACATCGACGGAGCCGAGTCGCTCCTGCAAGGATGAGAGGACCACCCATGGCCGAGTTTGCCTACGACGTGATCTGTATCGGTGGCGGCCCGGGCGGCGGGGCGGCCGCCCAACAGGTGCGCCTGCGCGGCGGGCGGGCGTGTATCGTGGAAGACCGTTTCCTGGGCGGGACCTGCCTCAACGTCGGGTGCATGCCCACCAAGGCGCTGCTGGCCAGCGGCCATCGCGCGTGGCAGATGGGCCATGCCGACGACGTCGCCATCCCGCCGGCTGCGCCCGACATTGACGGCCGGGCCGTGATGGCCCGAGTGGCGGAAATCGTGGACGCCTTGCGCACCCCGACACGCGACAAACTCTCGGGAATGGATCGGATCGACGTCATCCGCGGGCGAGGGCACATCCGCGACGCCCACACCGTCGTGGTCGAGACGCCGGACGGCGAGAAGACTCTCACCGCGCGGTGTCTGGTGATCGCGACCGGGTCGCAACCGGCCCGGCCGGGCTTCCTGCCATGGGACAGCGGGCGGGTGTGGACCAGCGACGACGCCACCGGTGCCGACGACCTCCCCGAGAGCATTCTCGTTCTCGGCGGCGGGCCGTTGGGTTGTGAGTTTGCCACCGCCTACGCTGAACTCGGCGTGCGCGTGTGCATGGTCGAGATGATGCCCCGCCTGCTGCACCAACTGCCCGGCCGCGCTGGTGAGGTGGTTCACGAGAGCCTTACCGCCCGCGGGGTGGACGTGCATCTCGGGCAGGAGGTGACCGGCGCTTCGTTCGACGGCGAGACCCTCACGGCTGAGTGCGGGACGGGCTGTTCGTTCCGCGGCTCGCACGCGCTGGTGGCGGTGGGTCGACGCAGCTGCCCCGCCCGGCTGGGCCTGGAAGAGATCGGCGTGGAATGCGAGGACGATTACATCCCCGTGGACGATCGCTGCCGCACGAGTGTGGAGGGCATCTTCGCCGCCGGCGACGTGGCTGAGCTTCGCAATCACAGCCACCTCGCCGAGCGGATGGGCATCGTCGCGGGCGATCAGATCATGGGCGTCGACACGCGGGACGACCGCACCGTTTTGCCGGTGGGAGTCTACTCGCACCCGGAGGTCGCCCACGTGGGTCTCGGGCCCGACGAGGCGAGGGAGCAACTCGGCCAGCAGGCGGTCGACGTTTTGCACAAGGACTACGCCGAGGCCGGGACGGCCTGGCTGTACGCCGAAACCGCCGGCGGGCTGGAACTGGTTGTCAACAGGGACGACGGGGCGATTCTCGGGGCGTTGTGGATCGGTCCCCACGCGGTGGACATGATCCACGAGTTGGGCCTGGCGATGCGGCAGGGCGTGACGCTCGCGGACATCTACCACACGATTCACGCCCACCCGAGCTTCCAGGAGACGCTGCACGCCCTGGCCGAGACGTGGATGGACCAGCGCGCCGGCGGGAGTTGAGCCAGCCGTCCCCGCGCGCCAAGAAAAGGCCCAGCCATCGCGTGACGGCTGGGCCTTTGGGAATCGGTTCGGCGGGGAGTGTTACTGGATGTCTTCCAGCGGCAGGTCGGGGGTTTCGACCTCTTCGCTTCGCGGCTTGGCGTGTCGCTTGCGTTTCGTCTCGGCCGGCGCCGCCCCATGAACTTCTCGGAAGCCACGGGCGAATTTCAGTTGCGTCACCAGCCAGATCAACAGCCCCAGCAGCGGGTAGCCCAGGAAACGGGCGTAGTAGAGGATCTTGCCGTAAATGTCGGCGTGTCCGCCCCAGGAGGGCTTGACGCTGGCGACCCACGAGTACAGCTCGCCCCTGTTGTACAGGGCTCCGCAGGCGACGTTCCCCATCAGCAACTGCTGCCACGGCGTGACGATCGCCAGCAACACCAGCGACCAGAAGAACGAGCTGGTCAGCATGCCCACCCCGCCGAGACGTTCGGTAATGGCGAGCA
>CAZFPT010000175.1:0-6568 GCA_964521005.1 uncultured Planctomycetaceae bacterium | reverse complement strand
TCCGGATCTGTGGGAGCCTTGGGGGAGCAATCCCCCAAGGCCACCCGACCACCCCGGCTACGATGCCGGGAGAAATGTCCTGCGCAGCGGCGGAGCGAGGCGATATACTTGGCCGAATGGCTGGAAGACATGCATATTGGTTGATCGGGTTGGTCGGTCTGGCGGTCTTGTCGTCGGCTGGGTGCAATCATCAACCTTACGTTTCCGAGGTTCGCCTGGAGCGTGGGCTGGTGGTGGTGCTTTCGGGCGTGGAGGGTCGAGGTCCGCTGAACGAGGCGATCTGCAGGGGTCTGGACGCCGGCGGGGTGGACCTGGCGATCGAGAACTACCCGTGGGCGGTTCCGGGGATGTGGTGGTACAACCTGCGGGATGATGAGCATCACTATCGCCAGGCCGAGGCCGTCGCGCGTCGGGTGGCGGAGTACAAGGTGGACTATCCGGGTCGGCCTGTGTTTCTGGTGGGGCAAAGCGGCGGGGGCGCGATTGCGGTCTGGGCGGCGGAGCGCTTGCCGCGAAACACGTTGGAGGGGGTGATTCTGCTGGCGGCTGCGTTGTCGCCGAGGACCGATCTTCAGCGGACGGTGGCGGCGAGTCGGCGGGGGGTGGTGAACTGTCACAGCCGGGGCGATTGGGTGATTCTCGGGCTCGGTACGCGGATGGCCGGTACGATGGATGGTGAGCGGAGCGATTCTGCGGGCATGGTGGGGTTTGCGGTTCCGCCGGGCTCGCTGGCGGCCGAGGCGTACCGCGAGGTGTACCAGATTGCTTGGAAGCCCGAGATGGCCGGCAGCGGTCATATGGGGGGGCATCTGTCCAGCTCGGCGCGGTGGTTCGTGCGGGATTTCGTGGCTCCGTTGGTTGTGGCGCCGCGGTGGAATGCGGGGCTGATCGAGGAGGTCCGTGAGGGCGAGTTTCTCGCGGGTCGGCCTGGGCGTTGAGTTGGGCCGTGCCGGGCGCCGGAAAACTTCGAAGCCAACGCACGCCTTCGTCGGGTGCGTCCGATATAGGGACTACCATGCGAATCGGAATCTGCCTGACATTCTCGATGATGCTTCTGTCTGTCGGCTGCGGCAGCGGTCAGCCTTTTGTGACCGAACCGCGGTTGGAGAAGGGGCTTGTGATCGTTCTGAGCGGTATCGAGGGTCGCGGCCCGCTGAACGAGGCGATCTGCAACGGCCTGGATACCGGCGGGGTGGAACTGGCCATCGAGAACTGGGAATGGGCCACCCGCATGGGATTGGTGATCAATCAGCGGTCGCAACAGCGCAACCGCCAGCTTTCTTACGACCTGGCCGACCGCGTGATGCGATACAAGATGCAGTATCCGGGCAACCCGGTGTACCTGGTGGGCCAGAGCGGTGGCGGGGCGATGGCTGCCTGGGCGGCCGAGGCGATGCCCCCGGACACGCCGGTGGACGGGGTGGTGATGCTCGCTCCGTCCCTCTCGCCGGAGTACATGCTGGACCGGGCGCTGGCGAACGTCGAGCAGGGGATCGTGAATTTCCACTCCTCCGGCGACTGGATGCTGCTGGGGCTGGGCACGACGATCACCGGGACCATGGACGGCAAGCACACCGCTTCGGCGGGCAAGGAGGGCTTCGAGGTGCCCGACTATGGCACGCGCCGTCGGCTGTACCGCAAGCTCTATCAGATCGGGTGGACCAAGGAGATGGCCCGGACCGGTCACAGCGGCGGGCACATGTCGTCGTCGGCAAGCGGGTTCGTGGCCAGTTACATCGCTCCGCTGATTCGTTCCGATTCGTGGAGTCCGGAGCTGATCGAGAAGATCCGCGCCGGGCGAGGGGATCAATACACGCGACTGGCCAATCCCTGAAGCGGCCGGCGATCAGTCGGCGACGATGGAAACCAGCTCGTCTTTGTTCGAGAGGATCCAGTCGATCTTGCGGGAGATCATCTGCAGGAACGAGAAGCCCTGGAACCGCCCGAAGCTTCCGGTGGCGGCGATGGGCAACACGCCTTCGGCGATCATCGCCTCGCACATGAGATAGGGAATCGCCCGCAGCTCTGCCGTCGAGACGACGTTGATGTCGTCGTACGCCCGGATGAACCGCTTGAAACGCGACTCGTCGAGATAGTCCGGCCAGGCGGCGGGGTTCTCGTCGCCCCCGATGATGGAAAACTGCAGGGCCCCGTTTGCCAGATCGATCACGCGCTGCTGGAGGCGGGCGGCGTCGTAGTCGATGACGGCCACCACGCGCCGCTCGCTGAAGAGCATGTTGCCCGGATGCCAGTCGCCGTGGACGATCTGCTCGGGCCAGTCGTCCAGCCCGAGTTCATTGACGGCCGACGCGCAGTCGAGATACCGCTGCTCGACGCTTCCGACCGTCTGGGTGAGTACCTCCGAGGACGGACGCGTCTCCAGCGGGATCGAACCGACGGTGTTGCGGATGGCCTGGTGGATCGCCTTGGCGTCGTGATAGCTGCCGCGGGGCGGGTCGTACTCGGGATCGAACTCCTCGAGCAGCTTGTGATAGAGCCCGAGGATCCGTCCGGAATGGTGCGTGGCGTCCAGCGAGCCGTCGTAGCCGCCGCCGGAGATGTACTCGAACAGCTCGTAGACGTTCTCGTCGAGAATCAGCAGCGAGTTGTTCTCCTCCCGCGTTCCGATCAGGTGGGGGAGGGGGAAATTCTGGGCCGCCAGGGTCATCTGGATCTGGTGGGTGAAGGCGACCTTCGCCAGATCGTCCTTGCCCTTGGCGCGGCGTTTGAGAAGGAACTTGCCCTTGTCGGCCTCGATGACGACCTTCGGTGCCCGCCGCGAGCCGCGCGGAAACTCACGCACGCGGTGAACCGCCCCCAGGTCGTAGTGACTGAGGCACCGTGCCAGTTCCTCGGAGCTGAACTTCTCGCGTTCTCGATCGATGGTCATGTTTGGCCCGTCCGGAGGGGTCAAAGCCCGCTGCCGGCGTTAGGCATACTAAAGCGCACCACGAAATTGTCAAACGTCGAGGCGACAATTCATTATACATCGAAACGGGTCGGCTGCGAGCGCGAACCCGTCACGGCCGGTTCGATGCAGACACGCCGGGCCGAGGCCCGTACAATGGCGACCCGCCATGAAGATCCTCATCACAGCCGATCTGCACTACAACATCACCCGGTCGCGCGAGCCGGTCGAACGCCTCGCCGGCAGGGCCTGCCAACAGGGGGGCGACGCGCTGGTGCTGCTGGGAGACACCGCCGGGGAGGACCTCGAACCCTTCGCCCAGTGCCTGGCGCTGTTCGCGGAGTTCCCCGGGCGGAAGTTCCTGGTTCCGGGCAACCACTGCCTGTGGACCACGCCGGACGGGCCGGACTCGCTGGCGCGCTATCACGAGGTGATTCCCGCAGTGGCGGCCGATGCGGACTTTGCCGTGTTGGACCACGCCCCTGCGATCCTGGGCGGGGTCGGCCTGGTCGGGTCCATCGGGTGGTACGACTACTCGCTGCGTGAGGAATCGCTGGGCATCCCGCTGCCGTTCTACCTCGCCAAGGCTTCGCCCGGGGCGGCGGAATACTATGGCATGGACGAGCTGGTTGCCGACCATCGCGACCTGCTCACCGAGCGCCACATGCGCATGGGCGTCCGCTGGCGCGACGGCCAGCGCGTTCGGCTGGGGATGAGCGACGAGGAGTTCACCGCCCGCTGCGACGCTCGACTGGGCGAGCAACTCGCCGCCCTCGCGCCCCGCTGCGAGCAGATTGTGGCGATGATGCATCACTTGCCGTTCAGGCAGTTGGTTCCGCAGCATCGCCCGGATCGGTTCGCCTTCGCGGCTGCCTATCTCGGGGCCGATCGGCTGGGGCAAACGCTTCTGGACTGCCCGAAGGTCTCCCACGTATATTGCGGCCATTCGCATTGGCCCGCGCGCGAGCGCATCGGACACATCGAGGCGGTCAACGTGGGGAGCACCTATAAGGAGAAGCACCTGGAGGTGCTGACATGCTGAAACGACGATTTCTGGTGGTCATGCTGGTTGTCGGCGCAGCGGCGGGCGCTCGCGCCGGCGACGCCAACACGCCGCTGGATCCCAACGATCCGCGCGTGACGCCGGTGGTATTGGCCTATCGCCGGGCCAAGCCGGCCGTGGTGAATATCTCGACCAGGGCGGTGATTCGCACGCGCGGGATGTTCGACGAGATGTTCCCCAGCCCCTTCCGGCGCGACGTGACGGTGCAGAACCTCGGCAGCGGCGTGATCGTCCACCCGGACGGCTACGTCGTGACCAACGCTCATGTTGTCGCCCGGGCCCACAGCATCAAGGTGACCCTCTCCGACGACACCGAATGCACCGCAGAGGTGCTCGCGGCAGAACCGTCCCGGGACCTGGCGATTCTGAAGATCTCTCACCCGAAGAAGAAGACCTTCCCGCACCTGCCCCTGGGGCGCAGCGACGATCTGATGGTCGGCGAGACGGTGATCGCCATCGGCAACCCGGTGGGGCTGGCCAACTCGCTGACGCGCGGGATCATCTCGGCGACCGACCGCGAGCTGACCTTCCCCAGCGGGGCCGAGTACAAGGGGCTCGTGCAGACCGATACGCCGATCAACCCGGGCAACTCCGGCGGGCCGTTGCTGAACATCAAGGGCGAGTTCATCGGAATCAACACCGCCATCCGCGGCGACGCCCAGAACATCGGCTTCGCGATTCCCGTCGACGCCCTGGCCCGGGAGTTTCCCGATCTGCTGGACTACGAGCGACTCAACCGCGTGGTGTTCGGCGCCCGGCTCGACCAGCAACGCGACAGGCAGACCGGCCGACCGCAACTGATCGTCACCGAGGTCCGCAAGGACACGCCCGCCGAGGCAGCGGGGCTGCAGAAGGGCGACCGCCTCACGCGCGTGGACGGCAATGCCGTCGGGCAGATCACCGATTTCATCGTGACGATGATTCCCCGCAAGCCCGCCGACACGATCAAGCTCACGCTGCGGAGGCACGGCAAGAAGTTCGATACATCGGTCACCCTCGCGAAGAAACCCAAGCCCAATGCCAATCAACTGGCCCGCGAGCATTTCGGGCTCACGCTGCGCCGCGTGACCGGCAAGCTCGCCGCCGACCTGGACCTGCCGCTGGAGAGCGGCCTGATGGTGACCTCCGTGGATGAGGGCAGCCCGGCCGACAGGGTCGGACTCAAGCTCAAGGACGTGATCTTCCAGGTCGGACGAATGTACGTGAAAAGTCCTGCCGACGTGGGCACGCTTCTGGAAGACCTCAAGCCCGGCGAGTCCATCCGCATCGGCGTGGCCCGCGGCAACGTGGCCGCCTGGGTGACCCTCACCGCACGCAAGAAAGGCCGATAGCCTCCGCCACCTGACCGAAGGACCGCCATGAAAGTTGTCATCGCACCCGACTCATTCAAGGAATCGCTCGTCGCGTCCGACGTCGCCG
This sequence comes from uncultured Planctomycetaceae bacterium, assembly GCA_964521005.1. GTDB lineage: Bacteria > Planctomycetota > Phycisphaerae > SM23-33 > SM23-33 > CAZFPT01. The sequence continues at coordinate 1,178 of CAZFPT010000175.1, read as the reverse complement.
CCGCCCTGGCAGAGGGCGTGCTCTCGGCGTGCCCGTCGGCGGTGATCGACGTGTGCCCGATGGCCGACGGGGGAGAAGGCACGGCTGCGGCGATGCTGGCTGCCCTCGGGGGCGAGTGGATACACGCCGACGTCTACAACGCACTGGGCTCGCAGGTGCGGGCGCGGTTTGCCATGCTCGCCTCGCCCCAACGGGCGGTATTGCCCGGGGAGGTGGGTATCTCTGCCGCCCGGGCGCGGGCCACCGGCGAAGGAGAAATCGCCGGCCAAACCGCGGTGCTGGACATGGCCGCTGCGTCGGGACTGGCGGGCGTGCCCGGCGAGCTGCGCGATCCGCACCGCTCGACGACCTTCGGGACAGGCCAACTCATCGCCGCAGCCCTGGACGCCGGGGCACGGGAGATCATCGTCGCCCTGGGCGGGTCGGCCACCGTGGACGGCGGCGCCGGTTGCGCGCAGGGGCTGGGCGCGGAGTTCTACGACGACGCCGGCGAGCCGATCGTCTGCGGGATTGCCAACGCGGACCTCGAGCACCTCGCGCGGATCGACCTGTCGGGGCTGGACCCCCGTCTGGCGGAGGTGGCGCTCCGGGCCGCCTGCGACGTGACCAACCCGCTGCTGGGCGATCGCGGGGCAGCTGCGGTGTTCGGGCCGCAGAAGGGCGCCACCCCCGAAGGGGTCGTCTCGCTGGAGAAGAACCTCGCGCAACTCGCCGCCGTCGTGAACGAGCAACTCGGCGTGGACATCGCCGCCATGACCGGGGGCGGTGCCGCCGGCGGGCTCGGGGCGGGCCTGGCCGGTCTGCTGGGCGCGTCGCTGGAGAACGGGGCCGCCCTGGTGGCGACGACGGTGGACCTGGCCGGTCGACTTCGCCGAGCCGACCTCTGCCTCACCGGTGAGGGGTGCTTCGACGCGTCGACCGCCTATGGAAAGGCGCCCCTGGCGGTGGCCGAAGATGCCCGGATCGCCGGCGTTCCCTGCGTGTGCATCCCCGGATCCGCCCAGCCCGACGCGCCATCCGACGCCTTCGCCGACGTGCTGCCCCTGGTGGCCGACGAGGTCAGTGCCCGGGCGGCGATGGAGCAACCCGAGCTGTTTCTCCGCCAACGTGCCGAGCAGGCCTTGCGCCGCCTGCAGCAAAGGCAAGACGGATAGCTCCCCATGTCTCTGCCGACCGGC
>CAZFPT010000174.1:0-6581 GCA_964521005.1 uncultured Planctomycetaceae bacterium | reverse complement strand
GCTTTGGGATCCCATCCAACCCGGCGTTGGCACGCCGGGCTTCCTCGTCGATCATTCGTCCGGTTAACGCGCGGAAACTCTCATACCCGGCAAGCCCGGCCTGTCAAGGCCGGGTCTGCCGCCAGGCCGTAGGGCTCGCAACTTGTTGCGGGCGGGATCGCGGGACGATCACTCCGTCGCTCGTCGCGATTCGCTTGTCGCTGCTTTTTGCTTCTCTACCCCCCACGGTTCGTGTACCTCACCATGGGGCTTCAACTGCACATCAACCTCTTGTCGCTCGTCGCGATTCGCTTGTCGCTGCTTTTCCCTTCTCTACCCCCACCTTTCGCTTCGCTCAAGATGGGGCTTCAACGATATTTCGGGTGCCACCGGCGTCTCCGCACGCCGGTGCTTTGGGATCCCATCCAACCCGGTGTTAACACGCCGGGCTCCCTCATCCAACCCGGCGTTGGCACGCCGGGCTTCCTTATCGATCATCCGTCCCGATCTGCGATTCCTGAGAATCGAGGCCCGAAGGGCCGGGCAGGAGACATTGATGGGCTTCGCCACCCGTCACGCAAGCGCACACGTTCCGTGCTTCGTTGGTCGCACCGAAACTCAACAGGAGGGAGCCGCCGGCTACATCCTCCCCGCCCCTTCGGGGCTGGATGGCCCGTTGGCGATGACGTCGTTTGCCGTTCGGTGATCCCGCTGCTGTCCATCGGCGGACACGGTACCGTTTACGTCTCTGGCCTGCTGACGTAAGCGACCCCGGCGCCGTCGCACGGGCATCCTGCCCGTGTCTGGCTGCCGACAGGCAGGGCCAAGGAAACGGAATCGCGAAGCTTGTTCGGAAACAGGACAGATCATGCGCTGGAAGCCCATGCGACGGGACCCCGACGCCATCGACAGCCGCTTGCAGTGGCGGACGGGATCGCGAGAATGACGCCATGACCATCAAAGAATTCCAGGACTACATCCGCAAACAGTACCACCAGCGGGATGCCGAGAGAGGCACGCCGGCGACCTTCATGTGGTTTGTCGAGGAGGTCGGCGAGTTGGCGACCGCACTGGCCGGCGACGACCACGCCAACAAGGAAGAGGAATTCGCCGACGTGTTCGCTTGGATGTGTACGCTTGCGAACATCAACGACGTGGACCTCACCCGCGCGATCGAGAAGTACACCGTCAAAGGCGTGGAAGGCTACAAGTAGTTCCCGGCGGCCGGGACACGACGATCAGTGATTGAAGTGCCGGGCGTGGGTGAAGATCATCGCCAGTTCGAGCTCGTCTGCACGGGCGATGACGTCGTCGTCCTTCTTGGACCCGCCTGGCTCGATGACGGCCGACGCGCCGGCCTGCACCGCCCAGTCGAGGCTGTCGGGGAACGGGAAAAACGCGTCGCTGGCCAGCACCGAGCCGCTGGTGTCCACGTCCGTCCCGCCGCCGTAGGACTTGGCCAATTGCACCGCCAGGTGCGCGGAGTTCACGCGAGACTGTTGGCCCGCGCCGACGCCCAGCAACGTCAGGTCGCGCCCGAGCACGATGGCGTTGCTCTTGACGTGCTTGCAGACGATCCATGCGAACCGCAGGTCGTCCAGCTGGTCGGGGGCGGGGGTCATTTTCGTGACGGTTTCCCACTCGTCCTCGTTGAGACCCAGCAGATCGCGGTCCTGCACGAGCAGACCTCCCACGACGTACTTCAAAGCCTTCTCGCGGTTGTGCCGGCCGGTCCACTCGCCGGTGTCCAGCAGGCGAACGCGCGGGCCCCAACCCTTGCGGGCGCGAATGACGTCGATGGAGCCTTCCTCGAAGCCCGGGGCGATGATGATTTCCGCGTAGAACCCGCCCGCGCCGCGATCCTTGCCCCAGCGCTGGTACGTCTCGGTGATGGCGGAGGCCAGTTCCACGGTGACCTTGCGGTTGGTCGCCACGATGCCGCCCATCGCCGCGTTGACCTCACCGAAGTAGGCCTTGCGATAGGCCTCCACCAGGTCGTCGTCGATCGCGCAGCCGGCAGGGTTGGCGTGTTTGATGATCGCCACGGCCGGTCGGCCGAAGGCGGCGTCGAGATCCTTGACCAGCTCCAGCGCGCCGTTGGCGTCGTAATAGTTGTTGTAGGAGATCTCGCGCCCGCCCAACAACTGCGAGCTGCCCACAGACGCTTCGTCGCCGCCGGGAGTTTCGTTGGTGTAGAACGCCCCCTGCTGGTGGGGGTTTTCGCCGTAGCGCAGGTCGGCCTGTTTGCGGTAGCTCAGGGTGAGTTGCTCCGGCAGGCCGTCGGGCTCTTCCAGGGACCCGAGGTAGTTGGTGATGGCGGTGTCGTACCGGCAGGTCAGGGCGAACGCCTGGCGGGCGAGCTTACCTCGCAGCTGATCGGAGACGCGCCCGTCGTTGGCGCGCATTTCGTCGAGCACGTGGCCGTACTGGGACGTGTCGGTCACCACGGTGACGTATCGGTGGTTCTTGGCGGCGGCGCGGATCATGGTCGGCCCGCCGATGTCGATCATCTCGATCGCCTCTTCGGGCGTGCAGCCGGGCTTGGCGATGGCCTCGCGGAAGGGGTAGATCCCCACGCACACCAGGTCGATCGGCTCGAGGCCGTAGGTTTCGATGTCGGCCTGGTGGTCCGGGTCGTCGCGGAGAGCGAGGATGCCCCCGTGTACCTTCGGATGCAGGGTGACCACCCGGTGCCCGAGCATCTCGGGAAAGCCGGTCCACTCGCGGACATCGCGCACGTCGATGCCGGCCGACTGGATCGCCCGGGCCGTCCCGCCGGAGGAGAGAATCTCCACGCCCATCTCGCTGAGGGCGCGGGCGAACTCACCGATGCCCGTCTTGTCGTACACGCTCAACAGCGCCCGACGAATCTTCACGCCTTCCATATGGTCCTGCTGTCCTTCCCGGTCTGTGGATCGGCTGTGACGGAGAGGCGGCCTACTCAACGGTGACGACCGACGCCTGGTCGGCCGGGCTGATGCAGAACACTCGCCCGTCGCGTGTGGCGGTGAACATCGCCGGCGTGTCGGTGTTGGGCACGAAGAAGTCGAACCCGCTCAGCGGGAGCGTCCCCTCCTGCGTGCCCATCACCTCGTTGACGATGCGGAGATTGTCCGAGGCGTCGCGGAGATAGACATTTCCGTCGATTACCGCCAGCACCGTTCGCGCCTCGGGCATGGTCCATCGCACCGAGCCGTCAATGATGTTGATGGCGTAGAACTTGTCGTAATTGGCGTACTGGAACACCGAGCTGGACGAGACCTGCACCGGTGTGGTGAGCAGCCCTTCCATCGGCACGGGCGGCCAGAGCGGGTCGCCGCTGACGGCGTCGAACGCTTTGAGCACGTTCCGTTTGCAGGGCACGAAGCAGCCCCGCGAATCGACGTGGAAGTTCGCCGCCGCCGGCCCGGGCAGCATCTGGCGCCACATGACCTCGTACTCGTCGCCCGAGCGGAGGCAGTAGAAGGTGTTGTTCGTCCGGGCGGTGCCCGCGACGTAGGTGAGGCGATTGTGGGCTTCGGGACGGGCCTTGACCTGCGTGCGAAGGTCGAGATCCCAGCGAGGCAGCGCCGCTCCCAGCAGCACGGCGTGGCAGAACCCGTCGGTCGAGCCGATAAACGCGCTTTGGCCGTCGGTGGTCGCCCCGGTGTTGGCGGCGAAGCTCAACTCGATGTTTCGATAGACCTTCGGGGTCCCGGTGCTGTCGCGATCGATCACCAACAGCCGAGACAGCGTGTTGACCAGCACGGCGTCGAAGGGGTCGAGTTGACCGATCCGCGTGGGATCCTGGATCTGCTGGAGGGTCAGGGGCTCTTCGGTCATCAACATGCCATCGTAATGGCTGGGCTCGAAGACGTTGACCTCCACGTCCGGCAGTGCGATCGACCAGCGGATGTGCCCGATTTCGGCATCCACGCAGAACAGCTCGCTGTCGGAGGTGAGACAGTAGACCTCGTCGCCCATCTGCCAGATCCGCTCGATGGTCGCCCCGTCGGCGGCGATGTTCAGATCCAGCTTCCAGTGGTATTTCAGGTCCACCCCCGCCAGGACCGTTTCCTCCGTGACGGCGACCTTCTCGCTGCCGCAGCCCGCGGCGACCAGTACCAGACCCACCACCATCGCCAAGCCAATCGTTCTACGCATCTGACTACTCCTCACGCACTGCGTCGGGCCCGTCGTGGTCCCGACAGGGAATGACGCACCGGCCAGACACGACCCGGACGGGCATCACGACGACACGTGATCGCCGAGCGAGACGCCCAGCTCCCGCTCCAGCTCCCGGAGGTGCTGAATCCGCAGCAGGTCGTCCTCGATGCGGGTGGCCAGCTTGAAGATGTACGGCTGTCCGTTCAGGCGGGCCTGCATGTCCGCGATCATCTCATCCCAGTCGCCGTCGTACAGCTCGCGGCAGAGAACCACGAGCATACGCTCTTCCCGACTGAGGGTGGCCACCGCCCGGGCGATTGCGTCCGCGTCGGCCGATTGTCGTTCGGTGTTCACGGCATCGCCACCGGCTTGGAACCTCGATGAACGTCTCGTCGCATGCGCTCACGTGCGTCAACCGCCGGAGTCTACGTCCGCGGGGGGCGATTTGCAACCGCTTTCCGCCCATCTCCGTCGGTCAAAGCACCTCTCGGGACCCGTCCGGAATTTGCGAATTCACTTGCCGAATTCACCTCCAAGCCGAATAATGGGGCGATAGGGTCGTCCGGTACAGAGACGCGCCGCATTGATCAACTCGTGAACCAGAGGGATCCCGTGTCTGGCAGAATAATCATCCTATCGGTGCTGCTTGCCTGGCTGGCTTTGCCCGCCGCCGTGGAGGCCGAAGAGAAGGACCGGCGCAAGCCCGTTCCGTCTGAACCGAAACAGACTGAGGCACTGGCCTCAATTCGTGCGGTGTACGGCCGGGAGATGGACAGCGCCAAACCCGGCGAACTCTCTCGCCTGGCCGAGCAACTCATTGCACAGGCCCAGAAGGAATCCACCGGCGAGTCGATGCGCTACGCCTGCCTCAAACAGGCCTACAAGATGGGGCTTGGAAGCGATCGACCTGAACTGGCACTGAAGGCGGCCCGCGCGATCGCCACCCGCTACCGGGTCGCAGGGATTCCCCTGGAGATGAAGGCCCTGACGGAGATCTGGCGCGGCGCGAAAGACCGCGATACGTACGCCCTGGCGGGGCGGGGATTCCGCCGTCTGGCGGTGCGCGCGCTGCGAAAACGGGATTTCGAACACGCCGACGAAGCCCTGAAAAATTTCGCCGCCGCCGCCCGCGGATCCTTCCAGCGGTCGCTCATCCAACAGGCCTCCGCCTTCCAGAAGATCACCGGTCCCTACTCGCTCATGCTCGCAAATGCGCAGAAGGCCCGCCAGACGCTCTCGGCGACGCCGGATGACATCAAGGCACACCAGGCGATCGGGGAGTACCTCTGCTTCGCCTGCGAGAAATGGCGTGAGGGTCTGCCCCATTTGGCCAAAGGGGTCGACGCGGACCTGGCCGGACTCGCCCGGGCGGACCTCACCGATCCGGCCACGCCCGCCGAGCGGATGGAATTGGCCGATGGTTGGTATCGTCGTGGGATGGCCGCCAAGAGCGACATTCTCCGGGCGGGCATGCTCCAGCGGGCCGCCCACCACTACCAGGCCCTTCTCCCCAACAGCAACGGGCTGCTCAAGAGCAAAGCCGAGACGCGCCTGGCCAAGGCCCGGGAAACGCGCAGCGAAGCGATGCCCTACTTCCGGGGACCCGTACCCGCCGGGGCAGAACTCTTTCTGACGTTCGAGCCGGACACCGTCCGCCGAAAGGACAAACTTCTGGGCGCCCGGGACTGCTCGGGCAATCGCCTCAACGCGATCCTGCACAACGCCACCCTCACCGACGGCGTGCTCGGGCGGGCCGCCGAGTTTGACGGAAAATCCACCCACGCCACCTTCCAGTCCAAGACCGGGCCGTTGCACCTCACCAACGAACTGTCCATCGCCTGCTGGGTCCGCACGAAGCAGGCCGGCGGGTGGATCCTCGCCCAGCGCAGCCCGACGGCCAGCCGATACCAGGGGAGCCTGCCGTCCCATGGTGAGTTCATGTTCGGGCTCGACGACGAGGGCAAACCGCACTTCTGGAACTACTATCGGGACTACGGAATCAAAGCGTCGGCAACCAAGGCCGTCACGGACGGAAAGTGGCATCACGTGGTATTCGCGTGCAAGGATGGAACGTACGGGTTCTACATCGACGGGGAACTTGCCGGCACGGGCAAAGGTACTGCCCGTGACGTCCGGAACATTCCCCTCACGATGGGCTACGACCACCGCCACAAGAGCAATTACTTCTGCGGAGCCCTGGACGACGTCCTGATTTACGATGACGCCCTCTCCACGCGAAAGGTCCGCGAGATCTACCACTCCCTCCGGCCTTAACGTCCTGCCGATACCTCCGCCACGTTCCGGGCGAGTGTGCGATATTTCTTGGGGGCGGGCGACATGCGTTACTGTCCATGACTCAATACCCCCACGGTTCGCTGCGCTCACCATGGGGCTTCAAATACGATTCACCGGGTGCCACCGGCGTCTCCGCACGCCGGTGCCCCGTCCCGCCATCC
>CAZFPT010000173.1:0-6637 GCA_964521005.1 uncultured Planctomycetaceae bacterium | reverse complement strand
GCTGCTTTTTGCTTCTCTACCCCCACCTGTCGCGGAGCTCCAGATGGGGCTTCAAGTGCGTGTGAACACTTGTCGCCCGTCGCCCGTCGCGCGTCGCGATTCGCGCGTCGCGATTCGCGTGTCGCTCGATCGCCGCAGGGCTCGCCACTCGCTTTCGGGCGGACTTACCATCGCGGCCTGGTTTCGCCATCTTGCATGTTTCCCAACGGGGGGTATCCTATAGGGAGGGGCAGCGAACGCGGAAAGGGCACGATGCTCGACGGCGACAGCGGAGACATTCAGGACCTCCAGCACGTGCTGGAGATCACGCGTCGGCTGGCGGTGGAGCTGGACCTCCAGACGCTGCTGGAACTGATCATTGATCGCAGCGTCGAACTGCTCGATGCCGATCGTGGCTGCCTCTGGCTGTACGACTCGGGGGCCCACGAGCTCTACTCCAGCGTGGCCACCGGCGTGGAGGAGATCCGCTTCCCTGCCGATCAGGGCATCGCCGGGGCGGCTGTCCGTTCGGGGCAGGTGCAGAACGTCCCGGACGCCTACGCCGACGAGCGGTTCTATCGTGAGATCGACCGCCAGACCGGCTACCGGACGCGCACCATTCTCGCCTTGCCTCTGCGGGACTACCAGGGCGAGACGGTCGGCGTGCTGCAGATCATCAACAAACGCGACGGAGCGTTCACCGCCGGCGATGAGCACCTCGCCGAGACGCTTGCCGCCCAGGCCGGCGTCGCGCTGCAACGTGCCCGCCTGATGGACCACTACGCCCGCAAGCAGGAGATGGAGCGGGCGATGGCCATCGCCCGGGACATCCAGCGGAGCCTCCTGCCGCAGTGTACGCCCGAGTTGGCCGGCTACGAACTGGCGGGCTTCAACAAGGCGGCCGACGATACCGGCGGCGACACGTACGACTTTATCCCGCTACAGGGCGGGCGCTGCATGCTCACCGTAGCCGACGCGACGGGGCACGGAATCGGCCCGGCGCTGGTGATCGCCGAGACCCGGGCAATGCTGCGGGCCATCGCCCGCAGCGACGCCGACGTCACGACGGTACTCGAGGCGATGAACAAGCTGCTGCACGAGGACCTGCGTGACGAGCGGTTCGTCACCTGCTTCCTGGGCGTTCTGGACCCCGCCGCCCATCGGCTGACCTACGCGTCGGCCGGTCACGGGCCCATGCTGTTCTACTCGGCCCAGAGCGACGAATTCGAGCAGGTCAAGGCCACCGGGTTGCCGCTGGCGATTCTCGAAGACGCCGAGTACGACACCCGTATCGAGCACGAGTTCGCTCCGGGGGATTTCGCCGTGGTACTCACCGACGGGTTCTTCGAGGCTGACTCGCCCTCGGGCGATATGTTCGGAATGGACCGCGTGATGGAGCTTCTCCGGGAGAATCGTGATCGTGCCGTGGACGAGATGATTGATCGCCTCCACCAGGCTGTCCGTGCTCACGCGGGCCCGCTGCCCCAGGGCGACGACCTGACGGCCGTCATTCTGCGTCGTGGTTGATCGTGGCGGGCTCGTCGTCTTCGGCGGGTCTATACTGCTGAGAGGGCAGGCCGAGACGCCTGCCAGGCAGATGCATCAAAGGAGCGGCATGACGAACACGTCGGCAGATACGGAAAAACGCTTGTCTCTCTCTCGTTCGCTTATCGCGATCGTGGGGTTGCTGCTGGCTGGCGGATTGCTCGCCCAGGGCGTCGAGCCCAATGCCGTCAGCGATCCCCCGCTCCAGCCGCCGCTAACGCAACAACAGATTGCCGAGGAGCGGAAGTCGCTGACCGATGCCAACGGCCTGTCTGACGAGGCACGCAAGACGGCGGCCGACCTGTACGACAAGGCCGCTGCCAGCCTCGCCGCTGCCGGTTTGGCTGGCGACGAAGCAGAAACCTACGCCCTGGACGAGCAAGAGGCGGCAGGGCGGATCGCTCGCTGGCAGGAGGCGGCCACCCGACCGGCGACCACCCAGCCGGTGGAGATCCCCGCCGAGGCCGACCTGTCCCAGCTGCAGACCGCTCTCCAGCAGCACAAGGCGCAGCTGGAGGCACTTGAGAAACAGGCCAAGGCGATCGAGGATCGCATTGCCAATCGCCCGGCCCGTCTGAAAGAGCTGCCCACGCTCATCGCCCAGTTGGAGAAAGCGTTGGCCGGCCTGTCGCCGAGTGAGGTGCCACCGGCCGACCCGAATACGCCGGCGCCCTTGGTCAGAGCGCGGGCGGTTGCCCGACGCGCGCGACGCCAGGCGTTGGCTGCCCAGCTCGAGGCGCGGAAGAAGGAGCTGGCGACCTTCGAGACCCGCGGAAAGCTCATGCGGGCGGAGAGCAGTTGGCTGTCCCGCCGGATCGCGGAGGCACAGCGAAGGGTGGACGCCTGGCAGCAGGCCGTCACCGAGAAGCAGAAGGCCGAGTCGCTCGAAACCGTCCGCGAGGCCGAGAAGGTCGCACGCGAGGCGGCCGAGAAACACCGGGTTCTCAGCCAGGTCGCCGAGCAGAACACCGAGTTGGCCGCCCGGAGTGTCGGGCCCGACGCGCCCCTGCAGAAGCTCTCCGACGCCCGCAGCCGACTGGATCGCGTGCAGAAGCAGCTCAGCGACCTGACCACCACGTTCGAGACACTCCAGGAAATGGTCGACAAGGTCGGGGCGACCAACGAGATCGGCCAACTCCTGCGCAACCAGCTGGCCCTGCTGCCGGACACCGACAGGATCCGCCGCGAGATCGACACGCTCCAGGACGAGATTTCCCAGGTTCAGTTGAGGCTGATCAGTCTCAACGATCGGCGTTCCCGCCTGGCCGACATCGACGCCTACGCCGAGCAGCTTCTCGCCGAGGCGGGCAATGTTCCCGAGTCCGCCCAGCGGCGCGAGGAGTTGCTGGCTGAGCTTCGCCAGATGCTGGAGGCCCGCAAGGCGCTCGTGCAGAAGCTCATCAACGAGTACGAGCAGTACTACTCGCCGCTGCTGACGCTCACCGAGCAGAAGCGCGTCCTCGTCGAGCGGGCCGAAGCGCTGCGGGCGTTCATCAATGAGCGCGTGCTGTGGATTCCCTCGACCGCGCCGGTGGGTCTGAGCGACCTGTCCGAACTGGTCGGGGCGGTCGGCGGGGTTGTCGATCCAGTGGTGTGGTTCTCGCTGGGCGAGGCGTTGCGTCGCGACGCGACGGAGAATCCGGTGGCGGTGGGGTTGGGCGTGTTGGTTGTCGGCGGGCTGGTCGTGCTGCGCCGGAAGCTCTCGGGAATCGCCCGGCGCCTCGACGGCGAGGTCAAGAAGGACTATCCCGGGGCGATGTGGATGACGCTCTGGTCGCTGGTGCTGGCTGTTCTTCTGGCGGGGACCGGCCCGGCGATCGTCGCGCTGCTGGGTTGGCGATTGTCTGCGGGCGGTCGACCCGGCTCGGCGGCGGACGCAGCCGGCGTGGGATTGTGGTTCGTGGCGATCTGCTGGTTCCCGTTGGCGCTGCTTCGTCAGATCAGTCGGCCGCGAGGATTGGGCGAGGTGCATTTCCGCTGGTCTGCCGATGCGCTGAAACGCGTGCGGGTTTCGCTGGTCACCCCGCTGCTGATCGGGCTGCCGCTGCTGTTTGTGGTGGCAGCCACCCAGGTTGACGGGCAGGCGGCAGAACGGGGCGGCGTGGGGAGGCTTGCCGCCATCGTGGCGCTGATCGGGCTGGGTGCGTATGTGGCGATTCTCCTGCGCCCGGGCGGCAAGGTACACGAGGGGCTCTCGGCCCGGCGGAAGGACAGCTGGGTGGCAAGCTTCTGGCGTGCCTGGTATCTGCTGGCCGTCGGGATACCCGTTCTGCTGGGCGTGATCGCCGCGATGGGCTACTACTACACCACGCTGCAGCTCTCCGCCCGTCTGGTCGAGGAGATCTGGTGGATTCTCGGGCTCATCCTGCTCAATGGGATCCTGATCCGCTCGGTGTTCATCGGGCGGCGTCGGCTGACCATGCGGGAGATCGAGTCGCGCCGGGCTGTCCAGGAGGAGAAACGCAAACGCCAGGCCGAGGGCGAGGAGCAAAGCGACCTGGTGGCCGAGGTCGAGCCCGAACACGTGGACCTCGCCGCGGTCAACGAGCAGACCCGCTCGCTGGTGCGGTGGATCATGCTCACGCTGTTCGCTGTGGGTACGTGGATGATCTGGGACGACGTCCTGCCCGCGCTGGGGATTCTGCGGGAAGTGACGCTCTGGTCCACCGGCGCAGCGAGCGTCACGCTGGCGCACGTGGCTGCGGCGATCGTCGTGATCGCCCTGACGGTGGCGGCGGCCCGGAACGTCGCGGGCGTCCTGGAGATCACCGTCCTGCAGCGGTTCCACGCCGAGGCCGGCCTGCGATACGCCGTCAACGCCCTGGCGCGGTACGCCATCATCGTCATCGGCGTGGTGATGGCATTCAACTCCATCGGCGTGGGGTGGTCGCAGGTGCAATGGCTGGTGGCGGCGATGACGGTGGGTCTGGGCTTCGGGCTGCAGGAGATCTTCGCGAATTTCGTCTCCGGCCTCATCATCCTCTTCGAGCGTCCCATCCGCGTGGGCGACATTGTCACGGTCGGGGGCGTGACGGGGACCGTCTCGCGAATCCGCATCCGCGCGACGACCATTACCGACTGGGACCGCCGCGAGCTGATCCTTCCCAACAAAGACTTCATCACCGGGCAACTGATCAACTGGACGCTCTCGGATTCGGTGATCCGCGTGGTGGTCCCGGTGGGAATCGCTTACGGGTCCAACACGCGTCTGGCGCGCGACCTCATGCTGGAAGTGGCCGGCAAAGCCGAGCGCGTTCTCGAAGAACCGCCGCCGCAGGCGTTCTTCATGGAGTTCGGAGACAGTACGCTCAACTACGAGCTGCGCGTGCACGTCAACGGCCTGCAGGATTTCCTGCGCGTCCGCAACGATCTGCTCAGCATGATCGACGACATCTTCCGTGAGCACGATATCGAAATCGCCTTCCCGCAGCGGGACATCCACGTCCGCATGGGCGACGGGCAGATCCCCGTGTCCCTGACAAAGGACGCGCCCGACCGGCCGGCGGACTCGGACACACCCGTAGCCGACCCGCCCGAGGACGTCGGATAGACACGCTTCGGCAAACGGATGTGTCGCGCTTGGGGGCCTGCCCGCCGGCAGTCACGGCCTGGAAGGCCGTGCGACGGTAAGCGTCGCATGGGCATCCTGCCCATGTTCTGTTTTCGTCTTCGGCGTTGCGCCCGCAACAAGTTGCGGGCCCTACAGCTACTCCGCGATCCCGTTTCGTCTTCGGGGAATCTGCCTGTTTTCAGTCACGGCCTGGAAGGCCGTGCGACGGTAAGCGTCGCATGGACACACTGCCCGACCAACGGAGCAACCCGCTTGTCGCTTGTCGCGTGTCGCTCGTCGCTCGTCGCTTGTCGCTTGTCGCTTGTCGCCTGTCGCGATTCGCGTGTCGCTGCTTCCCCCCCGGAATACTCTCATGGATGATCGGATTTGCCGTTGGCGTGGATCGTATCGTAGCCTGCATGAGGAAGAGTTGTGTCCGTTCGTGGAACGGGGCTCTTCCCGGACCGGCGCGGCAGCGGCTGCGCGGAAAGGGTCTCATGCGGATTGAAGGAATCGACATTACGGGTCCCATTCGCCCCGTTCGCGGGCCTGGGATCGGTCGGCACCTGGGCGAGTCTGCGCAGCGCGGGCAGACGTCCGGGGCTGAGGCGCCCTCCGGGCCGCCGGTCGAGGATGCTCCGCTGGAGACCTACTCCCTCCGCGACGTGCAACCCGCCGCCCGAGACGATGACGGTCCGGCCAAGTTTGCCTCGTCCGACCAGACCGTCAAGATGTTCTCCAAGCTCTCGGGCTTGTGGGGCACGTTCCGGGAGATGGGCGTCTTTCCGCCGCCGAAGAGCTACAACGGCTTCAAGGTGGTCACGCCCACGGAGGTCATGCTCCCGGACGCGTCCTCGCCCGAGGGCGAGCGGAGCGACGGGCTCTCCGCCGCCGACGAAGCGGCCATCACGATGGTCGAGCACATGCTCCGGCGGTTCGTCACGGAGAGTGAGGCGTCCGACGAGTCGGCCCGCGTCCAGGCCGACGCACAGCTCCAGGCAACGACGTCGGACGGCCAACGCGCCCGGCTGGAGGCTCACGCGGAGCTGACCGCCCAGGCCCGGCTGGAGGGTGGGCGGTTCGGACCGCCGCCCGGTGAGGCGATGGAGGTCTTTCTCTCGCAGGCCGGTCCGCTCCCCGAGGGCCCGCTGCAGCTGGAGATCGACGTCGAAGGCGAGCCCGCCGGCAGAGCTGACGGTGAGCCCGTCGGCAGGGCGGTGAGCGTGTGGAGCCGCGACGAGCAGGGCGAGAAGCGCCTGCTCGCGATGGGCCGAGAGGGCCAGGGCGCCATCTACGTCGGGCATCAGGACACGCCCGAACCGCAGGTGGCAGGCTTGCCGGACTCCCCCCCGCCCAGGCAGGCCGACCGTGGCGGGCTCAGCCCGTACCAGCAGGCCGCCCTGGGACAGTTGGGGAACCTGGACCTGGCTGTGTAGGTCCGGGTGGCGCTCGCAAGGCCGGGCCACGACGTGGCGAACTCCGCCGCGCCGCCGCCCGGCCGATGTGGGGGCGCCATCCACCGCGCAGCAAACGACCCCGCCGGGCGATCCGACGGGGCGTTGT
>CAZFPT010000172.1:0-6685 GCA_964521005.1 uncultured Planctomycetaceae bacterium | reverse complement strand
TCGATTCAGCCGTCTCTGCTGCTGGCCTGCTTCGCATCGATTTCCAGTTCTCCCCCAAGGACGGTGAATATTGGAACTCGTCCAATAAGTACTGGGTGTCCTTAAAGGTAGACAGTGATCCGAGTGAAGATGTGTACTTTGCTGGTTCGTATATGCCATTGCCAGTGCAAGATGATAATGACGACCCGGACGACAGTTGGGACGATGGCGATTCCTTGGTCTTCGATGACGTTACAATAAGGGGGGAGGCTCCCGTTGCTTTTGAGAACATCGATGGTGCCCGCGACAGCAATGACCTTCCTGAGTGGGTGTTGGCGAACTCTTGGAAGCCGGAATGGATCCAGGGCGGGCAGTATGTTTCACCGACCAAGCCGGGGCTCTATGACATTCAGCTTACAGTAAACGAATACACACATTCGGAAGGATATACGCACTTCTTTACACAGAATACACTGACGTCGCGGATGCAGATCGTCCCCGAACCCCTGACGATGTTGGCGGTCGGGTCGGCTGTGGCGGGGCTGGGCGGGTACATCCGCCGTCGTCGTCGGGCGTAGGTAAGAGAGAACAACGACCTCGCGGTGACAAATGTCGTGGGGAACACGGCCTCGCGGAGAGGGGCATTGTCCTTCTCCGTGAAGGCCGACTGTTTCCGCCGCAGCCGCGAGCATAAATACAAAGGATCGGCCGGTCGGTCTGGCGTTCAGGCCCCCGGCGAAGTGAGGACCCACGCCCGCGACAAACCGCGGGCCAACCAAGCAGGCCGACGGGAACCATCCCCAGGCCAAAGGGAAACAAAAGGAGAGCAGTGAAAATGAAGAGACTAGCAATGATGGTGACGATTGTGGTGGTCGCAAGCGGTAGCGCCTTTGCGTCTTCCGTTTCGATCTACGTTGATGCGGCCCCAAACAAATATGGATCCCCTGACTATAGCTCATGGGAGGCAGATGCCTTTGCAGCCGCTGCCGATGGAACATTTGTGAACATGTCCAGCAGCGTCAATCCTAACTTGGCTGGAACGACCAAGTTCGATATCCGAGATGAGGTGGTCTACAGTTTTGGTGACCTTGGAAAACGCTTGACATGGATTTACTGGGTTCCCGACGCCACGATCTCGGATCTGCAAGACAAATTTAAGATTTCTTTGTTGAATACCTGGGACGGTGATGATCTGGACTTCTACGACGATTACTATGGCAGTACATGGCTTGAACCAACCACGTGGCAGGAATATGACACGGACGGCGACGGAAACGGCGATGGCGTCATTGGCACTGCTGGCATGGCGTGGTGGGGCGCTTACGAAGAAGATACACAGGAAGCCTTGGACGCGGACATCGCAGCATGGCAGACAGCCGATGAGACTTGGCTGTTCACAGTTAAGTATAACGAAGGGAATTCAGAGACAGAGACCAGCCTTCTGTCCACTCGGGCCGCCGTCCCCGAGCCTCTGACGATGTTGGCGGTCGGGTCGGCTGTGGCGGGTCTGGGCGGGTACATCCGCCGTCGTCGTCGGGCGTAAGACGCACGGCACGCAGGACACAGTAGAATCGCAAGGCCGGGCGGGCTCGGTGTTCCGGGCCCGCCCGGTTCGTGCGCGCGGGCAGCCAGTGCGGCAGGCGTGTCGAGTCTTTCGCTCCCGCCTGCGAGTGTCCGGCCGTGCGTGAGTCAGATCGGAACTGCGTTTTGCCGCGCATGGAAGCCCGGCGTGCTAACGCCGGGTTCGAACTGCATTCCAGCGGGCATGGAACCCGGGGTTGACACACCGGGCTTCATGGACCGCCCGACGTGGCTGGGGCGGCGGAGCAGGGCTGCACAGGGAAATCGCCTCGATTTCCCGGCCAGGCGGACAACGGCCCTCCCTCCGGCGCCGCCGATCGTTCAGACGCTGGCATCGCGAGGCGACGGTTCGCCAGCCCTGACGGTTGTGGCTTGGTTGGCGGGGTACGCGGAAAGCTGGGAGCGATGCTGGGTGGGGGTTGCCTGACGGGCGATGTGTGCTACAATGCTGCCTCGTCGGCCGGGCGCAGCCCATCGGGCGTGGAGCACGCGGGCCGACGCGACGAAAGGGCGTTTAGCTCAGTTGGCTAGAGCGCTTCCCTTACAAGGAAGAAGTCACTGGTTCGAGTCCAGTAACGCCCAGTCGACATAAGAATAGCCGAAGGAAGTATTTATCCTACCTGTCTGTGTTGGGCAGAGCGGCGCCAGAAGTTCCGAAACGTGTGTAGTCTACACAATTGCGGAAAGGATGGTGTTGCGATGTCCAAAGACGCACTCCCGACGTACCGTCTGCACAAAGCCTCCGGCCAGGCGATTGTGACGCTGAACGGCCGAACCCTCTACCTTGGCGAGCATGGCACGCAGCGCAGCCAAGAGGCCTGCGATCGGTTGATTGCCGAGTGGTTGGCCAATGGCCGACGTGGATACCAGCGGCGAGGTCTGGCTGTACACCCCCACCGACCACAAGACGGCCCATCACGGCCACGAGAGGATGGTCTACCTCGGCCCCAAGGCCCAGGAGGTCCTCCAGCCGTTCCTGCTGCGCAATCCTCCCCGCCCCCATCGGCGAGGGGTATCGCATCTGGCTGGCGGAGAAGCTTTACGCCCTGGCCTTCGAGATGAACGAACGACGGATGAAGGAACTCCGCCAGGGGCGGACGGACCCGCCCAACTACCGCAAGATCTGGATGGCCGAGGCGAAGCGCGGACTGCAGGCCGCCGTGACGGCCGAGGTCGAGAGCAAGAGGGCCGAAGAGGAGTTGGAGGGATGTGAGCAGTCCTGATCCAATCGTCGCGGGGCGCCTGATGCTCTGGCGCGAGACGTTCGGGTTGCGGATTCTGGCCTGCGTGGTACAATAATGGCCTGCCCCAGAGCGGTTTTCTGTCGTGTTTGCATGGGGAGGCCCGGTCCTCTCTGAGAACGCCATTTTCGCGTACCTGGCTGATCTGACAGAACTCTGCCTTGTACTCTGGCAAAGGTCGTTTGCTCGCCCATGCGTTGGCCCGAAGGAGTGAACCATGAGATGTCCGCGTTCCGGCGTGCTGCTGCTCTTGGCGGCTGCGGTGTGGGCTTTGCCTGTCATCGCCTCGGCTGCGACTGAACCGAGCGTCTCGATGACGATCAAGTCGATCACCTCCACGAAGGACGGGATCGTCGTCACGGGAACGGTCACCTGCAAGGGACCAAAGAACGAGGGAGGCGCCCGGCACAGCTATCGCGTGACGGTGCTCGCGGAGATCAAGGAAGGTCCGGACGCGAAGTTCCCCAAGCTTGTCAAGGGGTTCTTCATGCGTCAGCCTCAGGGCGCCGAAACCAGCTACACCCCGGGCAGCGGCGCTCACGGGACGATGACGCGGGAAGAGCACCGCGGCAAGAACATCACGACGGTAAAGCTGGGTGGTTGTGCCGCCCAGGGGACGTATGACTTCGAGGGCCGAATCGCCAGCGAGCACGCCGGCAAGCCCATGCGCATTCGCGCTGAGCTAACCTACCAGTTCAATCACGTCAATGCCGCCTGGCCGATGATCAAGTTCTATCACGGCGAAGGCACGTCCGGCACGGTTCCCGAACCGGCCAACGGGAAGACCCCCACCAGCAGCGACGACGGTAAGAGCTCAGCCGAAAGAGAGAACCCCTCCGACCCGGACAAGGAACCCAGCGATTCTGACACATCGCACGATCCGGAAGACAAGTCGGGCTCAAAGCAGAGTTCGCAGGGACCTGCCGACCAGACCAAAGCCGACGACAAGCCGGTGGACCTTGTCGGCGGCCTCGGGCTGGACATCAAAAAGGGGAAGTACGCAGGCGAACTGGGCTGGGCCGGCGACGTCGAACACCAGCCCCTCAAGGACTCGGACGGAGTGGTGACCACTCCGGGCAAGATCCCCGAGGACATCCTCCTGCAGATGATCGCCGATGATTTCAAGAAGTTCATGAGCAGCAAGCGCATGGACCCGAAGGACCGTCCCGACATGGCCGACTCCTACGGCGATCTGGTCCAGAGCATCGGCGAGGTGCAACAGCAGCAGATCTGGCAGAACTACAAGGCCGACACAATCTTCACTGCCTCTGATCTGGTTCTCAGTTACGTTCCCCTTACGGCACCGGTCTGGACGACGGGGAAAATCTCGATCAATGTTGCGGAGGGCGAGTATTGGGACGCCGCACTGAACGCGGCTACGTTGCTGGGGAACGTCAAGGTGCCTGGCAAGGCGCATGTCATCACCGATGCCGGCATGAAGATTCAGCTCGGGTCGAACTACTTCAAGATCGGCTACACGATCGGGCAGCAACTGCCCGCACCTCCCAAGGCCTCCAAGCCAGAGAAGGAGGCTCCCCCCGGAATGTGGGCCAACTGGGGCGCCAAGAGCACTCCTGGCACGCCCGAACCCGTCCTGTGGGGGAACCAGCGATGAAACGATTGGCCGCAGCCGGATTGGTCGTGTTGTTGCTCGCCTCGGCCGGCGCCGCCCAAAGCGAGGCCGTCCCCGACCCGCCGGTGCCCGATACGACCGTCATCGCCGAAAGGCCCGACCTGCATGCTCTGCTGCTGGCGGCGGCGTTGGAGCTTCGCGGACAGTCTGGCGACAGCGACGTGATGACCTTCGCCCCCGAGGCCCGCAAGGGACTTCGCGCGGATGGGTTCGACTACAAGGGGTTCGGCCGCCCGAGATACGTGCTGATGCGTCTGGTGGACGTCGACGCCGGGCGCGTCGAGGTGGGGGCGGTGCTCAACTTCGTTGACGCCCTGTTGCGCCGTACGAGCGTGTCCGTCCTGCTGACCTGTTCGTGGTCGGAGACCGGCGACCACATCAACGTACACTCGGCCCGGGCCATACGGACCACGCCGCCCGAGATGCAGATGTCGCTGACGCTCGTACCGGCCGATCGCGTTCCGCCGGACCTGCTGGTGGACTGCTCGCATGGCGAACTGCTGGCCTGGCTTGTCGAGAACCGGGCCACGGAGGAAGAACTCGCCGACGATCGGGCCAGGGACTGCTATCTCTTCGCTGCGGTGTACAACCGCCTGCGGCCGGGCGGAAAGCTCACTCTGCGCGTCTCGGACAATTCTGCCGGGCCCGAGGGGCAGTCCGGCAATGCAACGGACCTGAACTACCACGGCTGGCACGTGGCGGTGCTGCGTGGACGGTTCCAGTGGAAGGGCGATGAGCCTTTCTACGTGAAGGTGGTGCATCTCTCCGGGGCGGAGGGCGTGCCGCCGCGCGTGCTGGGGGTGCTCTCGTCCGATCTCGAAGCCGTCTCGCCGGGCCCCGCGCCCGGTTGGTGGGCCGAGATGGGCGAACGGCAAATGCAGATCGCTGCCGGGGTCACCATCGCCATCGGTGTGCTGATGGGGTTGCTGGGCTGGAGGCTGGCCCGGGTGTTCCTCCTGGCGTTCGGCGCGATGGCCGGCGCCATGATCGGTGCATGGGTTGTCCTGGTGGCCGCGCTGCAGGGAGGTGCCCTTGCGGTTGTCGTCCCCATCGCGTCGGCCGTGACGGGGGCGGTGGTGCTGATGGTCTGCCGGTGGGTGGGCTTCGTACTGGTCGGCGCGACAGTCGGACTGGTCACCGGGGCCGGAATCGCCGGGCCGGCGGTTACGTGGAGTTCGCACGTCCTGTGGATCGCCGTTGGCTCCGGGGCGGTGCTGGCCGGTCTGCTGCGGCGCGTGTTCGGCGCGTTGATCACCTCGGCCTTCGGGGTGGGGCTGATCGCGCTGGGGACGGCCCAATGGGCTGGAGTGCTGGA
Source organism: uncultured Planctomycetaceae bacterium (assembly GCA_964521005.1). Taxonomy (GTDB): domain Bacteria; phylum Planctomycetota; class Phycisphaerae; order SM23-33; family SM23-33; genus CAZFPT01. Next base: position 936 of record CAZFPT010000172.1, on the reverse strand, counting down.
CGTTCGCGCGATCCCGGCGGCCATTCTCAAGCCTCACAACTGGGTGCCGGCGATCTCGGCCATCGTTGATGGCCTCGTCTCGGTGGGGCCATCCCAACTTCCCTGGCTGATCCTGGCCGGAATGGGGCTTTTGGTCTTCACGGCTTTCCAGTTGCTCACCACGCGAGCCAGACGGGAGCCGGACGAGGATACCGGTGAAGCCACAGACACCAGGAAACGCCCCCGCCGGCGGAAGCGGCATCAGGACTACGACGACCATGACGACGATTGAGGCGCCGCGACCGGCACTCTGAGTCGCAGACCCCGCTACGGCGTCATTCGGGGCCGCCCAGGTAGCCCTTCGCCTCGACCCGCGCCCCCAGCCGACCGAAGACCATCCGGGGTGTACGACATTTCTTGGGGGTCGCCGAGATACGTCGCTTTCCCATGACTCAATACCCCCACGGTTCGTGTACCTCACCATGGGGCTTCAACGATATCTCGGGTGCCACCGGCGTCTCCCTGCGCCCGTGCCGTAGGGCTCGCAACTTGTTGCGGGCGGGATCGTATCATCGCGCTTCGTCGTAACCTCTTGAAGCCCCATCTGGAGCTCCGCGACAGGTGGGGGTATCGATCCGTAGGGCTCGCAACTTGTTGCGGGCGGAATCGCGGGTCGATGCGGGACGATCACTCTTTGGAACCTGTCATTTGAAATGGATTTCCGCTGCTTACCCCCACCTTTCGCTTCGCTCAAGATGGGGCTTCAACGATACTCCGGGTGCCCTTGTCGCGATTCGCGTGTCGCTCGTCGCGCGATACCCCCACCTTTCGCTTCGCCCTTCGACAAGCTCAGGACAGGCTCACCATGGGGCTTCAACGATACTCCGGGTGCCCTTGTCGCAATTCGCGTGTCGCTCGTCGCTGCTTACCTGGAGCGTGCCCCAGTTCATGTCGCAG